>NZ_JACVTS010000002.1:0-464286 GCF_016624545.1 Erwinia sp. S38 | reverse complement strand
CTCAGACGGCACATCCGTGTGCCGACCGAGCCTTGCGCCCGCGTCCTGCGGTCGCATCCTGGCTTCCTCTCTCCGTTCAGCGCTGTGGATTGCCAGTCGTGGCAGCCCCCCGTCAGCGCCGTGATTGCAGAGCTCTGTTCAGGTAAAAGATATTCCTGGCATTGATTTGCGTTATCGGATGCCGGCCAATGCTGTGCCAACCTAAGTTTGCGTCTGCTTCCTACGTTAGTACTCTGGCTTCCTTTTTTGTTCAGCACTCAAATTGCCATACAGCAAAACCAGTCTGCTGAATGCCCCTTTAAAGCGACGAAAAAATCCGGAATGGGGCACAGCCCTGGCGGCGGCTGAAGGGCAATCCGCAGCGCTGAGGTGGAAGCGGATGGCCAGGAGACGCCAGCAGGACGCTGGCGTCAGGCGGGGTCGCTACATGGATGTAGCGTCTCCGCCGGTCCGACAGGCCAGCAGCTGAAACCGAAGGCACCACGCAACGCGTGGCGCGAGGACCGCCCGGTTGCCGCCGCCAGGGCTGGGAACCGATCCCAATTTTGATAGCAACTTTACCTGATCAATGGCCGAGCACCTTCCACCTGTCCCACCGCAACAAACCCCTCACCATCGCTTTACACCTGTCCACTCAACCACATACCGAACAGGTGACAGCTGTAACACTCTCCAGGCAGCGAACGCCATCGCCGTATTAATAACCACCTGAATCACAATGTTTTAACTTTTATTTTACATATATGGCACAACCCTTGCGTTATCTCTGCCAGTTGATTACGGAGAGACGCAAATGATACACAGCCACGCGCCACGCCCCTGGGTCGGCATCATCGCTAACCCGGTATCCGCCCGCGACATCCGCCGCGTCGTCGGCCATGCTGGTACGCTGCCGCTATCGGAACGCGTCAACCTGCTGCTGCGCCTGATGGCCTCGCTGGCCGCCTGCGGTATCGGCGAAGTCCGCATGATGCCGGACCGTGAAGGACTGCGGGCACTGCTGCTGCGTGAACTGGCCCAGCGCCCGGACTGGCGACTGCCGCAGCTGGACTGGCTGCCCGGCACGGTCACCGCCACCGTGCAGGACACCTTCGAAGCGGCGAAATGGATGCAGCAGGCGGGCGCAGCCGCCATCGTCGTGCTCGGCGGTGACGGCACCCATCGCGCCGTGGCCCGCCACTGCGGCGAAGTGCCCATCGTCGGCCTCTCAACCGGCACCAATAACGCCTGGCCGGAAATGCGCGAACCGACGGTGCTCGGCCTGGCGCTCGGGCTCTACGCCAGCGGCCGCATCCCGGTAGAAAAAGCGCTGGTGTGGAACAAATGGCTCGACATCGTTATCACCGAAGCCGATGGAACCCTGCGCCGCGATATCGCGCTGGTCGATGCCGCCATCACCGGCGAACAGTTTATCGGCGCGCGGTCAATATGGAGCACCGGCGCGCTCTCCCAGCTGTTTCTCAGCTTTGCCGAACCGCAGGCGGTGGGGCTGTCCGCCATCGGCGGCCTGCTTCAGCCCGTGGGTCGCCGCGAAAACGGCGGCCTGCAAATCACCTTTGGGTCCGGCGGCTGCCGTCTGCTGGCCCCCGTCGCGCCCGGTGTCCTCAGCGAAGTCGACATCGCCCACTGGCTGCCCCTGCAGCACGGCGTACCGCAATCAACGCTGCTGCGCCAGGGGGTGATCGCCGTTGACGGTGAGCGCGAACTCAGCTTCAACCCGACGCAGCGCGTCATCATCTCCCTGCGCGAGCGCGCCTTCCGCTCGCTCGATATCAATGCCTGCCTGCACTACGCCGCCCAGGCTCAATTACTGCGTCACGGTGCCTGACCGGCCGTGATGCGTATCCACCCGACCATCTGGAGAACACTATGAACACCAGAGAAGCAAGCAATCCCGGCAGCCAGCTCAGCGCTGAGCAGCTGCTGAACGTTTATCGTCGTATGCGCACCATCCGCGATTTCGAAGAGCGCCTGCACGTCGACTTCTCGCGCGGCGACATTCCCGGCTTCGTCCATCTCTACGCCGGGGAAGAGGCCACCGCCGTGGGCATTCTCTCGCATCTGGGCGACGGCGATCGCATCGCCAGTACTCACCGCGGCCACGGGCATTGCATCGCCAAGGGCGTGGACGTCATTGCGATGATGAAGGAGATCTACGGTAAAACCGGCGGTGCCTGCAACGGCAAGGGCGGATCGATGCATATCGCCGATCTCAGCAAGGGCATGATGGGCGCCAACGGCATCCTGGGCGCGGGGGCACCGCTGGTCTGCGGCGCTGCGCTGGCGGCGAAATTTCGCGGTAAGGGCGAAATTGGCATCACCTTCGCCGGGGACGGCGCGGCCAACCAGGGCACCTTGCTTGAAAGCCTGAATCTGGCGGCGGTGTGGAATCTGCCGGTGATCTTCGTGATTGAAAACAACGGCTATGCCGAAGCCACGTCGCGCAGCTATGCCACGGCGGTGGACAGCTACGTTGACCGCGCGGCGGGCTTTGGGCTGCCGGGCGTCACCGTCGACGGCACAGACTTCTTTGCGGTGTATGAAACTGCCGGAGAGCTGATCCGCCGCGCGCGGGAAGGCGGCGGCCCCGCGCTGCTGGAGTGCAAAATGGTCCGTTTCTACGGCCACTTTGAAGGTGATGCGCAGACCTATCGCGGGCGCGACGAGCTGGAGTATATCCGCGCGAATCAGGACTGCCTCAAGCTGTTTCGCGCGCAGGTGGAGGGCGCTGGCGTGGTCAGTGCGGCGGCGTTTAACGACGTTGACCGCGAGGTGGCCGCGCTGATTGAGCAGGCGGTTCAGGAAGCGAAAGCGGCACCGGAACCGGATGCTGACGACCTGTTATCCGATGTCTATGTAAGCTACTGAGGGTTCGATCATGGCGCGTAAATTAAGCATGAAAATGGCAATCAACGAAGCGATCGATCAGGAAATGGCTCGCGATCCGAGCGTGATTATGCTGGGTGAGGATATCGTCGGCGGCATGGGCGGCGACGGCGAAAAAGATGCCTGGGGCGGCGTGCTGGGGGTGACCAAGGGGCTGTATGCCAAACACGGCGACCGGCTGCTGGATACGCCGCTGTCGGAATCGGCCTATGTGGGCGCGGCGGTGGGCGCGGCGGCCTGCGGCATGCGTCCTATTGCCGAGCTGATGTTTATCGATTTTATGGGCGTCTGCTTTGATCAGATCTTCAACCAGGCGGCCAAGTTCCGCTATATGTTCGGCGGCAAGGCCGAAACCCCGGTAGTGATCCGCGCAATGGTCGGGGCCGGATTCCGCGCTGCTGCTCAGCACTCGCAGATGCTGACGCCGATCTTTACCCATATTCCCGGCCTGAAAGTGGTCTGCCCGAGCACGCCCTATGACACCAAAGGCATGCTGATTCAGGCCATTCGCGATAACGATCCGGTGATCTTCTGTGAGCATAAAAACCTCTACGGGCTGGAAGGCGAAGTGCCGGAAAAACCCTATGCCATTCCGTTTGGCGAAGCCAGCATCGTGCGCGATGGCAGCGACGTATCGATTATCACCTACGGCCTGATGGTGCACCGTGCGCTGGATGCGGCACAGCAGCTGGCGAAACAGGGCATCGACGTGGAAGTGGTGGATCTGCGGTCGCTGTCGCCGCTGGATGTCGATACGGTGATTGAAACGGTGGAAAACACCGGGCGGCTGGTGGTGGTGGATGAAGCCCATCCGCGCTGCAATATCGCCACCGATATCTCCGCGCTGGTGAGCCAGCAGGCATTTAGCGCGCTGAAAGCGCCGATCGAGATGGTCTGCGCGCCGCATACGCCGGTGCCGTTCTCGCCCTCGCTGGAGGATCGCTACCTCCCCAGCGCAGAGCGGATTATTGAAGCGGTGAAACGTACCCTGGGCTACAGAGGAAAACAGTGATGAGCGAAACAACAATTACCCCGGTGGTGATGCCCAAGTGGGGGCTGTCGATGCGCGAAGGTACGGTTAACGAGTGGCTGGTGGAGGAGGGCGATGAGATCGTCACCGGTATGCCGATTCTTAACGTGGAAACCGATAAAATCGCCAACGCGGTCGAGGCCACCGATGCCGGTATTCTGCGGCGCAAGGTGGCGGAAGAGGGCGACGTGCTGCCGGTGAAGGCGCTGCTCGGCGTAATGGCACCGGAGGCGGTCAGCGATGCGCAGATCGACGCGTTTATTGCAGGCTGGGTGGTTCCGGCGGCGGATGATGACGAAGACGAGCAGGTTTCATCCGACCGTTATATTGAGGTAAACGGCCTGCGGGTGCGCTACATCCGCCAGGGGGAAGGTGATAAGACGGTGCTGTTTATTCACGGCTTCGGCGGCGATTTGAATAACTGGCTGTTCAACCTCGATGCCTTCCCGGAATCGACGGTGGTGGCGCTGGATCTACCCGCGCACGGCCAGACGGAAACCCGGCTGACCGGCAGCAGCCTGAGCGATCTGGCGGCGTTTGTCGCTGACTTTATGCAGGTGCTGGACCTGCCCGCCGCACATCTGGTCGGGCATTCGCTCGGCGGTGCGATTGCTGCACAGCTGGCGCTGGATGCGCCGCAGCGCGTACGTTCGCTGTCGCTGATCGGCAGCGGTGGCTTTGGTGAAGAGGTGAATGAAGCCTACACTCAAGGCTTTATTGATGCCCAGTCGCGGCGCGATCTCAAACCGGTTGTGGAATTACTGTTTGCCGATACGGAATTAGTCAGTCGCCAGATGCTGGATGATTTGCTTAAATACAAGCGGCTTGATGGCGTCAGCGATTGTCTGCAACAGCTGCAGGACAGCCTGTTCGCTGGCGGGAAGCAGTCTTCACAGCCGGGTCAGCAGCTCAACGGCGGCGCGCCGCTGCTGCTGATATGGGGTGAAGACGATGCGATTATCCCGGCGCAGCATGCCGATAATGCCCCAGCGGGCAGTCGGGTCGAGCGGATTAGCGGGGCCGGGCATATGCCGCAGATGGAGAAAGCGGCGGAGGTGAACCGGCTGTTACAGCAGCATACGGGTAGTGAATAAAGGTACCAGATGAAGGATGCTTCCCCGGCCGCCGATTTCGGCGGCTCGTTTTCTCTGCTTTCCCCACGGCTGATGTTTTGCGCCGATCCGACGCTGGCCGAGGCCGGGCTGTACGCCCGCGCTGCGGCTGGTGAAGCGGTGGCGCTGCTGTGGCATTCGCCGCCGTCGCTGGTAGTACCGGGCAGCTATAAGCGCTTCACCGGGCTGGATGAGGTGAGGGCGCAGTTTGCTGATGCCGGTTGCCCGGTGTTTTTGCGCAAGTCCGGCGGCGGGCTGGTGCCGCAGGGGCCGGGGATTATCAACATCAGTCTGGCCTATCCGATGTGGCGCACGCTGGGCGAGGCGGCGGAGGGGGTGTACGAACATCTCTGCGATATGCTGAGCGATGCGCTGCTGGATTTGGGTGTGCCGACCGGTTGGCAGGCGGTGGAAGGGTCGTTCTGCGATGGGCGGTACAATCTGGCCTGCGGCGAGGGCGATGCTGCTCGTAAGATTGCCGGTACGGCGCAGTACTGGCAGTCGGTGGCGAATCAGCCCGTCGACGGGCCGCGTTGTCATGTGGTGCTGGCGCATGCGGTGCTGCTGGTGGATGTGGATTTGGCGCAGGCGCATCAGTATGCCAATCGGTTTGAAGCGGCGCTGGGCAGCGGGCGTTTTTATCAGGCGTCGAAGACGGTGAGTGTGGCGCAGATGCTGTCGGATGCGGATATGTATTTGCGCGAGGAGATGGTGGATGCGCTGCTGGCGGCGATTGGTCGCGCGGGTGTTCCGCGGCAGCGTTAGGGGTAATAATCGGTTGCTGGGTTGCTGGGTTGCTGGGTTGCTGGTTCGCTGGTGGAGCGGGGATCGCGCTGACCGGCGGGTCCCGCGGTCGGGCGGTCCTCGCGCCGCGCTGCGGTGCCTTCACTTCGTGCGTCAGCCTGTCGGACCGCCACAGACGGGCCGTCCTGGCCCGGCTGTGGCTTTCCCCCGCGTCCATGCGGGTGAATCCTGGCTTCCTTACTGCGTTCAGCGCTGTGGATTGCCCGATCGCGGGACCCGCCGGTCTGCGCTTTGATACGGGTGTCGCCTGCTGAGAGCTGAATGAGTGATGCTTTTGGCTTTTCTCCGTGAAAACAGCCAATAGTTTGCCGCACAGACTACCTCCCGACCAGCAATATCAACGCGAATCCCACACGGCCGCCAACCGCACAGACTGTCTACCCACCCACAGCCTTACCACATAAAAAAAGCCACCGTCGCAATGACAGTGGCTTTATCAGCTCTTCAACCCACCAAACGGTGGACTAACAAAAATTTACTGCGGTGGACGCACCAGAATCTTAACCTGCTGCTTTTCTTTCACCAGCGCATCAAAACCTTGCTCAACCAGATCGGCCAAATCGATACGCTTGGTCACCAGCTTGTCCGCCTGGAAATAACCCTGAGTCATCAGATCCATCACCGCCGGGAAAATATGACGGTAGGCGATAATGCCCTTAATGTTGCGCTCGGCCAGCACCACCTTGTTCGGATGGAATGACGCTTC
Organism: Erwinia sp. S38; assembly: GCF_016624545.1. Classification (NCBI taxonomy): domain Bacteria; kingdom Pseudomonadati; phylum Pseudomonadota; class Gammaproteobacteria; order Enterobacterales; family Erwiniaceae; genus Erwinia; species Erwinia sp. S38. The sequence goes on along the minus strand of NZ_JACVTS010000002.1, from coordinate 457,748 downwards.
GCCTTCCCAGATAGACACAATAATGGTTTCGCCTTCGTAGCGGGTGCTGTCGATACACTGCTTCAGCACCACCGGCACGCCGGTCACTTCGAACGACACGTCCACGCCGCCGTTGGTCAGCTCGCGGATGCGGGCAACCGCATCTTCTTTGCTCGGATCGATAACCAGACGTGCGCCCAGCTCGCGCGCTTTCTCTGAACGCTGCGGCGACAGCTCAACCACGTAGATCTCTGCCGCACCGGCTGCGCGCAGCGCTTCGATCACCAGCAGGCCAATCGGACCCGCGCCGAACACCACCGCTTTATCACCGGCTTTCAGCTTGCTCATGCGCACCGCGTGCAGCGCAACGGCCGCAGGCTCAACCAGTGCACCCTGCTCGTAGGAAAGGGCGTCTGGCATACGGTGAACCATGTGCTCAGCAACCACGGTGAAGGAGGAGAAACCACCGCCGCCGCCGGACAGGCCGTGGAAGCCCAGATCGCCACACAGGTTGTATTTGCCTTCGCGGCAGGCTTCGCACTCCTGACAGGAGAGGATCGGCTCAACCACCACGCGGTCACCGGCTTTGAATTTGGTAACGCCGCTGCCCACTTCTACCACTTCACCCGAAAATTCATGGCCCATCACGATAGGTGCGATATCGCCGCTGATTTTATGCGGCTTTTCTACCGGCACAAAAATCGGGCCGGCAAGATATTCGTGCAGATCGCTGCCGCAGATCCCGGTCCACGCGACTTTGATTTTTACCTTCCCTGCGGAAACCGTCGGTTCCTCAATATCATCAATACGGATGTCGCGAGCCTGATACCAACGTGCTGCTTTCATAGTTATTCCCCTGAGATTGGCTTTAAACCTGTCCATTGCCGTGGTGTCAGCAGGGCCGGAGCAGGTACTCGCGCTGGAGAATGCGAAAGGCGTGCCAAAAAATATGATTAAAATAAAAATCATAAAATTCATCACGTTAAAAGTGATGCTGTGGCGTTGTGGGTGTAACGATATGGACGGGTGTAACAGGTGCACCGTTACAGGTGTAACGTCTTCAGAGGAAGGCGGAGAGCACGATTCACTCTCCAGCCTTTAATCGCACCGGGCAGACGCCCGGCTAATGCTTAACGGAACGGCGGTTCGTTAAAGGTACGCAGCTTGCGTGAGTGCAGGCGATCGCCCTCGGCGCGCAGCAGATCGATCGCGCGGATACCGATTTGCAGATGCTCGGAAATCGCTCCTTCGTAGAAGCGGTTCGCCTGGCCAGGCAGCTTAATCTCCCCGTGCAGCGGCTTATCGGAGACGCACAGCAGCGTGCCGTACGGCACGCGGAAGCGATAGCCCTGCGCGGCAATGGTCGCACTTTCCATATCCACTGCCACCGCGCGGCTGAGGTTAAAGCGCAGCGCGGAGGCTGAATAGCGCAGCTCCCAGTTGCGATCGTCGGTGGTCACCACCGTACCGGTACGCAGCCGCTGCTTGACCTCTTCGCCCGGCATGCCGCTGACCAGCTTGGTGGCGTCGTACAGCGCGCGCTGCACTTCGGCAATGCTCGGGATCGGGATATCCGGCGGCAGCACCGCATCCAGCACGTGATCGTCGCGCAGATAGGCGTGCGCCAGCACGTAGTCGCCGATGGTCTGGCTTTCGCGCAGCCCACCACAGTGGCCAATCATCAGCCAGGCGTGCGGACGCAGAACCGCCAGGTGATCGCAGATGGTTTTGGCATTCGACGGACCAACGCCAATATTCACCAGGGTGATCCCCTGGCCGTTTTTGGCGATCAGATGCCAGGCGGGCATCTGGTGCTTTTTCCAGGCCAGATCGGAAACGGTCTGCTCCGGGTGCGGCGTATCGTGGGTGATGGTGATGCCACCGGCGCAGGACAGCGCCTGATACGGCGATTCGGGATCGGCGATCTGCTCGCAGGCCCACAGCACGAATTCATCAACGTAGCGGGTGTAGTTGGTAAACAGCACGTAGGGCTGGAAATCCTCGACCGGCGTGCCGGTGTAGTGGCGTAGGCGCGCCAGCGAAAAGTCGGTGCGCAGCGCATCGAAGTGCGACAGCGGGAAGGTTTCACCTATAGCCAGCAGGCCGTCGGCGTTTTCATCGCCAATCTGCGACAGTTCGGTGGTCGGGAAGTGCTGGGCAATACCCGCGCTCATGCTGCGATCCAGTGCCAGGCCGGAGCCGTCAATCACGTAAGGGAAGGGGATCTCCTGCTGCGACGGCAGTACCTCAATGGATACGCTGTATTCGCTGCTCAGCAGCTCCAGCTGCTCGCTCAGATAGTGGCGGGCCAGCGCCGGGCGGGTGACGGTAGTACTGTAGCATCCGGCGCGGGTAAAGCGGCCAAAGGCGCGAATCAGACGCTGGCTGGGGGCCACGCCGTCCCAGCTGACGCGCAGCTGCGGATAAACAAACAGCCCGCTGGCGCGGGCTGCGGCGTCCGGCAGGCTGCCGTCGGCAATAAAGGCAGTAATGGCATCGCGCAGGGCGGCGACGGCGGCATCGTACTGCGCTTCCAGCTTGTCCAGCGCTTCGGTAACCGACAGCGACTGGTTCTGAGAATAAGTCATTCAATCTCCTTACATCGTTTTCCCGTATTGCCAACAGCCTAACTGAAGATAACGACAAAAGGAGGGGATGCCGGAATTATTTATTCTTCTCAGCTGCTGTCACCCGGCTCGAAGGCAAATTTAATCTGTTCTTCCAGCGGCTGCGGGGCGTCGTCGAGCATCGCCATCAGCCGCTGTCCTACCTGCTGACCGAGTTTTTCATAGTTCAGCCGCATCGAGGTCAGCGACGGGAAGGTGTGATCGCAGTCGGTCGAACCGTCCAGGCAGGCCACCGCCATATCGTAAGGCACCTTCAGCAGCCGCCGCTGGCATTCGGCCAGCACGCCGATGGCGATCTCTTCGTGGCTGCAAATAATCGCGTCCAGATCCGGCTGGTTTTGCAGCAGCTGACCGAGCGCAAAGCGGCCAAACTGCAGGCTCGGTGCATCCGGCACGGTGATCATCAGGTCGGCGTTCTGGTAGTGCGCCAGCATCGCTCTGTGCCAGCCGTTCAGCTGCTGCTTATGCAGGCGGTTATCGGTCTGCGCGCCGATAAAGGCAATGCGGCGATAGCCTTTTTCCAGCAGCGTGCGGGTCAGCCGTTCGGCGGCGTCGCTGAAGGCAATATTCAGCGTCAGATCGGCGGAAAACTGCCCGGCTCCGCAGACGTTGACCGTCACCACTTCCGATGACTCCAGCATCTCGCAGGTTTTCGGTGACAGCTGGGCGGCGAACAGCACCAGCGCGGAAGGGCGGTGCTGCAGCAGTTTTTCCACCAGCGGCGTTTCGCCGTACTGATGATATTCGTGGCAGGCCATGATCAGCTGAAACGGCTGATTGCTGAGGGTGTGCTGTAGCGCCTGCACGAAGCGGGTGCTGGCACGATCGTGCTGAAAAGGATAGAGCACCGCTACGGTATGCGACTGCTGGGAAGCCAGCGCGGCGGCGGCCTGGTTGGTTACGTAGCCCAGCTCGCGCACCGCCTGTTCCACTTTCCTCAATGAGGCTTCAGAGACCTGCGACGGGTCACGCAGCGCGCGCGATGCGGTCATCTGCCCAACCCCGGCGTGGCGGGCCACGTCCTGTAGGGTGACGCGCTGCTGCGGAGTGGCGGCCAGCTCGGCGGCGGGCGCGCTGGCTTCATAACCCAGTGCGCGGGCGGCTTTTTCAACTTCACTGCGGACTTTGTCTGACACCAGCTCCGGCGTGCGCATCACTCGCGACACCGTCATAACGCCAACGCCAACATAGTCAGCAACATCCTGTAGCGTCACGCGACCACTACTACGACGCTTTCGCATCCTGGTTCTCCTGAACGCTCTGTTACGCGGCGCTGCCGCGCAATGATTTACCCTGCTGACAGTGTGCCGTTCCGGATAAAAGACAACAACTGGTTAACCAGCAAATGATATGCCGATCACAGTTACTGATAGCTTTAACAGTTAGCGTTAACTTTTTAGATCTCTATCACATTATTCCAGGCGGTTCGACACTACTCTGCTCGGGCGAAAAGAGAGAGGTGACTGATAAATGTTGAAAGAACTCCTGACTGCTGACGTTGTGCAGATTGTACCAGCCTGTGAAGACTGGCGTCACGCAGTTGCGCTGTCCTGCCAGCCATTACGTGACAACGGTACGATCGAAGCCCGCTATGTTGAGGCTATCTACCGTTCGCATGAAGCGATTGGCCCGTACTATGTCGTTGGCCCCGGTATTGCCATGCCCCACGCTCGCCCGGAAGAAGGCGCGAATAAACTGGGCATCAGCCTGACGCTGGTGCAGCAGGGCGTGAACTTTGATTCCGAGGGTAATGACCCGGTGAAGCTGCTGTTTGTGCTGGCGGCGACCGACAGCAACAGCCATATCGGCATTATCACCGCGCTCGCCGGGCTGTTTGACACGCCTGAAGATACCGACGCGCTGATGGCTGCCACCCGCGTTGAACAGATTTTATCCATTATTTCACGTTATTAAACGACCAGAGGAACAACAAATGAAAATTACCGTGGTATGCGGCAATGGCCTGGGCACCAGCCTGATGATGGAAATGAGCATTAAAAATATCGTGAAGGATCTGGGCGTTGCGGCGGAAGTCGATCACGTGGACCTGGGTTCAGCAAAAGGCACCGCCAGCGATATCTTTGTTGGCACCAGCGATATTGCTGAGCAGCTGATTGCACAGCAGGTGGGCGGCAAAATCGTCTCTCTGCAAAACATGGTAGACAAAGCGGCGATGAAAGAGCGTATCTCCGCCGCGCTGTCGGAACTCGGCGCGTTATAATCAGGAGCCATAATGGAATTCTTCCGTTTCTTAATGAGTGACGTGCTCTCCGAGCCGTCGATACTGGTTGGCCTGATTGCGCTGATTGGTTTGGTTGCACAGAAGAAACCCGCAACTGAAGTGATCAAGGGAACGGTGAAAACCGTGATGGGCTTCCTGATCCTCGGTGCCGGTGCCGGGCTGATTGTTTCTTCGCTGGGTGATTTTGCGGCGATCTTCCATCATGCCTTCGGTATTCCGGGCGTGGTGCCGAACAACGAAGCGATTGTGGCCGTGGCGCAGAAAAGCTTCGGTACAGAGATGGCGATGATTATGTTCTTCGCCATGGTGATTAACATCGCGATTGCCCGCTTTACCCCGTGGAAATATATCTTCCTGACCGGTCACCACACGCTGTTTATGTCGATGATGGTGGCAGTGATCCTGTCTACCGCCGGCATGCGCGGTGCCAGCCTGATTGCGGTCGGTTCGCTGGTGGTGGGCGTTTCGATGGTGTTCTTCCCGGCGATTATTCATCCGTACATGAAAAAAGTCACCGGTTCGGACGATGTTGCTTTCGGCCACTTCTCCTCAATCTCCCAGCTGCTGTCCGCGTTTATCGGCAGCAAGTTCGGTAATAAAGAGAAGTCCACCGAGGACATGCAGGTCCCGAAAAGCCTGCTGTTCCTGCGCGACACCCCGGTTGCTATTGCCTTCACCATGTTCTTTATCTTTATTTTCACCTGTCTGGTGGCCGGTCCGTCGGCGGTGAAAGAGATGAACGCCGGGGGTAAAAACTGGTTCATGTTCTCCCTGATGCAGTCGATTACCTTCGCCGCCGGTGTGTATATCGTTCTGCAGGGCGTGCGTATGGTGATTGCCGAAATCGTTCCGGCGTTCAAAGGCATCTCCGACAAGCTGGTGCCAAATGCCAAACCGGCGCTCGACTGCCCGGTGGTGTTCCCTTACGCGCCAAACGCGGTGCTGGTTGGCTTCCTCAGCAGCTTCGTAGCCGGTGTTCTGGGCATGTTCCTGCTGTATGCGCTGAACATGACGGTGATTATTCCGGGCGTGGTGCCGCACTTCTTCGTCGGTGCCGCAGCGGGCGTGTTCGGTAACGCCACTGGCGGCCGTCGTGGTGCAATCCTCGGTGCCTTCACTAACGGTCTGCTGATCACCTTTATCCCGGTGTTCCTGCTGCCGGTACTGGGCAGCATCGGCCTGGCCAACACCACCTTCAGCGACTCTGACTTTGGTGCGGTTGGTATCCTGTTAGGGCTGATTGTGCGCTAATCGCTATCAGTGCCAGACTGACCGAAAAAGAGGCGAAGTTATCTTCGCCTCTTTTTTTATGCTCATTTCTGCGGCTGCCGGTCAGCAAGGCCCGCACGCTGCCGATCACGCGACGTTATTTTTTCAGTCAGTAATGATACATTCACATTGCTAAACAATATCCCACAAAAAATCACATCTTTTATTGAAATCAATAATCATTCTCATTAGATTAATTGCTCCCTTTTCCTTCCTCGCTCGTTTGTAAGACACGTCACTATGAAAAAATCCCTGAAGTTTTCGCTGTTAAGCTCGCTTGTTGCCCTCGCTATTGCCGTGCCTGCGGTACAGGCTGAGCAATCCACCGCTGAAAAAACGCCGGATCGGAACCAGAAAGACTCGACCAATAAAGAAGACAAGCTAACCATTGGTGAGGAGAGCAGCCAGGGCGATAACACCCTGGTGGTGACAGCCAGAGAGCAAACGCTACAGGCACCCGGCGTGTCGATTATCGACAGCGAGGCGATCAAAAAGCATCCCATCCAGCGCGATGTCTCTGAGCTGATACGCACCATGCCCGGGGTCAACCTTACCGGAAACTCCAGCAGCGGCCAGCGTGGTAATAACCGTCAGATCGATATTCGCGGCATGGGACCGGAGAACACGCTGATCCTGATCGACGGCATGCCGGTCAGCAGCCGCAACTCGGTGCGCTACGGCTGGCGCGGCGAGCGCGATACTCGGGGCGATAGCAACTGGGTGCCGCCAGAAATGATCGATCGTATTGAAGTGATCCGTGGACCGGCGGCGGCGCTGTACGGAAACGGCGCGATGGGCGGGGTGGTGAATATCATTACCAAACCGGCGGGCAACGACTGGCACGGCAGTTTTAACAGCTATTACAACGTTCCCGAGCATAAATCAGAAGGGGCTACCCACCGCTATAACGCCAATCTGAGCGGCGCGCTGGCGGATAATCTGACGATGCGCATATACGGTAACTGGAGCAAAACCCAGGCCGACGGGCAGAATATTAACGACGGTCATACGGCGGAACGCAGCGGCAAATATGCCGGGATGGTGCCAGCGGGGCGCGAAGGCGCGATCAATAAAAACATCAACGGCGTGCTGCGCTGGGAATTTCTGCCGAGGCAGGCGCTGGAGCTGGATGCCGGGTTCAGCCGTCAGGGCAACCTTTACGCCGGGGATACGCAAAACACCAACAGCAGCACGCTGGTGAAAGCCAACTACGGCAAGGAAACCAATATCATCTATCGCCAGACGCTGGCGCTGAAATACACCGGAGCCTGGGATAACGGCGTTACCACCAGTAACTACGTTCAGTTTGAGAAAACGCGCAATACCCGCCTGAATGAAGGGTTGTCCGGCGGGCTGGAGGGGCTGTTCAGCACCACCAGCGAAGGGTTCTCCACCATCAATCTGAACGATACCAACCTGCACTCCGAGGTAAATATTCCGTTTGATTTCGGCGTCAGTCAGACCGTGACCTTCGGGGCCGAAATGAATCATCAGACGATGAAAGATCCCACTTCCAATATTGTGACCACCACTTCTGAGGTCAACGGCGTGTCCAGTACCGACCGCAGCAGCTACAGCTCGGCGGATATCTATGGCGTCTACAGTGAAGATAATATCGATCTGACCGATTCAACCCGCCTGACGCCGGGACTGCGTTATAACTATCAGTCGGTTACCGGCAGCAACCTCAGCCCGTCGCTGAACCTGTCGCAGGAGCTGGGCGATGACTTTACCCTCAAGCTGGGGATCGCCCGCGCCTGGAAAGCCCCAAACCTGTACCAGACTAACCCCAACTATCTGCTCTACAGCAGCGGTAACGGCTGCTACGCCAGCACCACCAGCTGCTATCTGCAGGGCAACCGCGATCTGAAGGCGGAAACCAGCGTCAACAAAGAGATCGGCATTGAGTATCACCATGACGACGTACAGGCCGGACTGACCTGGTATCGCAATGACTACCACAACAAGATCGAGGCGGGCTACACGGCGGATTATTTCAACGGCACCTCTAACGTCTATAAATGGGAAAACGTGCCCGACGCGCTGGTGCAGGGGCTGGAGGGAACGCTGAACTTCCCGATTAGCGACAGCCTGAAGATGAATAACAATTTCACCTATATCATCGAAAATAAAAACAAAACCACCGGCGATTACCTGTCAATCATTCCGAAATACACCATTAATTCGACGCTGGACTGGCAGGCGACTAACGACCTGTCGTTACAGGGGACGTTGACCTGGTACGGCAGGCAGAAACCGCAGCAATATAACTCGCAGGGTGAAGCCACCTCAGGCAGTGAAAAATGGCAGGTGTCACCCTATGCGGTGTTGGGCATGAGCGCGGTGTACAGCGTGAATAAAGCGGTGGACGTCACCGCCGGGGTGGATAATCTGTTCGACAAGCGGCACTTCCGTGAAGGTAATGCGTTAACCTCCGGGGCGAACGGCACCTACGCCTATGGCGCCGGGGCACGTACCTATAACGAATCGGGCCGGACTTACTATATGCAGCTGGGCCTGCACTTCTGACGCACCGCACGCGGCGTCCTCATCCGGGCACCGCGTGCTTTTTCAGGGAACAGAAACAATGAATCATCGACCGGATCACCGGCAAATATGCCGCGTCATTGCGCGGCTGGGAGTATTCACGATTATGCTGCTTGGTGCAGGTAACAGCTTTGCCCGACCGAATCTCACCCCGCTGGGGCCGAATATCGCCGACCGGGGATCGGCGTATTACCATTTCACCGTCCGCCAGTTTGACTCCGCCGACGGTCGCCGCCATTACAAAGTGTGGACGGCGATCCCGGACAAAGCACCGCCCGCCTCGGGCTATCCGCTGCTGTATCTGCTGGACGGCAACGCGGCAATGGACAAACTTTCCGACGATCTGCTGCGGCAGCTGTCGGCAGGAACGCCGCCGGTGCTGGTGGCCGTCGGATATCAGACCGATCTGCCGTTCGATCAGCTGGCCCGCGCTTATGACTACACCCCGGCGCACTGGCGCGATCGGCAGAATCGGGGCGGCCGGGAAGGCGGCGGCAGCTCCGCATTTCGCCAGCTGCTGACGCAGACCATCGCGCCGCAGGTGGAAAAAGGGCTGCCGATTGACGCGCAGCGGCGAGGGCTGTGGGGCCATTCTTACGGCGGGCTGCTGGTGCTCGACAGCTTTCTCTCCGCGCCATCATTTAACGATTACTTCGCCGCCAGCCCGTCGGTGGCGCAGGATGATTTCGTGCTGCTCAAGCGGCTGGGCGCGGTCACCAAAGATGAAGCGAAGGGCAGGAGGCTGCACCTGCTGGAGGGCGACGGGGATCTGCCGCGCCCTGGCGAAGAGCACCGGCCGGACGCGCTTGCCGCCGTACGCGTCGCCGTCGCGGAGCTTAGCGATAACGGTGTCGGCGTGACCTGGCAGCTGTTTCCGGGGCTGCGCCACGGAGAGATGTTCCCCGCCTCCCTGCGCAGTGCGCTGCTGCAAATGGCGGAGGTACAGTAAGAGCCCGGTGCCGTGGACCTGAAACCACGGTGCCATTCTCCTCGCTTGCCGACGCGTTGGCGATTGTCCCCCCCGAAAGCCGAAAACGGCAGCCCTGTCGGAATTATGGAGAGGTATCGCCAGCGCAGAACTGCTGCGCTTCGTCCACCAGCCACTGTACAAAACGATCGCGGTTAGGATCGGCCGCGGTATCGTTCAGCGTGATTACCGCCAGCGTATTGCCCCTTTCAACCCGCTGCCACGGTATGCACAGCGCACCGGCTGCCAGCTCCGACTCAACAAAAATCCCCGGCACCAGCGCCACGCCCAGCCCGGCAATCGCCGCGTCGATCAGCAACGAGAACAGATCAAATCGCGGACCGGCGATGGCGTTGGCAACAGGCAGGCCGCTGGCGTTAACGTAATCGCGCCAGGCATTCGGCGTGCCGCGTTTGTGCAGCAGAACCAGCGGGGCATCACCGCTGATATGCCCCTTGAGCAGGTCGGGGCGGCAAACCGGCACCAGGTTTTCTGCGAACAGCGGCTGGACCACATGGCCGACCCAGGCAGGATGAGTAAAATGCACAACCACATCAAATCCACTGCCGGACATCGGGAAGGGCTTCGTTCGCTCCGACAGGTTGAGGATGATATTCGGATAGCGTTTTTGAAATCGATCCAGCCTCGGGATCAGCCAGCGGCTGGCAAAAGTCGGGATCACCGCCAGTTCCAGGATACCGCCATCGTCGGGCTGTGCGACCAGCCGCAGGCTTTCCTGTTCCAGCCTGCCCAGAATTTCACGCACCTGCGCCGCGTAGCTTTGGCCCTGCCGGGAAAGCTCAACGCGGTTGCCCCGACGTACGAACAGCGTACTGCCAAGCTGCGCTTCCAGCCGCGCTATCTGCCGGCTGACGGCCCCTTCTGAAATAAACAGTTCCGCTGCGGCCCGTGAAAAACTGTTGTGGCGGGCGCTGGCTTCAAAGGCGATCAGCGCCGAAATACCGGGGAGTGTTCTTCTCAAAGAGGGAAACCTGCAATCGGGAAATGAACTGCAAGAATAACATTCGATCAAGCTGAGGTGTCAAAAACTCGTTTTTCATGCCTGGGAGTGCGCGATAAGGTCGGACGTAGGGGCAATGGTCATCGTTGCACGTTACTCCTGTCAATCAATGTCAATTCAGGCAGTTATAAAAAAGCAGGTAAAATGGAAAACAGAGAAATAAACCGCATGGCGGCATTAACGATCGTTTCAATGGGTTTCTTTATGGTCACTCTGGATGCCACCGTGGTCAATGTGGCGTTAAGCAGTTTGAAAATGAGCCTGGGGGTTAATCTTAGCGGGTTACAGTGGGCGATTGCGTCTTATACCATCGCCTTTGCCGCCGTGCTATTAAGCGCCGGGGCGCTGGGCGATCGTTTCGGACCCAAAAAGGTTTTTTGTACTGGCGTTTTGCTTTTTACCGTTGCCTCTCTGCTCTGTGGCATGGCGCAGTCGCTGCCATTCTTAGTGTTTGCCAGAGTACTTCAGGGGATCGGCGCGGCGCTACAGGTCGCTAACTCTTTATCGCTGCTGCAGGGCATTTTTACCCAGCCCGCCGAGCGCGCCAGGGCATTCGGCGTTTGGGGTGGCGTCGGGGGTGTTGCCATCGCCACCGGTCCTGTCCTTGGCGGGATACTTATTGCCGCCTTTGGCTGGCCTTCCGCTTTCTATATTAACCTGCCGTTTGGTATTTTCGCGCTCTGGGCGGCGCTGAAAACTATCCCGGAAATGAAGGTGACGCCGCGCCAAATCAAGCCGCTGGCACAGCTGCTGATTGCCTTCGCGCTGGGGGCGCTGGCCTGGACCTTTATAACCGCGGGCACCGTGGGCTGGCATTCATCGCGCGTTATGACCTCTGCTATTTTATGTGCCTTAGCGGCAGCCGGATTTGTTCTGCTCGAGGCGGTTTCCGCTTCGCCGATGCTGCCAAAAGGGATTTTCCGCATCAGAGCGTTTACGGCGGCAACGACTGTCGGCTTAATTATTAATTTAGGTTTCTACGGCCAGCTGTTTGTTATCAGCCTCTACTTCCAACAGGTTAAAGCCTACTCGACCATCACGACAGGGTTTGCGCTGCTGCCGCAGGCGGTGGTGATGGCGGTGACGGCCTTTTACTGTGGCCGTGCGGTAGCCAAAACCGGACCGGGCGTGCCGATGATGGTGGGATTGAGCACGACCTTAACCGGGCTTATCTGGCTGATGTTTACCCACTCAACCAGCTCCTACACGGCGGTGCTTATCCCCATGCTGCTGGTTGGCTTTGGTATGTCGGCGACGGCACCGGCCACGGTGGCGGTCTGTATGTCATCGGCGCTGCCCGGTCAGGGCGGGGTGACGTCAGGGATCATCAACGCTGCCCGACAGAGCGGAAGCGTGATGGGGGTGGCGATACTGGGCAGCTTTTTAGGCAACAGCACGTTTTCCCTGCACGGCATGCATCTGGCGCTGGCGATGACCGTACCGCTGTATGTCCTGGCGCTGGCGCTTACCCTGTTCTGGGTTCTGCCGGATTTCGGCTTAACTTACTCTTCGCGCGCTTAGCATCAGGCGGCGTCGCCCGCCGATTAACAGGGTCAGCGCAAACCCTGCACCGGCCATGCCGACGTCAAACCACATAATGCTGGCAATGCTGTGCTGCGACAGGCGGGCGGTGATCAGCGGGACAGTAAACGTGGCGAGGCTGCCTGCACTGTAGTAAATCCCGGTGGCCTTTCCCTTGGCCTGCGGGAACTTCATTGCCATCACCGTCAGTCCCAGCTGCACTACGCCGCCCGCCGCCGAAAAGCCGATGACAAAGGCGAACAGCGCGATAATCCGCGCACTGGGATAAAGGCTGATCGCCAGCAGCGCCAGCAGGGAGATAAGGGTATAAATACGCAACAGAAGCAGCGAGTTGACCAGCCGGTTTACCAGCAGCGCGGTGATAAATACGCCGCTCAGTGACCCCACGGTATAGACGCTGAGCAGCTGAATAGAGGCCGAATACGGCATTAAAATGACAAATTCCGCAAACTGCGCCAGCCACTGGCTGACGAGGTAGAAGGTAGCCATTGAAATATAGCCAAACAGCGTAAAGCAGATGATGTCGGCCAGTGCGCGCCTGTCTTCCAGTATCAGACTTTTGCCGCCGGGGCTGGCTGCCTGTGGCGGTCGGTGAGCGGGGAACGGCCGCCGCAGCAGGAAAATTCCGTTAACCAGCATAATGGCGGCGGCAACCATAAACGACCAGCCGAACCAGCTATGGCTCAGCATCAGCCCCCAGATGATAAACGGCAGCAGAAACTGGCCCGCAGAGACAAAGGCTTTAATCAGAATGGTGGCCGTACCGGGAGAATGAGGAAACGCTTCCATCAGCGCCGGGTAGGTACCGGCATCCAGGAAACTGTTGGCTACCCCGGCCAGCAGTCCGCAGGCAAAGGCGGTAACCACGCTTTGTGCCGAAACAATGCCGAAGAAAAAGCCGACGTAGCACAGGATACCGAGCAGGATAAACGGCCGGCGGCCAAATTTATCGGAAAGCATACCGGAAACAAACAGCACCATCAGGCGGCCAAAGCCCAGTGAGGCAATCACCACCGAAACGCCTGCGGCATCGGTATGCCACTGCTGCTCAAGGTGCGGCATGTTCAGGGTGATCAGCAACACGCCCATACCGTGAACCAGATAATTCAGATACAACCCGACGGCGGTCGGGAAAAAGCGATTGGTCATGGTGAGTCTTCGGCAATACGACAAACGGAGTACGGGTAGCTCCGCGACTGAGGGCAGCATGATGCCTGCGAGGGTCAGTCAGCGGCAACCTTTTTTATCAGCGCGGCGTATTTCCCTCCTGACGCCAGCAGCGCATCATGCGTGCCGTTCTCGGCAATGACCCCGTTTTCGAGCAGCAATATCCGATCGGCCTGGCGCAGGGTGGCCGGGCGATGGGCGATCAGCAGAATAGTCCGTTTTTCCCGCAGGCGGTTTAGCGCCCGGTGAAAGGCCTGCTCGTTCTCGTTATCCAGGCTGGCGGAGGCTTCATCAAGGATCAGAACGGGTGCACCGGTCAGCAGGGCACGGGCAATGGCGATACGCTGCCGCTGGCCGCCGGAAAAGCGACTGCCGCGATCGCCGCAGTCGCTGTCATAGCCGTCGGGCAGGGCGCTGATAAAGCCGTGTGCCTGTGCCATCTTCGCGGCCTCTTCGATCTGCTGTGTGCTGGCATCGGGGCGGCCCAGGCGGATATTATCGGCAACGGTGCCGTTAAACAGATACACCTCCTGCGGCACCCAGCTGATTAGCTGGCGTAAAGCGGTTAGCGGCATTGAACGGATATCGGTGCCGCCAAGAGTTATTGCTCCGCCGTCATCCACGTCATAAAAGCGCAGCAGCAGATGAACCAGTGTACTTTTTCCCGCGCCGGAGCGGCCCGCCAGCGCCACAATTTCACCGGGTTGAATCGACGCCGACAGCCCCCGGAGAACCGGGCGCTGTGCGGCATAGCCAAACCGCACTGCACTGAAGGCCAGATCGTGTCGCTCCGGTGACGGTGCGCTACCGCTGTCTTTCACCCGCGCGGGATAATCGACAATACGCATAATCCGGGCGGCACCGGCCCGCAGTTCACCGAGCTGGCTGGCGGTCTGCGTCACATCAACAATCGGCAGCAGCGCACCCACACCGAGCACCAGTACCAGCGGCAGCCACAGCGGTGAGAGGCTGTCCGCGTGCAGTAGCGTGCTGGCGGCAGCAATCAGCGCCAGCACCGCCCCCGCGCTTAGCGCATCCACCGCCGCAAATTCCAGCCCGCTGCGGGAGCCGTAGCGCTGCTGCATACTGCCCACTCGGCGGGAGCGTTTCAGCAGGCGCTGCATAAAGGCGGCTGACTGACCAAACGCCGCCAGCTCGCGCTGACCGTGGATAAACTCAGCGGTGTCGGCATTCAGCTGCCCCTGCTCGTGCATCATCTGCTGGCCCTGTAAGGCAGCACGGTGCGCCAGCCAGACCGGCACGGTCGCGACCAGCAGTAAAAACGGCAGCATTACGCCAGCCAGCAGCGGGTCGAGCTGCCACAGCGCGATCAGTGCGGCCAGCGGCACTACAATCGCGCCGACGTAATCCGCCAGCGTGTGGGCGTAAAAACGCTCCATCAGTTCGGCATCGGCGGTGGCAACGGTCGCCAGATCGCCCAGTCGCTGGCCGCTGGCGCTATCCGGTGCGGAACGTTCCAGCCCGTCGAAAATCGCCATTTGTAGCTTCTCGATCAGCGCAAAGGCCAGATCGTGGGAAACCCACGCCTGCCACCAGCGGACGGCGGCGGTGAACAGCACCAGCACTCCCAGCCAGCCGCATGCCCGGGGCAGTAAGGCCGTCTCGCCGCTTACGGCGATACCGACAATCCAGCCGCTTATTGCCATGCAGGCCAGCGTGCCACCCTGAGCCAGCACGCCGGAGATGACCGCCATGGTCAGCAGCCGATACCGGCCACGCATCATGCGCAGCAGTCCGGTGATGCCGCCGCGCACGCGCTGTTTCATGGTGCTTCTCCCTGGGCGGCCATCAGCTGCGCGTAGCGGCCACCTGCAGCATTCAGCTGATGATGGTTGCCCTGTTCCACCAGCTTACCCTGGTCGAATACCAGAATGCGGTCGGCGTCCTGAATGGTTTCCAGCCGGTGGGCGATGGCGATTGTTGTTCGGTGTTTGCGCAGCCGGGCCAGGGCATCGCGCAGCGCTCGTTCGCTGGCGGCATCCAGGCTGGAGGTGGCTTCATCAAGGATTAAAATAGGGGCATCCTTCAGCAATGCCCTGGCGATAGCCACCCGCTGGCGCTGCCCGCCGGAGAGGTTCGCGCCGCGCTCACCAATCGGCGTATCCATACCCAGCGGCAGCCCGGCAATAAACTCACCCAGCTGCGCGGCCTCGGCGGCAGCCATCAGTTCATCAACGCGGGCGCCCGGCTTAGCCATGCGCAGATTTTCAGCCAGCGTGCCGTGGAACAGAAACACCTCCTGCGAAACGACGCCGATCATTTCCCGCAGGCTGTGCAGCGACAGCTGGCGGATATCAACGCCGCCGACGAGGATCGCACCGGCATTGGCATCAAAGCAGCGCAGCAGCAGGGTAACGAAGGTGGATTTACCGGCACCCGAGGGGCCAACGAGAGCCACGAACTGCCCCTCGGCGACCGTCAGCGAGACATCCGACAGCGCCAGGTTGCCCTGTGGATAGCGAAAGCTGAGGTGTTCGATGCGAATATCATGGCGCTGCGGCTTTGCCTTTGGCACCGGCGGTTCATCGACCGGCGTCGTCAACGTCAGCAGATCGTTGATCGGGCCGAAGGCACCGCCCGCCGCCCAGGCGGTGTGAAAGGCGTTTTCCAGCCGGATAAGCGGGCGAAACGCTTCCCGGGCGAGGAATAGCGTCAGCAGCAGGACAAACGGTGATAAATCGTTTTCCACCACGCGCCAGGCATTGAAAACCAGCACCAGCGCCATGCCGCTCAGGCTGACCAGTCGGGTAATGCCGCCGCGCATCAGGATCACCTTCAGCGTGGCCATCGACGCCTTGCGCAAATCCGATGCCTGCCCGGCGAGCCGGGCGCGCCACGCCGTTACCGCACCGAATGCCTTCAGCGTTAGCAGACCCTGTAGCGCATCCAGCAGCGTGGCGGCAAAAGCGCCCATCGCAGTAAATACGCCACTGGCTTTCGGCATCTGCCAGCGCATCCACAGCTCGTCGAGTAGCGGAAAGGCCAGGGTGAAAAATCCCAGCAGCAGGGCAGACCGCCAGTCGACAACGGCCAGCGTCAGCACAATCAGGCTACAGCCAGACAGCGCGCTCAACAGGGCGGGGAGGTAGCGACTGTAATAGCTTTCCATCGCTTCTACGCCGCCGTTAACCGTACCCTGAATATCGCTGCCGGGATGCAGCAGCGTGAGGCCGGGGCCAAAGCGCACCAGCTGATTCAGCAGCCTCTCCCGCAGATGAACCTTACAGGCCAGCGCAATACGCTGAGCGGTATACTCACTCAGCCACAGCAGCAGTGCCCGCAGCAGGATCGTCACCGCCAGCATCACCAGCGGTGGAGCGATGTCGGCGGCCAGCCCCTGCTGCATCAGCATGTAAAGCGCATCGGCGGTCAGCCACGCCTGCGCACCGTAGCAGGCAATTATCAGCAGATGAATCATCCCATTGAGCAGCAGATGAGGCAGTAAAGGGCCAGTCAGACCGGCAACTGGCTTTTGCATTTTTTACTCCTGGCCGTTCAGCGTGGTCCAGAATGAACCCTGTAGCGGGAAGGCAAGGAAGCGCTGGTTCAGTTCGTCGAAGGTTTTTGCCGGGTCGATATCGGCAAAGGCCGCCGGGTGTAGCATTTTCGCCATCTCCTCCACGCCGATAAAGAACAGCGGATTATCGAAGAAGAACAGCCAGATCCCCGCGCCCTGGTGGTTGCGGATCGCCGACAGGCTGGCGAGCGACGGATTCGAGACAATCGCCTTCAGCGAGCGGGCACTTTCTGCTGTTGAGACGCCAGGCCCGACGTTCAGCCCCTGACGGCTGACGCTGGAACCGCCGCCGGCCAGATAGAAGTCCGGCTTCTGCGCCAGCACGTATTCCAGATTCAGTTTGCCAATCGCCTGATTCAGCGTTTTCACACCGAGGTTTTCACCGCCCGCCACGGCAATAAAGTCGCTCATATTGCCCTTGCCGGAGGTAAAGCAGCACTCTTCACCGCCGGGGTTAAGGTGGAAGAATACCGTTGGCCGCGTGGTTTCTTTCGCCACCCGCTTCGCTATTTCGTCCATATGCTGTTGGTAAAAGGCGATAAAGGCCTCGGCCTGCTTTTCGTGGTCGGTCAGCCTGCCGAGCATGCGCATGCTGGGAACGGTTTTGGTCAGAGGATGACGGAAGAAGTCTACAAAAACATAAGGCACATGCGCCGCATCCAGTTTGCTCAGGCCGTCCGGGATCGGGCCATAAAGCGTAAACACCACCAGGTCGGGTTTTGCTGCAATGGCCGCCTCCATTGAGAACGTTCCGCTGTTCAGATCGCCAATCTCAGGGATCGATGCCGCCTGCGGGAAGCGCTGCTTCAGCGCCTGCCAGGTGGCGGGCGAATAGCGTTGCAGATCGGTGCCCCAGGCTACCACACTGGACAGCGGATCGTTATCCAGCAGCGCCAGCGTCATGATGTGGCGGCTTTCGGCCAGCACGATGCGCTTCGCGGGCGCAGGCAGGGTTACGGTGCGGTTAAGCATGTCGGTCACCGTGACGCTGCTGTTTTCAGCGGCGCGGGCGGTGGTGAACAGCGCGCAGGCTGCAAGCAGAAATACCATTAGCAGTACGTTGAACGTACCGCGGGCAGGGGAGCCTGCCCGAAGTAACATCATCATGTTATATCCTTACCAGCGGTAGCTGACGCTGCCCACGACGGTGCGATCGGTGCCCTGATTGCACGAGGTGGAAGAGCAGGTTGAGTAATAGTCTTTGTCGAACAGGTTGTTGACGTTGACTGCGGCGCTGACCCCTTTCAGCGAGCTGTTCAGCTGGCCGAGATCGTAGTGCACGGCGGCATCCACCACGGTGTAGGACGGCACGCGGATTGTGTTAGCGGAATCGGCCCAGGTTTTGTCCACGTAGCGCACGCCCGCGCCGATGCCGAGGCTGGCCAGCGGCCCCTGCTGGATGCTGTAGTCGCCCCACAGCGATGCCATCTGTTCCGGCAGTCCGGTCGGGGTTTTACCCACTAAACTCTCGTTGGCAGATTTGCTGTTTTCCAGATCGTTCCATGTGTAGCTGGCAATCACTTTAAACGCCGGTGTGATATTGGCGCTGGCGGATGCCTCGATACCTTTCGATGTTACCTGTCCGGTCTGGACGGTGTTTAGGGCGTTATTCGGGTCAGTGGTGGAGACGTTGTTCTGCTCCAGATCGAACCAGGCGAGGGTAAACAGGCCGTCGAAGCTTTCCGGTTGATACTTCACCCCGGCTTCAATTTGTTTACCGGTGGTCGGCTTAAAGGTGGCTCCGGTCAGCTTATTGGTGCCCAGTACCGGCGCGAATGAGGTGGTGTAGCTGACGTACGGGGCCACGCCGATATCGGTCAGCCACGTCAGTCCCGCACGCCAGGTGAAGTGATGATCGTTCTGATCGGTGCTGGTGTTGCTCACCCGGTTAGCCGTATGGACCGACGCCCAGTCCTCGCGGGCGGAGAGGTCGAGCATCAGTCTTTCGGCCAGTGCCAGCGTATTACTGAGATACACCCCGGTTTCATCGGCGGTCTGATAGGTGCTGGTGAACGTGGTCGCTGGCGTGGTGAAGCGCCCGCCGTAGGTCGGGTTGTAGATATCAACTGATGGCGCTGCCCCGTAGTTCAGGTAGTAATCCTCGCCGGTGCGGCGATAGGACACACCCACCACCGAGGTGCCGCGCACCGGGCCCGCATCCCATTCGGCCTTAAGGTTGTTATCCGTCGCCAGAATCTTGCCAATAATGCCGAACTGGTAGGCACTGCGTTTCAGCGTGCGCATATCCGTATCCAGGCCCGCGCCGGAATACGTCTGTGTCAGCAGGTCGGTATAGCTGTAGCGCGCGGCGGAATGCGCCGACCAGATATTATCGAAGCGGTGATCCAGCTCATAGCCGACGTTGAACTGGGTAATGTGGTTGTCGAGGTTACTGCCGTCGAGGTACTGGTTGCGCGGGATTTTTCCGTTCGGGTTGTTCAGCAGCGTACCGTAAATCGGCGTGTAGCTGCGCGGCGGGCCAAAGGTGTCGCGGCTGAATGAGGAGAGCAGCGTCAGCGAGGTATCGGTGTTTGGCTTCCAGCTCAGTGACGGTGCCAGATACATCGTGTCGTCCGGCACGTTGTTGAACTGGGTATTGCTGTCGCGGCCGACGCCAACGACGCGATAGAGCACGGATTTATCATCGGTCACCGGACCGGCGACATCAAACTGCCCCTGATAGCGGCCATGATTGCCCACCTGAACGCCCACTTCGTGGCGAGAATCTTCGGTGGGGCGTTTGCTGACGGCGTTGACCACGCCACCGGGTGAACCGCTGCCGTACATGAACCCGGCCGGGCCGCGCAGCACGTCGATGCTTTCCATACCGTAGGGCTGATAGCGAACGTAGGACTGTGCTGAAGTGGATCGCAGGCCGTCCAGCAGTGCGCCGTTCAGCGTGGCATCAAAGCCGCGAATGCTGAAGTAGTCAAAACGAGAGTTGATGGCCGACGTGGAGGTAAAAACGCCGGGTGTGTAGCGCAGCGCTTCGGTGGTGGTTTGCACATTACGGTCGGTCAGCTCATCGCGACCGATCACGCTCAGCGACTGCGGTGTGGCGACCACCGAGCTGTTGGTACGGCTGCCGGTTCGGCTCTGTTTTGCCACATAGCCTTCGTTCGGCTTTGCGCTGTCGTCGGCGGTCACCGTCAGCGTTTGTTCATCGGCGGGCTGCTGCGCCCGAAGTGTCGCTGACAAACCGAGCGTGGCAAGGGCCACGCAGGCGGCGATCGTTGAAAATTTATGTTTGTTATGGTCAGACACCAGAGCCTCCCCGGCTTTTCCTGTGAAATAAGCGCTGACTATTCTCGCCAGCGGGGGATTTTCGGCAACGCCGGAGGCTTTCGCTGGCGCGATTATTTCTTTCGATTTTTGATCGTGGTGATGGTCAATAAAGGCATGTTAATTATAAGGTTACCAAAAAAAGACTTTCGTCCTGAGGTGGACGACACGCGGTGAGGCTGGTAATGTGAGAATGAGAATCGATTTCATTAGTTGATTGCCACGCCTGGTGAAAACCCGCCTAAATTAACGGACAGTGCCATGAACAAGTTCAGCGACAGCGTGCCTGAAAGCGCGCTTCCTCTACCTGCAAGCCACGCCATGTTTGACGGCACCATTGCCATGAGCAGCGGTTCGCTACGACCTGAGAAAGACGAATGGTTACAGGAACAGCTAGTACCGGGTTTGAAGCTTATCGTCGTCGATCGCGGGGAGCTGCTTTGCGATCTGCCCGGCTCCGGCAGGCAGCACATCACCGGTCCCTGCGTTTGCGCGGTGTGGAATCAGCAGGAAGGGGAGAGCCGCCAGCGCTTCGAGCCTGGCCGACAGCTGGATTACACCACCATCGCCCTGACGCCCGCCGCCGTCGCCAGCCATATCGACAGTGAATTTCAACAGCAGCTGGAGGCGTCTTTTCAGTCCCGGCGCTTCAGCGGGCCGCGCCTGCTGGTGCTGGAGGCGTCCGCCACCATCAAATCGCTGCATGCCCAGGTGGCGACCTGCCCGATGCAGGGATTGTCCCGAGCGCTGTTTCTTTCCGGTAAGGCGCTGGAAATTATGGCCCATGCGCTGGATTCTTTGATCTCACGGCCGGTACAGGAAGCAGGTTCGCTGCGTCTGTCGAACAGCGATATCGACAAGCTGCATCTGGCGAGAAAGCTGCTGGCGGAACGCATGCTGAATCCGCCGACGCTGGCCGAACTGGCGCTGAGCGTAGGGTTCAACACCCGTAAGCTGACCGTCGGCTTCCGCTGTCAGTTCGGTGAAAGCGTGTTTGAGTATCTGCAAAATCTGCGGCTGGATACCGCGTGGCGGATGCTGACCGAAGGGGAAGTCAGCGTATCCACGGCGGCTTACAGCGTGGGCTACACCCCGGCGCATTTTTCCGTCGCCTTTCGCAAAAAATTTGGTGTTTCGCCAAAATCCCTGCGCGGATAGCGTACCTTTAGCTGAATTTCGCCCATCGACATTCATTTTTCTTGGTGGCGCTAAAATACCATCCCGCTATGTTTTAACCCTCTGAACAGGGTGATAAATAAGGGGAAGACGGTGGCTGGTGGAGAGAAAAGACGGTTAAAAACGCTGGTGGGCGCGAGCAGTGCGATTTATGCCGCTGCCGATTCACCGGTGACTTACGGCATCGATCGCGCCGTGGCGCTGGCAAAAATTGCCGAACGCGAAAAAATCACCGGGCTGTTTACCGCCGATCTGCTTCAAAGCGATCCTGCCGGGCTGGCGGGGATCACCGGTAGCCAGGACCCGATAGTCGTCCTGGCGGCGCTAAGCCAGGTGACGCGACAGATTGGCCTGATTGCCACCGTGACCACCACCTTTCAGCACCCTTACAATCTTGCCCGATTAATTGGCACGCTGGATCATATCAGTGGCGGTCGTGCAGGCTGGAACGCCGTCACCTCATCTGTCGGCGAGGAAAATTTTGGCGGCGGTGAACTGCCCTCGCCGGAAAGCCGCTACGCGCGCGCCACCGAATTTATTGAAGTGATCAACGCGCTTTTTGACGCTAATGATCCGGCTGCCGTTAGCAGACTGTCCAGCGGCGGTGCGAAAGTTGATCACACCAGGCTGCATCCGGCGAACTATCGCGGTGATTTCTTCCAGGTGGCCGGGCCACTAAACGTGCCGCCGCCGCCGCAGGGCCGACCGGTACAGTTCCAGGCCGGACAGTCGGAGGCCGGGATCACACTGGGTGCGCGCTATGCTGAGGTCATTTACACTTCGCAGCCTACGCTGAGTGCCGCACAGGCTTTTGTCAGCGACGTTCGACAGCGGGCGCAGGGTTTTGAACGACTTTCAGCGCCGTTGATTATGAACTCATTCCATTCGATCATCGGTGAAAATCCGGCGGACGTGGCGCGCAGGCTGGAGGAAAAGCACCAGCGCATCGATTATCAGCGTGGGAGACTGCGGCTGGCAGATATGCTAGGTGGCAACGTCGATCTACATAATTTGCCGCTGGATAGTGCGATTCCGCCCCATCTGCTGCCCGATCTGGCCAGTGTTAACCGGCGTCGCGGACGGGCGGAGATTTTCACCCGCTTTGCCCGCGAAGGGCAGACTCTGCGCCAGCTGATTATTGCCGCTGAGGAAACCGGGCACTGGTTTGTCGCAGGAACGCCGGAATCGCTGGCCGATGCGATAGAGGAGCGCTATCGCGCCGGGGTACTGGATGTGATTTCACTGCACGGTCTGGGCCAGCCGGACCAGCAGGATTTATTGCTGAATGGCCTGCTTCCCGAACTGCGCAAAAGGAAACTGCTGGACGAAGACTATTGCGGTGACGACTTCCGCAGCAGTCTGGAACTGCCGCCGCTGAAAGCGTGGCGCGGCGCGGTATAGTATTCTGGCGTTGCCGTGCGGTTGCAGAAAAGTCAGTTTGCAAGCACATCAATCTGCGGTGAAATAAAGCAGCAGGGCAGTTAACGATGTCGGTTCGACCAGCTTTTCTGCACCTGGTTTTCTCAGCAAAACGCGGCGGCCACGTTGCGCAGTTCCGCAAGGCCGCTGAGGTTTTTTCCCTGCACCAGATCCTGATTGATTTTCAGGATCACCGCTTTCACCACGTCCGAGACTTTGCTGAAATTTTGCTGCTGCATCAGGGCCGTCAGCTCTGCCATTTGTCGCGGGCTGATCTTCATCGACAGGCGTTTTGACGCTTTGGCCTGCGCCAGTTCGCTGCTTAACAGCGATTTCAGCTCCTCTTGCGCGTAGCGGCCGCGGGTCAGCGCATGCAGATAGTAGAGGATCAGCGTCTTGCTAAACTCCTCGCTAAGGGATTCGTCGATCTTCTGCGTAGCGACGTTAAGAATATCCAGAAAATGGGCCGGTAGTCTGACCTCCAGCGGCTGCCGGCTTTGATCAAACGCCTGTTTGATCTGCGGCGTGCACTGTGCCGGGACGGAAACTACCTGCTGGCAGCCGTCACAAACGGCGGCAAGAATATTTTTTACTGCGCCGTTGCGATCGCTAAAATCCACGTCGCGCAGCAGGTAGGTCGCCGTTGATTTACCGCAGTTGTGGCACAGGACGCTCCGTGTATCGCCTTCTTTCACAATCTTCATGATCGTTCTCCTGCTGTGCAGATATGTACGCTAATAAAAATGATGTCCGGTTCTATAAAAAAGAATTTCACATACCAGTGATAGCCCAGCCGCCATGGCTTCAGAACGTGAACATCAATACTGCTGTCCTGATGATGGGGTGAGCACTGGTACTGGTCCCCGGAAGTATGGGTGATTAATTCGATGACCCATTCTTCGCTAATTTGCCCGGTAGCAAACAGATTTTTGACATCAATATTGCCCCGGATTTGATGATCGTATGTTCCCTCGATGAGGCAGTTGATTGCTTTGCGTTTGACGTCCCTGAATCGCATCTTTCGGTTCCTATTATGTACGTAATCTGTCGTACTTGCAAGTGTGCTGAGTCAATATTGTTCAGGGCGAGGATAACGGGAGGAGGGGGAATGAAGCGCGCTGGTTTTGACATAAATTGTTAACAATCGAGGCCGTTCGCAAAACCCAGGTAAAGCCTGCAACGTATGGCGAAGTTTTTGGATTTAAATTCCAAAAATAAACTTCTGGGTAATATTTAAAACTGCTCTTTTGATAAAAATAATTCCGTTGCGGAATTGTTTACGGGTATTACTAAAATTAAATTGTTTTTTTATCTTATTTTTTTAGTTAAATTAATGTGCGTTTACTGTAAGTCTACGTAAATTTTATTGAGTGCTTTCGCAACACATTGAGGGATTATCATGGTTAATAAGCTAACCAGTATAGTCATCGCGATCGTCGGGATCGCCATGCTGTACATGGGAAGTCAGTTGCTGATGGTCGGGGGAACGCCGTTCTACGTCATTATGGCGCTGGGACTGTTGCTGACCGCAGTAACACTGTTTTTGAATAAAAAAATCGCGCTGTCTATCTATGCCGTACTGATGTGGATTGTCCTTGCATGGATGATTTATGAAGTGGGCTTTGATAAGTGGCAGTGGATTCCACGCGGCGACATCATTGGCCTGATTGGTCTGTGGCTGGCGATGCCGTGGGTGGTTCGCCCGCTGTATAAAGCACAGCAGGGCAGCCGCGCCCGCGGTTTCCATCCTTTCCTGGGGACCACCCTGATTCTGATCGTGGCCCTGGTCGTCGGCATGATGTTCTACGATCCGCTGCCGAAAGCGGGTGATATCACCAACGAGCGCAAACCTGTGCAGACCGAGCTGGCAAAAAATGACTGGTCAGCCTACGGCGGTACGACCGACGGCCTGCGTTTTTCCCAGTTAAACCAGATCACCAAAGATAACGTTAATAAACTGGACGTGGCCTGGACCTATCACACCGGTGACCTGCGCGATCCGGCCCAGGACGCCAGCGAATACACCTTCGAGGCGACGCCGCTGAAGGTGAATGGCGCACTGTATCTTTGTACGCCGCATAACGAAGTCCATGCGCTTAATCCGGAAACGGGCGAGCTGAAGTGGAAATATCAGCCGGCGAAAGATCCATCATATCTGCAGCAGCACCAGACCTGTCGCGGCGTGAGCTACTACGATGGTTCTGTGGCCCCGGCCGATACCACCGCAGCCAGCCCGGCAATCTGCCGTAAACGTATCTTCAATGCGACCACGGACGCACGTCTGGTGGCGCTGGATGCGGATACCGGCAAGCTGTGTGCTGACTTCGGCAACGGTGGCGTGGTGGATCTGCGTGCAAACATGGGCACCATCCGTCCACACGCGCTGATGCAGACGGCAGCACCGCTGGTAGCGGGTAATCTGGTGATTGTTGGCGGTTCCGTGATGGACAACGGCTACAACAGCGGCAACCCGTCAGGCGTGATCCGCGCCTATGACGTAGTTACTGGCCGTCTGGTGTGGAACTTTGACCCGGCTAACCCGGAGCTGACCCAGCCGATCGCTGCTGACGCAACCTATCCGCAGGATACGCCTGTTGCCTGGGGCACGCTGAGCGCCGACCTGAAAAACGGTCTGGTCTACGTGCCGTTTGGTAACGCGTCCCCGGATGAGCTGGGTATTGAGCGTAACGCCGACAGTAACACCGAGAAGTTCCGCGATACCCTGGTGGCGCTGGATCTGAAAACCGGTGAGTTCAAATGGCGCTTCCAGTCCTCTAAACACGATCTCTGGGACCGCGATAACCCGTCTCAGCCTTCGCTGTTGGATATCGACTATCAGGGCCAGAAACAGCCTGTCGTGATCCTGCCGACGAAAACCGGCAACCTGTTTGTCCTTAATCGCCTGACCGGCCAGCCGGTGTATCCGATTAATCAGGTGGATGTGTCTACGGAAGGCGGTGTGCCAGGCGAGAAATTCTCTGCCACTCAGCCAGTGTCAAAACTGAACTTCATTCCGGACCCGCTGACTGAAAAAGCGATGTGGGGCCTGACGCCGTTCGATCAGATGGCCTGCCGTATTGATTTCAAATCGCTGCGCTATGACGGTAATCCGTGGACGCCAGCGACCGAACGCGGTTCAATCGTCTTCCCGGGCAATATTGGCGTGTTCAACTGGGGTTCTGTGGCGGTCGATCCTGAGCGACAGATCCTGATTGCTTCACCGGTTCGTCTGGCCTATAAGTACAACCTGATCAAACGTACGCCAGAAACGGCCGACAAGCGCCTGTTCACCAAAGACGGTACGCCGTACTGGAACGAGAACTTCCAGGGTGACTACGCGATTCATATCCAGCAGCTCTCTTCAAGCCTGGGCATTCCGTGTATTGCTCCACCGTGGGGCCGCATGGTCGGTGTGGATCTGACGACGGGTAAAACCGAATGGCTGCGCCGTGTCGGCACCACTAAAAACCTGAACACCACCTTCCTGCCGGGCCGCTTCCCAATCGGTTTCCCGATGGGCATGGTGGCGCACGGTGGTCCACTGATCACGGCTGGTGATGTGGTGTTCCATGGCGCAACGGCGGATAACTTCTTCCGCGCCTACGACATCAACACCGGTGAACTGCTGTGGCAGACCGAGCTGCCGGCCGGTGGCCAGGCAACGCCTGCTACCTATATGGGTAGCGATAACAAACAGTACGTCGTTATCGCTGCGGGTGGTCACGGTTCGCTGGGCACCCAGCAGGGTGACAGCGTTGTTGCTTATCGTCTGAAGTAATTTTTTCAGGCAATATATACAGGCTCGTACAGCAATGTGCGGGCCTTTTTTAATATTAAAAACAATACGTTTTATTGACCTAATTACCTTCCGGGATGATCTCATGCTAAAGAAGTTAGCGTTCCCCCTGCTGTTAATCTGCTCGGGTTTTGCCAGTGCAGATGAATCGGACTTTCTCAAACCCCGCAATAACGACGCATTCGATAATTATATGTTGCAGGCCGCCCGCTTTGAGGCCGAGTTGTTTAAACATGATAAACCCTCCGCTTTCGACGCCTACTTTATCGGCCCGCTGAAACCCAGCGAGATCCGCGCCGCATACGAACGTAACGAACTGGCCGCTAAGAAGAAATACACCAATCACAGTATTCGTATTAAAGGGGAGATTAGCTCCATCAATGAAAATGCCTTTGGCAATGGCTATATCGTTGCCGTTGATAGTGTGTCGCAAGTGAGTGCCCTTGAGGGAATCCATTTGCAGATCAATAAAAACGATCCTGTTTACCTGGAGTTAGGTAAAGGCGACCGTATTGATGCCATTTGCCAGGTGGGCACCTATACGTTGGGGATACCGTCAATGAGCAAGTGTTTTTTGACATCATCCATGTTCCGGCCAGAAGTCTTTAATAATTTTACTCTCAATCTCATTGGCAATCCGTTGCTGAAAGCGAAAACCATCTCCGTTGAAAATATTGCCAAAATCAAAGTGCGCCCATTATTGAAGACGTTCATTGTTTACGCTTCAAGTTATAAAGATAACGAAGACGGGAACGAGCGGGCCTGTCGTAACGATGATGCCACCTGCGAGGCGGCCTTAATGCATAACATCGAAACGTCAACCAGTCGTTTTCCTGACGCTCATCAACAGGATTTCAACGCTCTGGGTGCGCGCTTGCGTGAGCTGTGGGAAAAGTAAGACAGCCGATCGGGTTCGCGGCAATCCGCGCTTTGTTCCTGGGCTCCTTCCTTCCCGGACATCAACCGGAGTCGCGGCGGCGACATTTTCCACTTGTTGAAATTTTTTGTTGTTGATGACGAAAAATGACGGTTTGCGCTGCGTGCTGCATGAGATTTATTATCAATGCATACATTGATACAGCATCTTAAATTTCACGCGGAAGGTAACGATTATGAAAAAGATTGGATTCCTGTCATTTGGTCACTGGACACCTTCACCTCAGTCCGGAACCCGTTCGGCCGCTGATGCGCTGCTGCAATCCATCGACCTGGCGGTCGCAGCTGAAGAGCTGGGTGCCGACGGTGCTTACTTCCGCGTGCATCACTTTGCCCGTCAGTTGAGCGCGCCGTTCCCGCTGCTGGCCGCTGTGGGTGCCAAAACCAAAAAAATTGAAATTGGTACTGGCGTGATCGATATGCGCTATGAGAACCCGCTGTATATGGCGGAAGATGCCGGTGCGGCCGATTTAATCTCCGGCGGACGCCTGCAGCTGGGCATCAGCCGTGGGTCCCCTGAGCAGGTCGTTGACGGCTGGCGCTATTTTGGCTTCCAGCCCGGCGAAGGTGAAACCGAAGCGGATATGGCGCGCCGCCATACCGAAGAGCTGCTGGACGTGCTGCGCGGTGAAGGCTTCGGTAAGCCGAACCCACAGCCAATGTTCCCGAACCCACCGGGACTGCTGCGGCTGGAACCTTACTCTGAAGGGCTGCGCGAGCGCATCTGGTGGGGCGCAGGCTCTAACGCTACCGCCGTCTGGGCGGCAAAGCTGGGCATGAACCTGCAAAGCTCAACGCTGAAGGATGATGAAACCGGCGAACCGTTCCATATCCAGCAGGCGAAACAGATCCGCGCCTACCGTGAAGCGTGGAAGGCGGCAGGGCACACCCGCGAGCCGCGCGTGTCGGTCAGCCGCAGCATCTTTGCGCTTATTAACGATATGGACCGCGCCTACTTCGGTAACAGCGGTGCAGAGGGCGACAAAGTGGGCTATCTGGATGAGAAAACCCGGGCGATCTTTGGCCGCAGCTATGCCGCCGAGCCGGACAAACTGATCAAGCTGCTTGAGAAGGATGAGGCGATTGCCGAAGCAGACACGCTGTTGCTGACCGTGCCAAACCAGCTTGGCGTGAACTATAACGTGCACGTGATTGAGTCGATTCTGAAGCACGTTGCGCCGGGCCTGGGCTGGAGAGCGTAATAACGTTGATTGCCGGGCTTGCAACGGCCCGGCAGAAAATACACGCTGGTTCAGCGTTCAGCGTTCAGCGTTCAGCGTTCAGAATAAATTTTTCGCCCCGGTCGGGAACTGTTCCGCCGGGGCGATGTGTTATCCCGCCTGCTATTTACCTATCTTCGACAGCATTTCCGGCCGCATAAATTTGTGGATAACCAGCATAAACAGTAAAGACGGCACCAGCAGAATCAGCGCGGTAATCGACGATATCTGGTAGTTGCCCGACATGCTGGCGTTAAACAGCAGCAGCGGCAGGGTGGAGATATCCGGCGCACCAACAAAAAAGGTGCCGGTAAACTCATCCAGCGATTCAAGGAAAACAAAAATGCTGGCGGCGATAATCCCCGGTGCCGCCTGCGGCAGCACGATATGCCAGAAGGTGTAAACGGGTCCGGCACCCAGATTACGCGAGGCGCGAGCCAGCAGCGGATCAACGGCGGCAAAGGCCGCTACGCAGATCCACACCGAATACATCAGACCGTGAACGCTGTGTACCAGCACTACGCCCGCAATCGTCCCGTTCAGTCCCCACTGATAGAACAGCCGCGCGATATTCATATACACCGTCAGATTGGGGAAAGCCTGAGGGATCAGGAACAGCAGCATAAACGCCACCCGCAGCGGCATCGCCCGGCGCGAGAGCGCATAGCCAGCCGGAATAGAAATCAGCAGGCACACCAGTACTGACAGCACGGCAATAAACACGCTGGTCAGCAGCGATCCCGAAACATCGCTGTACGGGCTGAACACCTGATGCCAGTATTTCAGTCCCCACTGGCTGGGCAGGCTGTGCGGGAAGAACCAGCTTTCCGCCACCGTCCAGATCAGCAGGTTAAGCAGCGGCCCAGCCATAATCAGCAGCATAAATACCAGCAGCAGCGTTTGCAGCGGCAGGCTGAGGCCAAATCGCCTGCGTTTTTTCAACGGAATTGCTGCATCTTTCAGGATAACGTCTTTCATGCTTCGCCTCCTTTCTGGCGCAGGCTGTGGCGCAGATAAAACCAGGACAGCGCGCCGCAGATCAGCAGCGATACCACGCCCAGCGCGTTAGCCACGGCGTAGTCACTGTAGGAATTCACCCGGAAGGCCATATCCACGGTGATCATCGTCGGCGTGCCGGTGCCGATCATCATTGGAACGGAAAGCACCGACATCATGGTGACGGTGGACAGTACCAGCGCCACGCCAATAGCCGGCAGCACCTGCGGCAGAATAATGTCAAACAGAATACGCGGGCGGGAAGCGCCCAGATTGCGTGCCGCCAGAATTTGCGGCTGATCCAGTGCGGCCATCGCGCCGCAAATCAGCAGAGTGGCAAACGCCAGTTGCTTCCAGACAAAGGTAATAATAATGCCCTTCCATCCCAGCCAGGAGACGGTTTCCAGCGGGGTCAGCAGGTCGGCGGAAACCAGCGCATTGTTCATCAGACCGTTCTTTGCCAGGAAGGTGCGCATCATCTGCGCGGCAACGATAAAGGGTATAAACAGCGGCAGGCGGTATAAAAACGCCAGCGTGCGCACAATCGGGCGGCAGGGCGATAAAGTAATCACCGCCGACAGCGTGATGGAGATCAGCGCCAGCAGGGCGACGGAAATCAGCACGATAATCAGCGTAAACAGAATATCGCCGGAATAGAGCGAGTAAACCTTACGGAAATGGTCGAAGGTGAATTCGTGTGCATCACGGGTAAAGGCGGCAATCAGCGAAAAACCGAGCGGATAGAGAAACAGCACGGCAATCATCAGCGCCGCCGGGGCGACCAGCAGCAAATATTTCAGCGAAATACGCATAGCAAACCTGACATCAGCAAATAGAAAAGCCCAGGGCGGCAGGCCGCACCTGAGCATCAGAAGTCAATCAGTTAGAAACCTGGCTCTCATAGCCTTCTTTGATGTCGTCAAAATACGGGGTGATAGGGAAGCTCTTACCGTATTCTGCCAGCGCCTGCGGGGAGATTTCAGCAAACAGCTTCTGCCACGTGGCCGCATCCAGCTTCGGTTTTACGTGCTCGGCATCAATGCCCGGATACCAGTTAAACTGCTTCACAATGCCTTCCGCCTGGATTTCCGGACTGGTGGCCAGTTCGATAAATTCCCGAGCCAGCTGCGGCTGTGCCGCTTTTGCTGGCGTGACGTAGTACATCGGCTGCCCCGGCATACCCGGTGCCAGCAGGGAAAGCTTGATGGACGGTGGCAGCTTGCCCTGATCTTTCCAGCTGTAGAACATATCCACCCACACCGGGCCCATGCTGATTTCACCACGGCTCAGCATATCCAGCGTTCCCGCGTTGCCCGGTGTAAAGGTCACGTTTTTGTTAAACGCCTTCAGCTTCTGCCAGGCTTCTCCCCAGTTTTTCTCCACGCCTTTGTCGTAAGGCAGGGAGGAGAGGCGCTGCGCATCGGTGCCGTAGGCGTAAATCCAGCCTGCGACAAAGCTGACGCCGGACATGCCGTTTTTAATACCGTTATAGCCGAACGCCTGCGGATTTTTTGCCGCCCAGGCAACCAGCTCATCGTAGGATGCCGGTGGCGTTTTCACCGTGTCGCTGTTCCAGGCGATGGCGGTCTGGCTTAAGAACATTGGCATGACGTAGCCGTCCACGTTGACACCCAGCGCGTTCTTAGCGTTGTCGGCGGTCACCATCGAGCCGGTTTTAATCTGCTGGCGATATTTCTCCAGCAGCCCTTTTTCCACCAGTTCGCCACCGGCTTTTTGATGCACCACGGCAACGTCGATATCCCAGGTTTTCGCGCCGCTTTCTTTCTGTGCGCTCAGCTTTTCAATGATTTTGTTCGATCCGGCATCGCCAGGACCAGTCCCCACAACCTGAACCTTAACCCCCGGATGCGCGGCTTCGAACTTCGGCCCCAGCCAGGTTTTAACGTAGTCCACCATATTCTGATCGCCCGCGGTGGCAACGTTCAGGATGGTGTCTGCCTGTGCGCCGTAGCTCAAAAACAGGGCAACAACAACGGCCGCTTTGCTTTTAGTAAACATGGTTTTTCCCCAGGATGAAAACGATGGAATTAACGAACATGAGATGAAGTAAAAACGTGCAGTGCCGAAGCCGGAACGTGCAGTCTGACCGGCGTTTGCGGCGGCCAGCAGATACCGGCATCTGCCAGCAGCAGATGGTTATTACAGCGCACGCTGTGGCGATATAAATTGCCCAGGAACGCGCTTTGCTCAACGACGCCCTCAACGGTCAGCCCGCTGTCTTGCGGCGTGCAATTTAATTCAGACAGACCGGCATCGGCACTGCGGAAATAAACGGTTTGCTGCTGACTGGAGGCCGATAAATCATTGCCGTTAATATGCAGAGCCATGTCTGCACTGGCCTGAATATCGTTGAAGGATAATTTGTTATCGGCACCCATAAAATCGGCGACGAACGGTGTCGCGGGGCGTTGATAAATATCTTCCGGCGTACCAATTTGTTCAATTTTTCCCTGATTTAATACCGCGATGCGGTCGGCCATCACCAGCGCTTCCTGCTGATCGTGGGTGACAATTAATGAGGTAAAGCCCAGTTTCTTTTGCAGCGCTTTTATTTCATGGCGCACGTTAAGGCGGACTTTGGCATCCAGATTGGATAACGGTTCGTCCAGCACCAGCACGTCCGGTTCAATGGCCAGCGCCCGTGCCAGTGCCACGCGCTGCCGCTGGCCGCCGGACAGTTCGGTCACTTTCATCTCCGCCAGGCCGCTTAAATTCACGATGTGCAGCAGTTCGTTGACCCGGCGGTCAATATCATCACGCCGCCATTTCCGCAGTTTCAGGCCGTAGCCGATATTTTTTGCTACCGTCAGATGCGGCCAAAGCGCATAGCTTTGAAACACCATGGTGATATTGCGCTGTTCCGGGGCGCTGTGGGTAATATCTCTGCCGGCAATCGAAATATCGCCAGAATTCACGTTAATAAATCCACACAGCGCATTTAATAAGGTGGTTTTACCGCAGCCGGACGGGCCGAGCAGGGCAATCATTTCGCCTTTCTCTACGGCCAGATCGATATTATGCAGCACCACTTTTTCACCGTAGCTGATTTTCAGCCGGGAGATGTTTAAATAACTCATGTCCGTTTCCGCAATCTCTGTTTGCTGGCATTTTTTTGCTTCTGTGAACACGTGTTCATCTTGATGTAAAAAAAATGCAATGTTGGCTCGACATTATGTGAGCCTACTTTGTCGTGTCTTTGTGACAATTTAATTAAGGGCGAAAACTTTTTTGCGAGGGAACCCGTTTTGACACCGTCGTTACGTAAGCAGAGCGTTACCGCTCAGGACGTTGCCCGCCGCGCGGGTGTTTCGCGTGCGGTGGTTTCCCGCGCGTTGAGCAACAACGGCAGTATCTCGCCGGAAGCCAGGGAACGGGTGCTGCGCGCCGCAGAAGAGCTAGGCTATCAGGTGAATTTTCTGGCTCAGGGGCTGAACCGGCGACGCAGCCATCTGATCGGGGTGATTGTTTCGCGCATTGGCGATCCGTTTCGCAGCAGCCTGCTGGACGGGCTGCTCAGTGAAATTCAGCGGCGCGGCTTTCAGGCGCTGGTGGCCGAAATCCGCAGTGAAGCGGATCTGGCCGAAACGCTGCGCCGCTTCACGCAGTTTCGGGTATCAGGCGTGATCGTCACTTCCGGTAAGCCGCCGGAAGCGCTGGTGAATGAATGCGTCGAACAACAGATCCCGGTGGTGGGCATTAACCGCCAGCCGGATATCCCGTTTGTGGATTACGTTTGCTCGGATAACGCTGCGGGCGCAATCCTTGCGGCGGAACAGCTGTATCGGGCCGGTTGCCGACGATTTGGCTGGTTAAATAATCAGGATTCCACCTGGGCGGGCAGGATGCGCGGTGAAGCATTCCGGCTGGCACTGGCCGATCTGGGCATTGATACCGAATGTGATTTACTGCCGCTGATCGCGCCGGAAGAGGGCTATGACGGTGGGTTGCGGGCAGCTGCAGGGCAGGACGTTGACTCACTGGGTGTCTTTTGCGCGAACGCGCAGCTGGCGCTGGGTTTTCTTGACGGTATGAAACAGCGTGGCAGGCAGGCCCCGGAAGATTTTCAGCTGATCGGTTTCGACAACACGCCGCAGACCGCGCAGTTTAGTTATCAGCTCACCACACTGCATCAGGACGTCGCTGAAATTGCCCATCAGGCTCTCGCCTGTCTGCTGGAAAGAGCCAGCGACCCACAACGACCTTCACGTACCCTCTGGGTGAAGGTGGCACTTATTCACCGGCGCACGTCGCCATCCATCATATAAGGGCAAGGCATGACCGAAGAGCAGCAACAGTCATTGTGTACGTTGATTCGACAACTGGGTAAGCAGGCGCAGGTGCTGCGGGATGCGGGGCTAAAAGTTGACAAAAAGGCCCGCCAGGATTTTGTTTCCCATGCGGATCTGTTTGTGGAAGAGGAAATCAAAGGGTGGCTGCAGGCGCATCGGCCTGAAGACGGTTTTCTCGGTGAAGAGAGCGGCCTGCAGGGCGGGGAACAGGGGATCTGGGTAATCGATCCGATTGACGGCACCACTAACTATATTCTTGGTATGGATTACTGGTGCATCTCACTGGCTTACGTCCGCAAGAATGTCATCGAGATGGGGATTATTTACGCGCCGGATCGCGATGAGTTTTTCTTCTCCCGCCGCGGGCAGGGCGCTTTCCTCAATGAGAAACGATTGCGCCTGCGTGAGCCGGATGCAGAGGCGGTGGTCGTGGGGCTGAGTCGCTCCAGCCGCGCGCCGGTGGAAAGCTACAGCCGCACCATTGACGTGCTGCTTAACGCTGGCATTGAGTATCGTCGCTTCGGGGCGGGGGCGCTGATGCTGGCACATGTCGCCGCCGGGCAGGTACATGCCTACTACGAAGAGCATATGAACAGCTGGGATGCGCTGGCGGGAATGCTGCTGATTGAAGAAGCGGGAGGGAAAAGTAATGCGTTTCTTGAAGACAACGGCCTGCTGAATGGAAACCTGGTGCTGACGGGCTGTGTTGATGTGCAGCAGCGGCTTGCCAGACTGCTGCACACGGGATAATCAAACGCGGGTTATTCCTTCTGCGCCTGAATGCCGGCGGCGATTTTCTGGGGATCGAATTCGTATTTATTGATCGCTGCCGCCAGCCATTCTGCATCGGTCATTGAGTCACTTCGCTCAATAATGACAAGGAAGCTGGCCATTGGAGTGTTGAACGAGGTGCCGTTTACATAGACCGGCACCGTGCCGCTCGGGGTGTTGGTAAGGCGGAACAGCGGCTTTTGATTCTGGTCAACGCACCAGTTTTCGATCAGCCGCGCGTTCTGGTTGTAGCAATACTTCACCACCATCGGATAGAGATAGCGCTCCATATTCAGGTAAACGCCACCGCCCGGAAACGGCATGCGGGTTTGGGTACTGTAATTTTTTTCAAAATATTCAATTGCACCGCCTTTCTTTTCATTCCCCAATTTCAGCGAGCAAGAACACAGTAAAAAGCTAAGGATTAAAACAGAAAAAATTTTCATAAATAATGACGTCTCTTCAATAAAACTGCGTATCGTCCATAAAATTCCCGGCCTTAAGGCGAGCGGAAATATCCCGCTACCTGAAGGCAGAAAAGGTATTATTGAAATGTTTTGGATTGTATTTTAATTGTGCAAAGTGGTTGCGCGGCAGGCTTTCACTTAAACCACGTAAATGTAATGGGTTCTCCTTAATGCGTTTTCTCGTAGTGAGGGGTATGCCCGATCTTTGAATTAGTCTGGTGAAATTAGGTTATTACGTTGACTGAGTCAGAGATTCGGCGTCATTGTACAGAAAATCAATCGCGGTTAAAGCTAAATGTAAATATATGTTTAACCGACGTTGTACATTAGTACCAGTGGGTAATAGAAACACGGTGAATGTGGATTCCTGAACCCTGATGCAGGGTTATTGGCCTGCTGATTACAGGGAATTAACAGCCAGTTTAATTTTTATCGATAAATAATCTTTCATGCCACTCTGCAAATAAATCCCGGATAAATAGCATGGTCACATCAATACGCGGGACGCGCCGAATATCGCTGTGGGTAATCAGATAAATATCCTGAATGAGCCGCTCTTTGCCGACCGGAATCAATTGACCCGCAAGAAAATCGGGCAGCGCCGTTAATCCTGCACCGGCCATCGCGGCTTCGGCATGCCCCTGCAGCGTTGAAGCGGTAAAAGGAGAATGCGCGGATGGCAGCTGGCCCAGAAGCCACTGCGGCAGCGGCATATCCTGGAGCGTATCATCCCAGCCAATCACCTGATGGTCTGCACCCTGTGCCGTTATTTCTGTCGGGTGCCCGGCCAGATAGGCGGCGCTGGCATACAGGCGGGTGGTCATCTGGCCGATACGTGAGACGATAAACTGGCCGTGCTGCGGCCGGGAAAGGCGAATGGCAATATCCGCCTCCCGCCGGGTGAGGTTAGCAATCCGCATGCTGGTCGCCAGCTCTATGCGCAGTTGTGGATAGCGGCGCTGGAAATCGGGCAGCGCGGGGATCAGCAGATGGTTGGCAAAATTCTCCGGCAGTGCAATACGCACCGTGCCTGATACTTCCTGCGCGAAGCTGGAACTCTGCCTGAATGCGTCGTTCATTGCGGATTCGGCACGCTCTGCATGGATCAGTATGGCTTGTGCGGCTTCGGTAAGGACATAGCCCTGCGGGCTGCGCTGAAACAGTACGGTGCCGAGATCCTGTTCCAGCTGCTCGATGTGCCGGGCCACGGAGGAAGGGGCGATGTGCAGCACCTGTGCGGCCGCCGTCAGCGTACCCAGGCGTGCCAGCGCAAGAAAAACGGGAATTTCCTTCCAGCCTGCCATTTTCGAATTTTCGAAATTCATCATCGTTTTTTGCCCGTACATTTACCAATTTTGCAAAGATACACTCTCTGTACACGGAATGACAACAGGGGATACGACGATGAATTATCAACAAATCGGCTGGAAGGAATTAACCGCCATTGATGGCCCTCGCGGCGAGCAGACGGTCAGCAGGGTCAGTGAAACCTCAGCGATCATTGCGGAAACGCTGATTGAACATGCTTTTGGTACGGTGTTTGCCGCCTCTACGCTTTCGCGTCGGGATCGGGAACTGGTGACTCTGGGGATGCTCGGCGCGATTGGGGGAGCGGAGCCGCAGCTGCGCATTCACCTTGAGGCAGCGCTGCGCGTGGGGGCCGATCCTGACGAACTGATTGCCCTGGCGGAACATGCCTCGGTGTATGTCGGCTATCCTCGCGCGCTGAACCTGCTGAACGCCACGCGCACGGTGTTAACCGAAATGGACCGCTTTCAGCCGCTGACCGCCGGTAAATTTACGCTGGACGATCACCAGACCCGACTTTATGACAGCGGCGGCGACCGACCCGTTCTGGTACTGGTTCATGCCCTGGGTCTGGACTGGCGGATGTGGCGGGAGGTCATTCCACTCCTTACCGAGCGTTTCCGGGTGGTTGCCTACGATCTGCGGGGCTTCGGTGCGGCGGCGGCGGCACCTGTCGCGAACGGTCTGCAGGATTATGCGCGGGATCTGGCCGCCGTTCTGGATCGGCTTGGCATCCGCCAGGCGCATATCGCCGGTTTGTCGCTGGGCGGCTCGATTGCCCAACAGCTGGCCTTAATGACACCGGAACGCTTCCTGACGCTGACTATTATCGCTGCCACCGCCTGGGCGTTTGACGCTTTCCGCCAGCGTGCCGGCGCAGCAGAAGAGCAGGGGATGGATGCCCAGGTGGCACCCAGCCTGACGCGCTGGTTCCGCCCGGACGATTTAGCGGTAAATAGCTGGGCAGTGCGTTATGCCCGGGACTGCGTTCAGCGCGCCTTTGTGGCCGACTGGAATGCGGGCTGGCTGGCGCTGGCCGCTATTGAAACCGGCACCCGGCTCGCGGAAATTGCTGTGCCTGCACATATCATTGCCGGGGAGCGGGATGCCTCCACGCCGTCCGAGTTGATGCAGGGGATGCTGGCAATCCCCGGAGCCAGCATGGAGGTTATCGCCGATGCACCGCATATGATCGCGCTCACCCACCCGGAAGCGCTGGCACAGGCGATTCTGCGCGGTACGGCAAAAGGCAGATAACGGCGGATGAAACCTTTGCCACCGTATCTGCGCGGGATCAGCCGTGAGGATAGCGTTGAAACGCGGGTTGTGTTTCAAAACGTGCGTTGACCCGCTGAATGTACGGGAATTCAGCGGCTGCGACCACCGCAGGGATCATCTGCTGAATAAAGGTCCAGACCACCGTGCTGCTGATGGCCACCTGATCGGCTTTTTCACCGAGCTGACGTTTTTCAAGTGCACAATCCCATTCCCGGCAGGCGGCCAGCAGCTGCCGGGTCACCCGTTCAATCCACGGCTGATGCTGTTTCTCCGACGGGCGAAGATGATGCTCATACACATGCTGCACGGCTTTCTCGCTGGCCGCCAGGATCAACCCGAGCAGCCGTAAGTCCTCTGCCAGAGCCTGCGGTCGCTGCGGCAGCAGTTTGTGCGAGGCGTCGGCAACCGTTTCAAAATAGTGAAGAATCAGCGTGGAATCCATCAGCGCGGTGCCGTCGTCGAGCACCAGGGTTGGCGCTTTCACCACCGGGTTCTGCTGCGAAAATTCCTCAAAGGTGCTGAATACCGAAAGCGTCTGGCTTTCAAATTCAATGTCGTACAGCGCCAGTGAAACGGCGACGCGCCGCACATATGGGGAATCCATCATACCAATCAGTTTCATTACCGCTCCGGGTTTACACATTCGCTAAGACCCCTAACTTACCGTAAATTTTTCCGGGCGATAATCAGCGCTTTCTAACGGCTTTGGTCAGTTTTGGTTACATCCAGGCGGCGGGGTAGTCGCCGATAACCTGTTGAAAATTTGGGGTGCATGATAAGTTAACCCGTATTGCCGGATCATCATTCAGGAGTTGCCGATGTCAGGTTTTCCCCCCATTGCCAGTTTGCGCAGCCTGGAAGCCGTTGCCCGTTTGGGCAGCGTGACCCGGGCAGCAAAAGAGCTTTGCGTGACGCATTCGGCCATCAGCCAGCAGATCAAACAGCTCGAGGAGCTGATCGGCGTGAGGCTGTTTATCCGTCACGGTCGTGGATTACAGATCAATGAGGCAGGGCGGCTGTATGCACTGCATATTCGCGATGCGCTGAGCCGCATCAGTGATGCCACCCGCTTGGTGCAGGTGAATCCGCGAAAATCCGAACTGACCATCGCCACCGTGCCGTCATTTGGCAACCACTGGCTCACGCCAAGGCTACAGCGTTTTCGCCAGCTGCACCCGCATATCACTCTGCGCCTGACGGTCAGCCTGGCCGTTAACGATCTCGCTGAGCATCCCAGTGATATTGTTATTCGTATGGGCAACGGCGACTGGCAGGGCGTGGAGTGCCGGTATCTTTTTGGCGACGAACTGATTGTGGTGGCTTCACCGACATTTAACGGCGGACGGCTGCCCGCCACGCCGGAAGACGTGGCGGAAAGTCAGATTATTTTCTCGTCGGAGTCATGGAAAACATGGTGCAGCAGTGCCGGGCTGGGGGCTGAAATCCTGCCTGCGGGGTTGTGCATTAATGACTCCAATCTGGTACTGGAGGCGGTAAGGCGCGGGCAGGGCATTGCGCTGGAGAGGCGCACGCTGGTGCAGGATGCACTGCTGCGTGGTGAACTGGTCCAGCTGACCCGTTTTCGTGGCGATTACCCCTGGTCATACTGGCGGGTTACGCCGCTGCACGCTGAGAAACCGGCGGAAGTGGCGCTGTTCAATGCCTGGCTGGATGAGGAAGTGGCCGCGTGGCAGCTTCAGCAGCAACAGCTCCCGGCGCAATGTCAGCAAGATCCGTCAGGCTGACCGCCCGCTGGCTGTGGAATAGTGGTTGCTCAAGGAGAATGTGATGCCAGACGATAAAATTGAAGAGTATCGCCGCCGCTTTGACGGTGTGTTTGCCTATATTGAGCGCCATCTTGACGATGTGCTGCTGCTTGCAAAGCTGAGTGCGGTGGCGCATTTTTCGCCGTATCACTTTCACCGGCAGTTCGCCGCCTGCTGTGGGGTGACGCCGTGGCGATATATTCAGCTGATGCGGCTGAAGCATGCTTCGTACCGGCTGGCATTCAACTCTGCGGAAAAAATCACTGATATCGCGCTGGATGCGGGCTTCCAGCATTCGGAGTCGTTCAGCCGGGCATTTAAGCAGATGTTTGGCATGACCCCGAGTGAATTTCGCCTGCAGCCTGCCTGGGTAACCTGGCACCAGCGTATGCCACAGCTAAATCTGAGACGGAGAGAGAAAATGCCCGTTGAAATTAAAACATTTCCGGCAACGCAGATCGCTATGCTGACCCATCGCGGGCAGCACGAGCGGATTAACGAAACGGCGGCGCGCTTTATTGCCTGGCGTAAAACTACCGGATTGTCGCCGGTGCTCACCAGCCAGACGTTCGGCATTGCGCCGGACGATCCGGCCACCACCGATCCAGAGGTATTTCAGTTTCATATCTGCGGATCGGTAACTGAGCCGATTCCGGAAGATAATTCATTTGGTGTGGTGAACGGCACGATCCCCGGCGGTCGCTGCGCGGTGCTGCGCCACTGTGGATCGCACGATGCATTAACCGAGCTGGCACAGCAGCTGTATCGCGACTGGCTGCCCGCCAGCGGCGAAGAGCTGCGCGATTTTCCGCTGTACATGCACTATATGAATTTTGTGCATGAGGTGCCGGAGCATGAGCTGGTGACGGATATTTATCTGCCGCTGAAGACGTTGTAGTAAGGGTAAGGTGCGCAGGATTTAATTCGATGCTGATGCTGATGCTGATGCTGATGCTGATGCTGATGCTGATGCTGATGCTTGCCGCAGCATCGAATCTGCCTGGCGGGTAAGTGAAGAATGCCCCGCCTGCTTAACGCGGCGGGGCACTGCTTATCAGTTAAAACGCCGGGCAACAGAGGCCACGCGCTCACCGAATTTCACTGCGGTTTCCAGATCGCCGGAGGCAATCTTATCCGCGCCCGCGTCTGAAGGCGACTGCACCAGCAGGCCCACGGAGCCGCCGAGGTTGTTCACGTCTTCGCGCGTTGAGGCCAGGGTATTGGCCGGAGGGAAGCCGAGGCTGACCCAGATCCCGCCGTGCTGCGATGCCAGCGTTTGCAGGTACTGCAGGGAGACCTGCTTGTCGCCGTTCAGGCTGGCGCTGTTGCTGAAGCCGGCGAAAATCTTATCCTGCCAGCCGCGGGTGAACCAGATTTTGGATGAAGCATCGGCGAACTTTTTGAACTGCCACGGCACGCTGCCCATATAGGTTGGTGCGCCAAAGATGATCGCTTTGGCCTCGTTCAGTTTCTGCCAGTCGCTCTCCTGGATATCGCCATTCTGGTCAACGGCAATCAGTTCAGCCTGTGCGCCCTCGGCCACTTTCTCTGCCACCAGTTTGGTGTGTCCGTAGCCGGAAAAATAAACCACTGCGATACTCATGATAGATCCCCTTGATTAACAATCGTTATTCGGTCCGGCCCGTGAGCGTTTAAGCCCCGGCCAGAAACCTCATCCACAACACTTTCTGAATTCAGCGCGTTCGCGTATGGCTTTGCTATTTCTTGCGCCTTAGTATCCAATAGAAACCACGTGCAAGTTATACCAGCGTTGTTTACAGCGCGGAAGAAGGCACCTTATCGCCACTACGTTTCCAAAAGGAAACCGGCATTAGAGGAATAAGCATATGAATAAAGAGCATTTAGACTGGAATGTGTACAGCAATCAGTGCCCGACTCGTGAGGTGCTGGCCAGGCTGGCGGACAAATGGGCGCTGCTGATTCTGGGCCGGCTGGAAAGTGGCCCGGTACGTTTTAACAACCTGCGCCGCGACGTGCAGGGCATTTCACAGAAGGTATTAACCCAGACGTTGCGCAAGCTGGAGCGCGACGGCCTGATCGCCCGCCAGGTTTTTGCTACCGTGCCGGTTACGGTGGAATACAGCATCACCCCGCTGGGCCAGACGCTGACTAAAACCGTTTCGGTACTGATGCACTGGGCGGAAAAGAATATGAATGCGGTACTGGCGGCGCAGGCGGCTTATGATGCGGCGAATGTGGGTTGAAGGTAGTGAGCAAACTGGCGAGGCACAAGGGTACGCTTGTTGATAAGAAAATTTTGGCATTGGTTGTAAGTAAAGAACTGGTGGAGATTTGCCATGACGACGAAAAGTAAATTTAAAAGCCCGGCATTCGAAGCAATTCACAGTGCAGCAGCAGGATTATTCAGTGTGGATGCTATTCCTGCTGAAACAATGCGCAACAACCGTTTGGGCTAGCCGCGTCCGTTGCTAACCCATATCGGATTCTCTTCCCTGATTACAGTGGCGTCACGCTGTCCACTTCATGCTGGAAAACGTAGGGATCGGACAGCAGTTCAAAGGCTTCATCGTCCGGGTAGGTGACGGCGACGTGGTAGTCTTCACCGGCAAAGGCTTTCACCGCAGCAAGATCCTGCCAGTATGTCGCCAGGAAAAAATGTTCCCAGTCTGCCTGAGTTTCCCGGCGCACCAGCGCTCCGCGGTTCCCCGGCACGCTTTTTGAGTGTTCCACGCCGGTTTCCTCAAGGTGCTGAGCAAAACCCTCAGCGTGTTTCAGCGGCACACAGCCGTGCCATGTCCTGACTATCATCAGCATTACCTTTCCTGGTCAAATAATCTAACCATACTATCGTAAAAAACAGGATTGTGTAGGGGCGAAAACGGGGCCTGCAGGAGACCCCTTTGAAGAAAATGGCTGAAGAGTTCATAGGTTTAAGGCGTGCGAATCGTTAACGTTGCGCTACGACAACGCTGCTGTCGCTGAATTTTAGCGCCCGACCCGGGCCGCCAGTGCAGCAGGATAGCGTTCGCCGGTGATTTTCACCGTTTCCAGCGCCTGTGCGATCTGGCTCAGATCGCGCTGATTGAGAACGACATCCACCGCCGCCAGGTTTTCATCCAGACGGTGCAGCTTCGTCGTCCCCGGGATGGGCACAATCCACGGCTTCTGCGCCAGCAGCCATGCCAGCGCGATCTGCGCAGGCGTGACGCCTTTTTCTGCCGCGATGCCGGCCAGCAGAACCCGCAGCTGTTCATTCGCTTCCAGCGCGTCGGCGGCAAAGCGCGGAACCTTACTGCGGAAATCGTCATCGCCAAAGGTGGTTCCTGCTTTAATTGCCCCGGTCAGGAAGCCTTTGCCCAGCGGGCTGAACGGAACAAACCCGATGCCCAGCTCTTCCAGCAGCGGCAGGATTTCCTGCTCGGGTTCACGCCACCACAGGGAGTACTCGCTTTGCAGCGCGGCGACCGGCTGCACGGCATGCGCGCGGCGAATGGTCTGCGCACCGGCTTCCGACAGGCCGAAGTGCTTCACCTTGCCTTCGGCAATCAGATCCTTCACCACCCCGGCAACGTCTTCAATCGGCACATCCGG
Organism: Erwinia sp. S38; assembly: GCF_016624545.1. Classification (NCBI taxonomy): domain Bacteria; kingdom Pseudomonadati; phylum Pseudomonadota; class Gammaproteobacteria; order Enterobacterales; family Erwiniaceae; genus Erwinia; species Erwinia sp. S38. The sequence goes on along the minus strand of NZ_JACVTS010000002.1, from coordinate 414,551 downwards.
ATCGACGCGGTGCTGATAGAGCAGGTCGATAACCTCGGTATTCAGCCGACGCAACGATCCTTCCACCGCCTTGCGGATGTGTTCCGGGCGGCTGTTTAAGATCTGCTGTTTATTGTCATCACCGAAGGTAAAGCCGAATTTGGTGGCGATGACCACCCGGTCGCGCAACGGTTTTAACGCCTCGCCAACGACTTCCTCGTTGAGATACGGGCCGTACACTTCCGCGGTATCAAAGAAGGTGACACCGCGTTCTACGGCGGCGCGGATCAGTTCGATGGCCTGACGGGTATCCGTTGCGGGGCCGTAGCCGTGGCTCAGGCCCATACAGCCCAGGCCCAGAGCAGAGACTTCCAGTCCGGAATGACCAAGATAACGTTTTTGCATCACGTAACTCCTTATTTGTCAGGATGTTAAACATCAAGTTTACGGCCGGTCAGCCATTCAATTCTCGCCGGGTCGCGGTGTGAGAAGAACGCGCTGGTGGCGGTATCCAGCGCGGTAATTTGCTGCATATCCTGCGGGCTGAGCGTGAAGTCGAGGATGTTCATGTTCTCTGCCATCCGCGCCCGTTGTACGGTCTTGGCCAGCGAGACGATGTCACGCTGGAAAATCCAGCGCAGCACAACCTGGCCCACGCTTTTACCGTACTGCTCACCGATGGCGGTTAACAGTGGATGCTGGAACAGGCCGTTTCGGCCTTCGGCAAAGGGTGCCCAGGCTTCAGGCTGGATCTCACGGCTCAGCATCCACGGCACCGGGTGCAGCTGCTGGTTGAAAGGGTTAACTTCAATCTGATTAACGGCGGGAACGACCGTGTTAAAAGCGATGAGATCGGCAAGACGGTCCGGATGAAAATTGCTGACGCCGATCGCCCGGATTTTCCCGGCCTGATACAGTTCCTGCATCGCTCGCCAGGCACAGTGGACGTCGCCATACGGCTGATGAATCAGATAGAGGTCAACATAGTCCAACTGTAGCCTATTCAGCGAGCGTTCAAACTGGGCTTTCGCGCCGTCATAGCTGGCATCCTGCAGCCACAGTTTGGTGGTGATGAACAGCTCGCTGCGCGCGATGCCGCTTTGTTTAAGCGCATTCCCGACCTGGGTTTCATTCTGGTAGGACGCGGCGGTATCGATAAGGCGATAGCCGACATCAAGCGCATCAATCACGGCGCGCTCGCATTCGGCGGGGTCCGTCATCTGGAATACGCCAAAGCCCAGCAGGGGCATTTCAATGCCGTTGTTAAGTGTTACCGAGTGCATCACGATTTCCCTCAGCGGTGGTCAGAGTGGAAAGCATAACCCGGAGTGATTGATGTGATTAGCGGGGTAAATTCGCTAAGGTTTATGATTTAAATTCATAAATAATTGCTCGGCTCGGCTTAGCTCAGCCTTGCTCAGGCAGCTCAGCTTCGCACCGCCTCCAGCCAGCCGTTGACCGTTTCGGTGGTCCTCCTTTCCTGGTCACACTCCATGACCAGCGGCTTATCCCGGCGAGCCGCTGGCGCAAGCGCGGCAAGCACGTCCTCGCTGTCGCCCAGTCCGAAGCCGCCGTGGGTGATAAAGGGGATCAGCAGCTTACCCGCCAGGCTGTGGCTGGCGAGAAAGGTTTGCACCACCGGCGGGATGCTGGTGCCCCAGATGGGAAAGCCTAAATAAACCGTCTGGTAGCGATCGATATCCGCGATGCTGTTTTTTAATGCGGGTCTGATGCCGTTTTCGCGCTGATTTTTCGCCTGTTCAACCGTCTGAAAATAGTCTGCGGGGTAAGGGGCGGCGGGTTCGATTTCAAACAGGTCCGTCTTCAGCTGTCGGTGAATTACCCCGGCAATCACCCGCGTGTTGCCGCTGCGTGAAAAGTACGCTACCAGGCTACGGCTGTTGTTGCGAACCGCATTGGGGCCGGGAGCCGCCGCTGACAGCGGAACATTTGCCAGCGTCAGTCCGGCCATGGCGGAGAGCAGCATGCGGCGAGTGGGATCGGGTTTATCATGCATGTCGGGCTTCCTCTGGCTGGCTTATCCGGGATGAAATCGGCCCGGCACACGCGGTGGCGGCCGGTATGTGTCGGAGAGTTGCCATCAGAGTAGCTCAGTGTCGGGATAAGATAATGGCGTCAGGCAGGCAGGGGTTATGAAACGGATTCATAGATGATTAGCCCTCTTTCCGCTGAAGCATCGCCATTAGCGGCGTGACCGAAATGCCGTGTACCAGCACGCTGGCGGTGACAATGGTCAGGGCGATGTCGATGACCCGGGTGGCATCCGCGCCCTGCATACCGTGGACCCAGGCGTAAGCGATATAGTTCAGGCTGCCGATGCCGCGAATGCCCAGCCAGCCAAGACTGGCGCGATGCAGCAGCGTGGTGCCGGAACGCCAGGTGACAATAAATACGGCCAGCGGACGGATCACCATAAAGATCAGCAGCGCCAGCAGCAGGGCGGGCGCATTCCAGTGGCCGGAGAGCGTTACGCCCAGCACAATGATCAGCCCGGCGGCCAGCAGCCGCTCTACGGTATCGCCAAAGGAGAGCGCATCGCCGATCACCAGGCCGACTGATTTAATCGGCGTGCGCTCCTCAATGCCGTGGCGCGTGTGCGGGTTAATCTGCATCTCTGCCGGAAAATCGTGAATATCTTCCTCTCTGTCAGCGTGCCTTTTCTGCACGCTGATTTCAGCGCTGCGTAGCCCGATACCTGCGGCAAAAGCAGCCAGAAAGCCCGATGCACTGAGAGACATCGCCAGGGAAAAGCTCAGGCAGATCAGCGCCAGTGCAACGAAATCACTGGGTGCCATATCCCCCTGCGCATGGCGGGAACGGGTGGCGATCAGGCCAATAATTCGGCCCAGTGCAAAACCAATCAGCAGTCCACCCGCCAGCGCCCAGACCAGATCCACACTCAGCCAGGTTAACCACTCCTCCGTGCCGGGCGTTTCGCCGGCGTGATACCAGATCAATGCCAGCATCAGAAAGGGTAGCGCCGTGCCGTCATTCAGGCCCGCTTCGCTGGAAAGTGCGATGCGTAAACGGTCACCGTCGCGCGCATCGTTAATCGAAACCAGGCTTGCCAACACCGGATCGGTCGGCGCCAGAATAGCAGCCAGCGCCAGTGACAGCGGCCAGGATAGCCCCGTCAGATAGTGGGCGGCAATCATAATACCGGCGATGGTCAGTAACATGCCGGGCAGGGCCAGCATGATGCCCGTTCTCCAGTAGGGCGAGGTGAGCGGCAGGCGGATTTTCAGGCCGGTAATAAACAGCGATGCCGCCATGGCTATCTCAGTTATCCGACTGGTAAGCGAGGCGTGTTCCACGATATCGAGATTGACGGTATCCAGCCCCCAGGGGCCGCAGCCGATGCCCACCAGCAGATAAAGCCCGAATACCGGGATCGGCGCGCGGCTGATCCAGCCATATGACAGCGACATTAAAAGTAACAGGCCGCCCGCAGCTGCCGTCCACGCCAGATATCCCATACCTCTCCACTTCAGAATAAAAATTTCATTCTTAGGTATAGTTGTTCAGATAGCAGTTTTCCAGGCGCAGAGGGCCGCCGCAGCCCTCAAAGACGGGCCGACGTTACGTTGCTGAGTTGAAAAATCTCTGGTGCAGCGACCTATTCCTGCACCCCACCAAAGGTGGAAATCACCCGCTCGATATGCAGTTTCATCGCCTGCCTGGCGGCTTTCGCATTGCGTTTTTCCAGTGCGTTCAGAATGGCAAGATGCTCATGCTCTGAAACGTTGGGCATATCGCTCGGCGTGAAGTGCGCCTGCAACATGCGGAACATGCTGCCGTAGCGGTGCCCAAGCAGGTGGCCAATGATAAATCCATAAGCGGGATTGCCGCTGGCCTGGGCGATGCGGATATGGAATAACCTATCGCCGGGATGGGTGTGTGAATTCGCCCGGTTATCTTCACAGTTTTGTTTATAGGCTGCGCGGATCGCCTCCAGCTCGGCATCGCTGGCGTGCAGCGCGGCCAGCGCGGCGGCTTCCGGCTCAATCAGCAGGCGGGCCTGTAACAGCGAGAAGGGCGGCAGCTCGGTGGAGAAGTCCAGATTAATCCCCAGCTCGTCGTCCGGTTCGTGCCACTGATCGCGTCCGGCTTCGGCCATCACCGGCTCCGCATTGCTGCGCCGTGCCTTGACGATCACGCCGTTGCCAACCTTCACATCGACCAGGCCGATCACCTCAAGTGCAATCAGCGCCTCGCGCACCGATGCCCGACTGACCTGTAGCTGTTCGGCCAGTTCTCGCTCGGCGGGGAGGCGGCTGCCGGGCGGAAATTCGTTATTGTCGATCAGCTTGATTAATTGATCGGCTATCTGCCTGTAAAGTCTTGGGTTTTCCATCTTTTTTATCGGCATATCGCGCTTACCTGAAAATTAAATTTAAGTGACTGCGTGCACAAAAAAGCAACATCACACTTGCCAATGTTACATAAATGTCAATAAAAAGTAATTCTTCTGCGGCCATCTCGGTACTTTTACGCTCCTCAATGTGAGGGAAAAGTTCACCTTTAATGGCCTGACCATTAGATCATTATACCAAAGGAGTTGCAATGAACTTACAGGGGAAACGCGTGCTGATCACCGCCGCCGGGCAGGGGATTGGGCTGGCTACCGCTCGCCACTTCGCCGAACTCGGAGCCGAGGTGATCGCCAGCGATATTCAGCTTTCAGCGCTGCACGATCTGCCGGGCATTACGCCCTATCAGCTGGACGTGACCGACCGACAGGCAATTGCCCGGGCGGCAGAAGAAATTGGCACGCTGGACGTGCTGTTCAACTGCGCGGGCGTGGTGCACAGCGGCAGCCTGCTGGCGTGCAGCGAGAAGGAGTGGCAGTTCGCCCTGGATCTCAACGTGACCGCCATGTTCCACATGATTCAGGCATTTTTGCCGGCCATGCTGGCGCAGAAAAAAGGGTCGATTATCAACATGTCGTCGGTGGCTTCCAGCGTGAAGGGCGTGGCTAACCGGTTCGCCTACAGCACCACCAAGGCGGCGGTGATCGGCCTGACGCGCTCGGTAGCGGCGGATTTTATCGGCGACGGCATCCGCTGTAACGCCATCTGCCCCGGCACCGTCGATTCGCCTTCGCTGCGCCAGCGTATTGCCACGCAGGCCCAGGCCGAAGGGAAAAGCGAAGAGGAAGTCTATCGCGCCTTCGTGGCCCGTCAGCCCATTGGCCGCATCGGCACTGCCGAAGAGATCGCCGCGCTGGCCGCCTATCTGGCCTCTGACGCCAGCGCTTACACCACCGGCACCGCACAGATTATCGATGGCGGCTGGAGCAATTAATTAAGGAGCACGGCATGAAATTAGTTCGTATTGGTGAACCTGGCCAGGAGCGTCCGGCTATCGTTGATGAAACCGGCGCGCTGCGCGATATCTCCGGCTATGTCGACGATATTGCCGGGGAGGTTCTGCTGCCGCAGTCGCTGGAAAAGCTGCGTCATCTGCCCGTTCATACCCTGCCGAAAATTGACGGCACCCCGCGAATTGGGGCCTGCGTGGGCCGCATCGGTAAGTTCATCTGCATCGGCCTGAACTACGCCGATCACGCGGCGGAAACCGGGGCAGCGATTCCCGCCGAGCCGGTGGTGTTCAGCAAGTGGACCAGCTCGGTGGTCGGGCCGAACGATGCAGTGCGCATTCCACGCGGCTCGGTAAAAACCGACTGGGAAGTCGAGCTGGGCGTGGTGATCGGCAAGGGCGGCAGCTACATCAGCGAGGACGATGCCCTGGATCACGTTGCGGGCTACTGCGTGATTAACGATATCTCCGAACGGGAATACCAGCTTGAACGCGGCGGCACCTGGGACAAAGGCAAAGGATGCGACACCTTCGGCCCGATCGGCCCGTGGCTGGTCACCGCCGATGAAATTGCCGATCCGCAGCAGCTTAATCTCTGGCTGGAAGTGGACGGCCATCGCTATCAGAACGGCAACACGCGCACGATGATCTTCACCGTGGCGCAGATTATCAGCTATCTCAGCCGCTTTATGAGCCTGCAGCCGGGTGACGTGATTTCCACCGGCACGCCGCCGGGCGTCGGGCTGGGTCAGACCCCGCCGGTTTATTTACGTGCGGGCCAGACCATGCGTCTGGGTATCGAAGGGCTGGGTGAACAGCGTCAAACCACCGTTGGAGAATCACTGTGACTACATTAACCGCCCTGCGCGTTGAAGATATCCGTTTCCCGACTTCGCAGCATCTCGACGGCTCGGACGCGATGAACCCGGACCCGGACTACTCCGCCGCCTATGTGATTATCGAAACCGATAACCCGGCGCTGAGCGGCCACGGACTGACTTTCACCATCGGGCGCGGCAACGAGATTTGCTGTGCGGCGATCCGCGCCATGCAGCATCTGCTGGTGGGGCGGCGACTGGCGGATATCACCGCCGACATGGGGCAGTTCTGGCGGGAGATCACCGGCGACAGTCAGCTGCGCTGGATCGGCCCGGATAAGGGCGCGATGCATCTGGCGACCGGCGCGGTGGTCAATGCCGTGTGGGATCTGTGGGCCAAGTCGGCAGGCAAACCGCTGTGGCGGCTGGTGGCCGATATGTCACCGCAGGAGCTGGTGCGCTGCATCGATTTCCGCTATCTGACCGACTGCATCACTCCAGCCGAGGCGCTGGATCTGCTGGCCACTCGTGAGGCCGGGAAAGCGCAGCGCATCGCCGATCTGCAGGTAAACGGTTATCCCTGCTACACCACCTCGGCGGGCTGGCTGGGCTACGACGACGACAAGCTGCGTCGTCTGTGCCAGGAAGCGGTGGATGCGGGCTTTTCGCATATCAAACTCAAGGTGGGCCGCGACCTGGCCGACGACAAGCGCCGCGTGGCGATTGCCCGCGACGTGCTCGGCCCGCACCGCCAGCTGATGATCGATGCCAATCAGGTGTGGGAGGTCAACGACGCGGTGGACTGGGTGAAGGAGCTGGCGTTTGCCGAGCCATGGTTTATCGAAGAGCCAACCAGCCCCGACGACGTGGAGGGCCATCGCCGAATCCGCGAAGGGGTACATCCGATTAAGGTCGCCACCGGCGAAATGTGCCAAAACCGCATTCTTTTTAAGCAGTTCATTATGCGTGAAGCCATCGATGTGGTGCAGATCGATGCCTGCCGCCTCGGGGGCGTCAATGAGGTGCTGGCGGTGATGCTGATGGCGGCAAAATACGGCCTGCCTGTTTGCCCGCACGCAGGCGGCGTTGGGCTGTGTGAATACGTTCAGCACCTGTCGATGATTGATTTCGTCTGCATCGCCGGGACGCACGAAGGGCGGGTGATCGAGTTTGTCGACCATCTTCACGAGCACTTCCTGCATCCGTGCGACATTCGCGGTGCGGCCTATATGCCGCCGACGGCACCCGGTTTCTCCATCGAAATGTATCCCGCCTCGCTGGCGCAGTACCGCTTTCAGGGCGAGGGAGCATAACGGTGCGTATTGATGCCCATCAGCACTACTGGCGCTATCTGGCGGCGGATTTTCCGTGGATTGACGAGCAGATGGTGCAGCTGCGACAGGACTTTTTGCCGGTTGATCTGACGCCGCTGCTGGTGGGGCGGGATTTTGACGGCGCGATTACCGTTCAGGCGCGGCAAAGCCTGGACGAGACGGCGCAGCTGTTGCAGTGGGCGGAGTCGCGCGGCAAGGCGGATGCGGTGGTTGGCTGGGTGGATATCACCGCCGCCGATCTGGCCCGTCAGCTGGAAACGCTGCGCCACCCGCGCCTGCGCGGCTTCCGGCACCTGGTGCAGGATGAACCGGACCCGGCCCGCTGGCTGCATCAGCCTGCGGTCGCTGCCGGGATGAGTGAGCTACAGCGGCAGGGCTACGCCTGGGACATGCTGGTGACCTGGCGGCATCTGCCGGAGTTAACCGCATTTGCCGCGCGGCACGATGCGGGCTGGCTGGTGCTGGATCATCTGGGGAAACCCGATATCGCGCGTGGCGCAACGGCCTGGGGCGAGCAGGTCGCCGAGCTGGCAGCGATGCCGCACGTGGTCTGCAAGCTGTCCGGGCTGGTGACGGAAGCCCCCGAGGGGCGGTGGAGTGCGGCACAGCTGCGCCCGTTTGTTGAGGAAGCGCTGGCGCGGTTTGGCCCGCAGCGCCTGATGTTCGGCTCCGACTGGCCTGTGTGCCTGCTGGCGGCGAACTACGACGAGGTCAGCCAGCTGCTGGAGGACGCAACAGACGCCCTCACGGCGGATGAGCAGGCGCAGATTTGGGGAACAACCGCGGCCAGCGTGTATGGCCTGACAGGAGGCGAAAGTGGATCTGTTTTTAAAAGATAAAGTGGTGATTGTCACCGGCGGTGGCTCCGGGATCGGGGCGGCGATATCAAAACTGCTGGCGGAGGAAGGGGCGATCCCGGTGATTGTCACCAACCGCATGCCGGACGAGATCTGGCTGGCGGATGTGCGGCGCTTGCAGCCCGCGGTGGAAACGGTGATCGCCGATCTTTGTGATGAAGAGAACTGCCGCACGGCGGTTGAACAGGTGATGAAGCGCTTTGGCCGGGTGGATGCGCTGGTGAATAACGCCGGGGTAAACGACGGCGTCGGGCTGGAGGCCGGGCGGGCAGCGTTTGTTTCCTCGCTGGAGAAAAACCTGCTTCATTACTACCAGATGACCCATTTCTGCCAGCGGGCGCTGGAAAACAGCCGGGGTGCGGTGGTGAATATCGCCTCAAAAACCGCGCTGAGCGGGCAGGGCGGCACCAGCGGCTACTGTGCGGCGAAGGGAGCGATCCTGTCGCTGACTCGAGAATGGGCGGTGTCCCTGCGTGAAAGCGGCGTGCGGGTGAATGCGGTGGTTCCGGCCGAGGTGATGACCCCGCTGTATGAACAGTGGATCGCCAGCTTTGACGATCCCACGACCCAGCTGGAGAAAATCAATGAACGCATTCCGCTCGGCAAGCGCATGACTACCCCGGAAGAAATTGCCAACACCGTGGTATTCCTGCTGTCGCCGCGCGCCTCGCACACCACCGGCGAGTGGCTGAGCGTGGACGGCGGCTATCTGCATCTTGACCGGGCGCTGCTGTGAGCGGCCGGACGCAGCGGTTCTGTCAGGCGCTGGACCTGGTAGACAGCGAAGAAAAAATCGCCGAATACCAGCGACTGCATCAGCGCATCTGGCCGGAGGTGGCGGCGCATATCCGGCAGCACGGCGTGGTCGATATGGAGATTTATCGCCTCGGCACCCGGCTTTTTATGATTCTGGAGGTGGACGAACGCTTTGACGGAGAACGTTTTAATCAGGCAGCGCTGAACAACCCGATCATTCAGCGCTGGGAAGAACAGATGTGGCAATACCAGAAGCCCACCCCGTGGACCGCCAGCGGCGAAAAATGGGTGGCGATGGCGCGAATATTCTCTTTGCAGGACCAATAAAAAACTCTTACCACCCTACAAGTACGCTATGAGGATATAACTATGTCTACAGAACGAATCCGGATGTCATCAAGCATCGGGAGCGGCGGGAGCGTCAGTGTACGCTGGGCGTTTATGCTGATCACCACGCTGTTTTTTATGTGGGGCGTGTCATACGGCCTGCTTGACGTCCTGAACAAGCATTTCCAGGAAACGCTGCACGTGACCAAAGCGCAGTCCGGCCTGTTACAGGGGGCCTACTTTGGTGCTTACTTCCTGGTGGCAATGCCGGCGGGCTACTTTATGAGCCGCCGGGGCTACAAAGCCGGTATTCTGGCCGGTTTGATGCTGTACGCCGTCGGCGCGCTGCTGTTTGTGCCTGCGGCGATGGTGAATAACTTTATGATGTTCCTGTTTGCGCTGTTCGTACTGGCCTGTGGGCTGGGCTGCCTGGAGACGGCGGCGAACCCTTACGCCACCGTGCTGGGTGACCCGAATGGCGCGGAACGCCGCCTTAACCTGGCGCAGTCGTTTAACGGCCTGGGCCAGTTTGTCGGGCCGATGATCGGCGGCACGCTGTTCTTCTCGCAGACCACGGCGGATGAAGCGCAGGATACGGTGAAAATGACCTATGTGGCGATTGCCTGCGTGGTGATCGGCATCGCCTTCCTGTTCAAGCGCACCGCGCTGCCGGATATCCGCGAGTCGGAAGAAGCGGCGGCGCAGCACGGTAATACTTCACTGTGGCAGCAGAAGCACTTTGTTGGCGGCGTGGTCGCGCAGTTCTTCTACGTGGCGGCGCAGGTTGGCGTCGGGGCTTTCTTTATCAACTATGCCACTGAGCACTGGCACGGCGTGACCAACCAGAGTGCATCCTACATGCTCTCGGTGGCGATGATCTGCTTTATGCTGGGCCGCTTCTTCTCCACCTGGCTGATGGGCCGCGTGGCACCGGCGCTGATCCTCGCCAGCTATGCGGCAATCAATATCGTGCTCTGCGGCGTGGTGATGCTTGGTCTGGGCGATGTCTCGGTGGTGGCGCTGGTGGCGATCTTCTTCTTTATGTCCACCATGTTCCCGACCATTTTCGCCATGGGGGTGAAAAACCTCGGTAACGCCACCAAACAGGCCAGCTCGTTTATGATTATGGCCATCGTCGGCGGGGCGATCATGCCTTACTTTATGGGGCTGATTTCCGACAAGCTCAGCACCGCTGTCTCATACGGTCTGCCGCTGCTGTGCTTCGTGGTGGTGCTGTTCTATGCCTTAAGCCAGCGCCGGAACGCGGCTTAAGCACGCGGGATCATGAAGAAGATGCGGAGTTATCTGCCAGCCACGGGCGCGGCAGGCTCCGCGGGGCTGTCTGTTTCAGAAGGATTTTGAAGCGGGCAGTCACCCGGCGGTTTACGCTGGCTTCGGCATCTGCCATGCTGACGGCGAAAATGGACAGATCGCCAGGAAGCTGCCGCGTGATTGATTTTAAAGACTATATTGCACAAACCGATTCGTTACGTACAGCTCTGCCCGATACAGCGGTGTTAAGCACTGGCCAGGTGGAAGGGCTGCACTTCCGGCTTTTCAGGCAGCGCGAAGAGCCTGAGGATGTGGTGGTGATTTATCATGGCGGCGGCGTAAGCGGCGATGCCGGCTACGACGTTATTGCCCGCCAGCTCTGCGCCGAAAGGCCTGTCGCGGCCTGCGTGGTCGATATTCGCGGGCACGGTTTTTCTACGGGTGAGCGCGGCACGGTCGCTCGACCTGACCGCATCTGGCAGGATGTTGATCTGCTGCTGGCCGAAATGCGCCGTCTTTTTCCCAACGCACGTCGTCATTTGCTGGGGCACTCCAGCGGAGCCGGCATGCTGCTGAACTTCCTCACGCGTTTTCCCTTCACCGAACGGGCGGACAGCCTGATTTTGCTGGCACCGGAGCTGGGGCCGTTTTCCGCCACGGCGAAGAAGACGTCAGCACCGTTTGCCCGCGTGCGGCAGTGGCCGTTTGTGGTCAATGCGCTTAGCGGTGGCAGGCTGATGGGGCAGTCGCAGGGCGTCAGCCTGCTGTTCCCTGCGGCGGTGCCTGAACCACCTGCGGGTCTGGTCCGCCACTACAGCGTTAATATGGCGAATGCCCTGACGCCGCGCCATCCGGGCAAGCAGCTGGCTGCATTACCGATTGCCACACTGATACTGGCCGCCGAGGAAGATGAGATTATCTGCTGCCGCGCGCTGGGTGAATTAGTCGCCCGATCCGGAAATGCCTGGCTGGCGTTTCAGACGATTGATCGGGCATCGCATCTGGGCTGCGTGTTTGTTGCTTATCGCTTCATTCATGATTTTGTCACTGGGTGCAAATCGCGCCGTTGAAGGCACAACGCCGGGTTAACTGCTGCCGGCGGAGCGATCGGCGCAGAGCGCAATCAGCATCCCGACCAGTGCCGCGCCGCTCAGCCCGCGGAATACTTCCTGCCAGGCGGCAATCTCCGGCTGCGTGCCGAGCAGCACTGCGATGACCGCCAGCGTTATCGCCCCGGCAATATACTGGCTGGTGACGATCAGCGCGCTGGCGCGGCCCTGTTGCGGTTCGGAGACGGCCGCCAGCCCGACGGCAAACATCGCCGGATAAATCAGCCCGTGCCCCAGCCCGCTGAGCACAATCCCGCTAATAAACGAAGGCGAAAGTGGATCGGTCAGATTAACGGCCAGCAGCCACAGCCCCAGCCCGGCGGCGGCAAAGCCCACTATTAACAGACAGGAACCGGCAAAGCGGACGCTCAGCCTGCTGTACAACGCGTTGCCGAGCACGATCAGCAGCGCCAGCGGGGTAAACAGCAGCCCGGTGGTGACGGCATCAAGATGCTGGCTCTGCTGCCACAGCAGGGTCATGGCGAAAAACTGGCTGCCGACGCTGGCCATATAGCAGGCGCTGCTGAGCCATCCCGTTTGCAGACCGGGCAGAATCCGCAGCGATCGCGGCAGCAGCGGCTGTGCCGCATAGCGTTCGTGCAGAATAAACAGCAGGATCGCCGCCGCCGCCAGGCGATTGGCGAGGAAATCCGCCTCCCCGCTTTCCGCATAACGCATGAGTGCCCACACCAGCGTACCGGCCGCCGCGCAGCCGATAACCGCAGCGCTGCTATGGAGCAAGCGGAAGATCGGCCTGTGTATTTTTCCTGCTGAATGACCGCTTGAGGTGACGCCCGGCCCCATCTTTAAGTCCGACAGGCTTGTCTGCTTGCCAGCAGCCAGAAAATGTCGTTTGACCAGCCACAGCGCCAGCAGTCCCGGCGGCAGGTTGATAAAGAAAATCGCCCGCCAGCTCAATGCGGTCAGCGCACCACCGAGGATAACACCGGCAACCAGCCCGGATGCGCCGATAGCGCTCCAGATCGCCAGCGCGCGGCGATGAGACTCACCGCTAAAACGCTGAGCCATCAGCGCCAGCACCGTTGGTTGCAGCAGTGCGGCGGCGATCCCCTGACCACCGCGTGCGGCCAGTAACAGAACACCGCTCTGTGCCAGACCACCCAGCAGCGAGGCGAATAAAAACAGCCCCATGCCGGCGATAAACATCCGCCTGGCCCCCAGCCGATCGCAGAGTGCGCCACCGCTCAGCAGCAGGGCGGCAAACGTCAGGCCGTACAGTGATACCACCCACTGCATCTCGCTGGCTGAAAGATGAAGCCGCTGCGCCAGCGTGGGCAGGGCAACGTAAACAATGGCGTAATCCAGGGCGATCAGCGCCTGGGCGATGCCGGGTGCCAGCAGCGCGCGGTAAGGGAAATCCGTTCGGGCGCGGATAGAGTCGGGGTGTATATCGGTCATAAGCTGTTCCTGTTGAGTCTTTTGATGAATTTAATTCATCTTTTTCTGCGACAGATAACAGATTAATTCCTGTGTTATGGCACAATCAAAGTCATATTATTCAGCCATAAATGAGCTATTTTCAACTATGAAGTCACGCCGACTGCCACCGCTTACCGCCATCCGCGCTTTTGATGCCGTTGCCCGCCACGCCAGCTTTAAACTGGCGGCAGAGGAAATTGGCGTTACGCCAACCGCTATCAGCCATCAAATCCGCGTACTGGAGGAGTCGCTCGGCCAACGGCTGTTTATTCGCTCGGCGCGATCGGTCGCCGTGACTCCCGCCGGAGAGATCCTGTTTCGCGCCTCCGGCAACATCTTTGCTACTCTGCGCGAAGCCGTTGACACCCTTAGCGGGGCAGACCGATCGGCTGCGATGACGCTGAGCACCACCTCGAACTTTTTAACCAACTGGCTGGTGCCCCGCCTGCCGCAGCTGAACGCCGAGCTGCCGGAGCTGGAACTTCGTCTGCATAGCGGAACCGAGCTGATGGATGTACGCGGTGATAAAGCCGACTGTGCGATTCGCTATAGTATGCGTCCGGACGATACGCTGGATAACACGCTGCTGTATGAGGATCGTTTTGTGCTGATAGCCAGCCCGACGCTGGGTATTAAACAGCCGAAAGACCTGATCGGGCAGACGCTGTTTCATATTGAAAATCGACTGATACCCACCCACGAACCCAGCTGGCAGCATTGGAAGGACGCTTTTGGCCCCGACGAGTTGTTAGTGAAGTCCGGTCTTCATTTTGATGATGAGATGCATGCGATTCAGGCCGCGATCGCCGGACAGGGCGTGTTGCTGGCCAGTGAACTGCTGGTGCAGCACGCTTTGGCGCAGAAGCTGCTGCATATTGCACTACCGGGCAGTCTGCCTGGCGGGAAATACTACTTTGTGACCAGCCCCGGTAAGGCAGATCGTGAAGATATTGCGGCATTTAAACGCTGGTTGCGGCAGGCGTTTATGCGGGCTGCGCAGTGATGAGGGGAGGTCATATTAAGCCGACTTATTAAAGTTATCACGCCATACCGTGGGGGGGACTTTATATTTATCGCGAAAGTTTTTACTAAAAATAAATGCGCTGCTGAATCCGCAGCGCCAGGCAACCTGTTCAATTCTGAGATGGATATCGGTTTCCAATATTTCACGCGCTTTAATCAGACGTATTTCCTTAATTATCGCCATCACCGTCGTTCTTTGCTCTTTGAACGCGCGATCCAGGCTGGAACGGGAATAGCGCAATTCCAGCGATATATGGTCGGGGGATAAGGCCGGATTGGAATAATTCTGCGCGATATACGATCGGGCGGCATTATAAACGTGGCAAAGACTCCCGGTAGAAATCAGTCCGGTTTCCTTAGCGACATCCGCCAGCATCAATAAGGCCATATCGTGCAGGCCATCAAGGATTAACGAGGTTGATTTCGCATTCAGCGAGGCGGAATGGCTGTGCAGCAGCATCATATGCGATTTCATAAACGCCATCAGGTGATGGTTTTCCATAGAGAGCATCGGGCCGGGTAGTTTTCCGTCAAAAATCTCCTTTACGGCTTCAATATCCGGGATCAGATACAGCTGCCGCACGTCATCGCTGCGATAGGTGTAGTAATCATTGCGCTCGTGCACCATTAGCGAGCCGGAGGTCACCTCCGTAGCGATGGATTTCTTCCTGCCGCTGATGATTTGCGATCCTTCCAGTAAAAGCGAGAAGTACAGCGATGACTGTGCGGTTTTATGCGGATCGAAAACGGTAATATTTCGCGAGCCATAAGCGCTGCAAAAATCGCCTTTTGCACCGGAAATGGTTTTATGCTGCGCGATAATTTCTTCCGGGCGGCGATCGTCAACGACGTCGATGCCATAGCAGCTGATATTCTGCGATATTCTCTGATAGCGTTCATCGGGTGGAATATCCGCTGCATCCAGAATATGGGGAACATAGAGTTTTGTCGGTCTGGACATCTTCCTCGGGCATCCTGTTCGAATCGAAGGTATTTTTATACACCAGGAAGAGGGGGCTGGCTATTATTGAAAGTGGGTTGAAGATATGAATATCATTTTTTGTGCTGTTAATCCGAAAAATCCCATCGATTTTATCATTTATATTAATAAATATCGGGGGAGTGCACCCCGAAATCTAATATTACTTATTTATAGTCAATAAAGTTAATAATGGCCTGGTTAAATTCTTCCGGTGCCTGAATAAAGGCGAAGTGACTGGTATTGGGCAGAATCAGCAGTCCTGCTCCGGGTATGGTGTCGGCGATATATTCCAGATGCTGGCGAACAATGGCCTCGTCCCGATCGCCGTCAACAATCAGCACCGGCGTGTGAATTTTTTGCAGTTCGCTGTCGCTCCAGTTTGGCTGCGAAGCCCACATATGGCTAATCTGCTCAACAAAGGCATCGTACTGGTCGGGTGTTTTAGACAGTCGGCGATATTCCCCACCGGCGCGTTTGATATAGTTTGCGAACACCGGGTTTTTATCGGTATCCGGCTTCACGCCGCTGGTTTTCGTGTTTGGCGCAAAAGCGAAAATCTTATTGACCCGAGTTGGATGTCGAATGGCCAGATCGATGCCGATAATGCCACCATCGCTCCAGCCAACGATGTCTGCTTTCTGAATTTTAAGTACATCCAGCAGGGCGACGACATCATCGCTCATCAGATCGTAGCTGTAGGGTCGGCTGTCCCGCGTGCTGCGCCCGTGTCCACGGCTGTCTACCACAATGACCTGATGATGCTTTGCCAGCGCCGCAACTTGCTCGCCCCAGTAATCTGAGTTTGCCAGCCCGCCGTGTAACAGTACTACCGGCGAGCCTTTGCCAGCCGTCGCATAGTAAAGCTGGATACCGTTAATACTGGCATAGTGGGGTTTGAGCGCGGCGACCGGAGCAGGCGTATTCGGTAGCTGCTGCCAGCGCTCGCTCCAGGCGATGTGGGATGACGGCCCGGCGGCGATGGCGGCTGAGCTACCGCAAACGCCAGCTACTGACAGCAGCCCGGCAATGAGTAACGTTTTATTCCTGCGCATAGTTTTATCTCCAGATACGATAAACGGGCTGAAGCCGCCCGCTGTCACGTTATTCCCAGTCGGTATTTACCTTAACGTCGTTGGCACCAGGCAGCGCATACACGTCTTCGTTGTACCACTTGCGTGACAGCTCAGCGAGCGTCCCGTCTTTCTTCAGTGCGGCGAGTTCGCTGTCCACCGCTTTGATAAGCTTCGGATCGGCGTTCTTTTTATACAGATAGACGTTCGGGAACAGACCGACGGAATCTGAGGCCTTAAGATTCAGGTTTAGCGCTTTATTTAACGCCAGCAGCGCGCCAATAGGATAGATTGCCGCATCGTATTCCCCAGAGGCCACCGCTTTAAAGATATCGGCAGCAGACTGCTCGCCGTTAGGCTGCAGGTTGATCTGCTGAGTGGGATGCTTTTGGTTGTAGTTATCGATCACCGTGTAGCGAGCATCTGAAGTGTGGATCGGCACCAGCTTTTTCCTGCCGCCGGCAAGGTCGCCCAGGTTATGAATATCGTTCTCGTTTTCCCGTACGATTAAACGCAGATCGCTGAGGCCGGAAGGTTCAGCGGACCAGGCGTACTTTGCCGCGCGCTCTTTGGTCAGATAAAAGTGGTCCGCAGCCAGCGTATAGGCCCCGGTCGATAATCCGACAATCATCGCATCGCGCGATACCGCGTTATAGTGGAACTTATAGTCTTTCAGCCGTGCGTCCAGCACCTTTAACAGGTCACCGTCGTAGCCGGTGATGTTGTTATTGTCATCAACGAAGCTGAACGGGAAACCGTTCGCATTGACGACCACCTCAACGGTTTCGGCATTCGGGCTTTTATCCACCGCCATTACCGGGCTGATATTCAACGCCAGCAGTATAGCGCTCGCCAGCAGTAATTTACTTTTCAACATATTTCCCCCAAAAAGAGTAAGACGGCACCACGTTATGCGCGTGGTTCTTCCATCGACGGCTAAGAAACAGCTCCAGGCTGCGCAGTGCCCGGGCGACTACCAGACAGAGCGCGATATAAATCACCAGCACCACGCAGTAAGCTTCGACATAGTGAAACCCGCGCGCGGCGGCGATATTGGCTTTCGCCATCACATCAATCACCGTGATGGTGTAAACCAGCGACGTGTCCTTAATCAGATCGATAACCACGCTGGTGTAGTTGGGCAGGGCAGAAACGGCCGCCTGCGGCAGAATAATGCGGCGAAACTGAGTAAAGCCGGTCAGGCCAACTGACCAGGCCGCTTCACGCTGGCTTTTTTCTACCGCATTCCATGCCGAGCGAAAGGTCTCGGCGAAATAGGCGCTGAATACTACCGAAAAGGCGATAACCGCCGCGCTCAGCGGAGCCAGCTTGTAGCCATACATCGGCTGTTGCGGGCTGCCAAACCATGCGCTGGCTATCCACGGCCAGACGTAAAAGACGAAATAGAGCATCACCAACATGGGGACCGATCGACCAAATGAGATCATTATCTGGGCGAAAGAGTGCAGCACCGGTATCCGACGAATGATTACCCACGCCAGCAGGCCGCCTAAAAGCGTAGAGAACAACAGCGATAGCAGCGTAATCGCCAGTGTGATGGGCAACGCACTGAGAATAAAAAAGATGTTATCGCGAATAAATTCAACACTAAACATCAGTGAGGTTACTCCAGTAAATAGTGATACTTTTTCTCTATCCGTGAGGTGAGATAAAAGATGATCAGGTTAAGTAACCAATAAACAAGAATAACGCTAACAAATGCTGCTACCTGTTTAGCGCCATAACTGTTCTGCGAAATTTTTTGCGCACGGCCAAATATATCGACAATGCCGATAATATTAACCAGTGAAGTCATTTTAACCAGGTTGATTAATAAATTACCGAAATTGGGAATGGCAATAATTAAGCCCTGTGGAAAAATGACTCGCGCTATGCCGATCGAATAGGGAATATTCAGGCTTTTCAGCGCTTCTTTCTGCCCGATATCCACCGCTTCCCACGCGGAGCGCATCATTTCGGCAAAATACGGGCTGATGCCCACCGAGAGCGCCAGAATCGCAAAGGTCGTATCGCTAATTAACGCGGCTGGAAGAGCCAGCGAAGAAAGTATCAGCTTGCCGCCAAAGAAAAACAGCAGGATCAGCAGCGCCAGCGGCGCACCGCGCAGCACGTCGGTCACGGTTTTCACCATTATCCGCAACGCTGTGGAACGACTGTAGCCTGACACGGTGAGGATCAGGGCAAGACCCAGTCCCAGCAGCAGAGAGGCCAGCGTAATACCCAGCGTGACCGTCAGGTTTTCCAGCAGTTTAGGAACAATCAGCGTCAGGTCGGCAAACGTCATCAGCGAAGGTGCGGTCATTGATCGACTCCTCAGGCGTGATAACGCAGGCGAGCGAGGAAAGACTGCGTCCGCTGATGGCGGGCCGCACCAAAAATATGCTCCGGCGGGCCCTGCTCAACGATTTCTCCCTGGTCCATAAATACCACGCGTGATGCAACCTGACGGGCAAACTCCATCTCATGGGTGACGATAATCATGGTTTGCCCGCGTGCCGCAATGTCCTGAATCAGCGCCAGGATCTCGCCAACTTTTTCCGGGTCCAGCGCGGAGGTCGGTTCATCCAACAGCAGGACGGCGGGACGGATCGCCAGCGCGCGCGCAATGCCGATGCGCTGTTTCTGCCCACCGGAAAGACTGTTGGGGTAGCTGTCTTTTTTATGCAGCAGGCCCACCAGCTTCAACAAACGTTCAGCGGTGGCGATGGCTTCATGGCGCGGACGCTTTTGCGCGTAGATCAGCCCTTCGGTGATATTCTGCAGGGCGGTAAGATTATGAAAAAGATTCCAGGACTGGAATACCATCGCGGTTTTAGCACGCAGCTTCTCAATTTCCTTTTTACCGGCGCGCTCGCAGTTTACCGCGACATTATCAATAGCGATGGTTCCCGTATCGGCAGGTTCAAGAAAATTGAGTGTGCGTAGCAGAGTGGTTTTTCCCGAGCCGCTGGGGCCAATAATACAAATTATCTCTCCGGCCTCAATAGAAAGTGATACACCCTTTAATATCCGTTCCCCGGAAAAGCTTTTCGTTATTTTTTCTATGGCTATCATATTTTTTCGCAGTAACCCATCCCGTGAATCAGGGATTAAGAGTGATGTTTGTATTTTAAATATTGGATTGAAAAGTGTTGGCATTATTTAAAGTTAATGGAGAGACGTTATCAGCAAGCCTCGCGGCAATCAATACGCGGGCTTGAGCGAATAAATCACAACATCATCATAAAAATTAATATAGTCAGGGCAATGGCCGCCTGAATCGTACCGCCGCCCAGTTTGAGCGACGTCGCGCCAGCCATCGTCAATTTTCTGCTGCAAAATAGCGTTTTAGTGGAGTAGGCGAATAAGCTGTTCGGTAATCAAAATGAGCGCGATAACGATCATCAGTACGCCGGAGGTGCGGCTGACCAGCCGGGCGGCGTTGGGACGCGTCTGCAGTATGGCCCTGGAGCCGTAACCCACCAGCAGGTAAACCACGGAACAGCTAACAATATGCAGCAGGCCGAGTGCGGCCATCTGCACGGATAAGGGCCACGATCCCTGCGGGTCGGTGAACTGCGGCAGCAGGGCGAGGAACAACAGAAACACCTTTGGATTCAGGCCGCTGACGCACAACCCCCTCAGTGCCCACTGCCATCCGGAGCTGTGTTCTGCATCTGCCGCCACCTCAGGCACAGAGGGATGTCGCAGCATGCCTGTACCCAGCCAGAGAAGGTAACCCGCTCCCGCCACGGTAAGAACGGCCATTGCCGAATGCATGCTGGCGATAAGTGCGCCTGTGCCGATGGCCACAACGATCGTGGCGAGTAAATGTCCTGACAGCAGCCCTGCAATGGCAGGAATGATCGCCCGGCCACGCAAACCGGCGGAAATGGCATAGGCCCAGTCTGCACCCGGCGTGATGATAAACAGTGCGGACACGGCCCAGAAGGCAATGAAGAGATGCAGGGACATTTTTCTATCTCTCTGATTTAAAAGGGTGGGTGTTTATGTTTTACAGCGAATTAAGCGATGAATTTGAGCCGCAGGCACCACGGTATTTTGCTTATTGCCTGAAAAGGGTTCATACAGCGTTGTTCTCGTCTGATGATGAAATCGGGAAGAAAAGATTATCCTTTCATCGTTGAAATGTGCTTCCATACCTGTGGTTACTTTCGGCCTTATTGGGTAAATTTTTCCAAATGGACAGAATAGACAGGAAGATTCTTGCTGAGCTGCAATCAGACGGTCGGTTGTCATTAACCGATCTGGCCGACCGTGTAGGATTAAGCCTTTCCCCCTGCCATCGGCGGGTTCGTGCGCTGGAAGAATCCGGGGTCATAAGCGGCTACCGTGCCCACATTCAACCGGAACGGCTGGGGCTGACCTTTTTTGCCATCGTGTTCGTGACGCTAAAAGAGGGCGATCGTCAGGCCGTTGCGGCGTTTGAGTCTGCGGTACAGCAGGTAAAGAATGTGACGCTGGCACAGCGACTGTTCGGCGATCCGGATTACATCCTGCATGTGATTACTGAGGATTTGGAAGCCTTCCAGCGGCTCTATGATGAGCAGTTAAGCGGAATGCCCGGAGTCCGAAGACTGACTTCAACGCTGGTGATGAAGACCGTGGTAAAAGATGGGCCAATGCCGGTGTAGGCTAAAAATATAACGATGTCGAATAGAGGTTTGGTGTGAAAATCAACCTCTTTTACCCCATGGAATATATTATTATGGTACGGATCATGGTTACGCAGGCGCTGTGTCGTGCGTTGAGATAAAAACTGATATTTTGCATTTAATATCGGTGAATCATCATAGGTGGCGACGTGTTACTCAATCTACTGCATGAATTTCGTGAGTCTAAAAATTCAAAAACGCGCAAGCTTAAAACACTGTACAGATTGATACTGAATCACGGGCCAATAAGGGCAGAGACATTATCGTCACTGGCCCATATCCAGTCGGCAACCTGTGCAAGATTACTGGATGAATTAAGTAAAAACGGCCTGATTTCGACCGCCGAACTTGGTGAGTCTACGGGCGGCCGTAAACCCATTCTTTACCAGATCAATTCAGCGGATGGCTATGTTATTGGCATCGAGATTAGTGATATCTACTCCACCGTACTATTACTGAATCTGAAGCTCGATATTTTAGGTATGGTGAAAGTTCAGAATAAACGTGTTGAGCCTATAGATCGGATGATTGATGGTTTACTGATTGAAGTTGATGCGCTTTTGTCGGAACATAATTTGACGACGAAGGATATTTTAGGCATCGGTATTGCGCTGGACCACATTCTTGAGCGGGATAAAACCCCACCCGATCGCTATGAGTCTGAAATTTCAGAAATTCAAAATGTTATCGCAAGCAGAGTCGGCTGCCTGGTGACTATCGGCAGCGGAATAAATTTTGCGGCTTTAGCGGAGTATCGGTTGCGGTATAAATCACAAAGTCAGCGATTTTTATTTACCACCTGCGATACTGAAATCCGCAGCTGCACTATTATCGACAGCGTACTTTCTCGCCTGCCCATCAGCACCGCCCAGTCCTTTGGGCACACGACAATAGATATCAATGGGCTTCATTGTGAATGTGGTTCTGAAGGTTGCCTGAAGCAGTACAGCTCATTGGCGGCAATAAAAAATCAGGTTATACAGCAGCTCCGGCTGGATAAAAAATCAGTGATTAATACGTTGGTTAAAGACGAAAGCGAAATTGATTATCATGTCATTTTTCAGGCACTGGCTATGGATGACCCTCTCTGCCAGTCTGTTTTAGCCGAAGCGGCCCGCTATTATGGTGTGGCAATTGCCAACGCGGTGCTGATATTCCAGCCCGATGTGGTTGTCTGTGGCGGGACGTTAACGCCGAAAAATAACTTTTTTGCGCTGACTAAAGAAACGATAGAAAGAAAGATATCTGCTTTTCCGCATATTAAGACCCGCATATTCTCTGCCAGTGATTCTTATGAAATTGTTGCTCAGGGGGCGGGTGGGGCAGTATTAGAAAAGTATCTTGAAGAATAAAGAACGCTATCCATTGGGATTAAACTGACAGATAACTGCGGGAGGTGCAGGTATCTGTCTGAGTCTTTTCTATTAGCAGGCAGGTGCTTCTTCTTTGTGATGGTAGTGGAAGGTAAAGTAAAAAATAACGGACAGAACGGCAGTGTAAGCTGCGAAAACCAGCCAAATTGTCGGCCAGTCCTTCACGCCATCAATACTGAAATAGTCAACGACCCGCCCGCTCAGTATCGCGCCAAAGTAAGCGCCAACGCCATTCACCATAGTCATAAAGAGCCCTTGTGCGCTGGCCCTCATGCGGGTATCGACGGTTTTTTCGATAAAAATAGAGCCTGAGATGTTGAAGAAATCAAAAGCGCAGCCATACACAATCATCGACAGAATTAAAAACAGTAAGCCAATCGTTGAAGGATCGCCTAAGGCGAAGAAGCCAAATCGTAGCGTCCACGCGAGCATGCTGAGCAACATGACTGTTTTAATGCCGTAGCGTTTTAAAACAAAGGGAATCGCCAGGATAAAACAGACTTCTGCCATTTGTGAAATCGACAGCAGCAGAGAAGGGTACTGAACAATCAGGCTGTCCTGATACTCAGGGTTCCGGGCGAAGTCATGCAGGAACGGGCTGCCAAACGTATTGGTAATCTGTAAAACCGCACCTAACAGTAGGGAAAAAAGGAAGAACACCACCATAATGGGTTGCTTAAACAACACCAGGGCATCCAAACCTAACTTGCTGCCTAAGCCGGAGGTGATGGCTTTTTTTACCACGGGGATGTGCGGGAGCGTCAGGGAATAGACAGCGAGTAACAAAGAGCAACCGCCAGCAATGTACAGCTGATTGCTGCTTAATTCGAACTTCAACAGGCTGATCAGCCACATGGCAATGATAAAACCGACCGTGCCGTAGACGCGGACCGGGGGAAAGTTCGTTACGGAGTCGAGCTGATACTGGGACAGCGAAGAGTAGCTGATTGAGTTTGACAGAGCGATGGTCGGCATAAATGCCATCGCATTGATCATCATGACCAGGAACATCACCGTCGGGTCGGTTACCGTTGCCGCGTAAAACAGCGTACCCGCGCAAACCAGATGGCAAATCATATATAATCGATTTGCCGGGATATATTTGTCGGCGATAATGCCTATAATCCCCGGCATCAAGATAGCAGCGATGCCTTTTGAGCTGTATACGATCCCCACTTCTGCACCGGAGAAGTTTAGCGTTCTCATCATATAGGCACCCAGCGTCACCAGCCAGCATCCCCAGATAAAATACTGCATGAATAACATTACTTTTAAACGGTATCTAATGTCCATAAAAGCTCCGGCCGGGACAGTGCGCTATGTATTTTGATGGATGATTGATTAACTCAATCATCATAATGAAATGACCACAGGTGCTGTATATTTGGCGCCGTTAGCACCTGTGGATTAATTAATAAACTGCCGTCAGGGTCAGAATCGCTTAATGACCTCAGTGACCAGATTCAGGAAGGTTGATTTCACTCTTTCTGCTGTTTCAATCACCTCATCATGGCTCAGTGGCTGATCCAAAATTCCGCATGCCATATTGGTCAGGCACGAAATCCCCACCGTCTTAATCTGGGAATGATGCGCAACCAGTGCCTCTGGCACCGTTGACATTCCTACTGCATCTGCGCCGAGCGTTCTGATCATGCGGATCTCTGCCGGTGTTTCATACGTGGGGCCGGTCCACCAGGCATAAACGCCTTCACGAAGTGATACCCCTTGCTCCTGAGCGACATCCTTAATTGTCTGGCGAAGCTGTTTGTTATACACCTCGCTAACGTCTAAGAATCGGGTTCCCAGTTCCGGGTTATTCGGCCCCATCAGTGGATTCGCCGCCGTTAAATTAATATGGTCGGTGATCAGCATCAGGTCGCCAGGATTAAACGCCTTATTGACCGCACCGCAGGCATTGGTGATGATTAATTTTTCAACGCCTAACGCTTTCATGACCCGCACCGGGAAGGTGACCTGTTCCAGCGAAAACCCTTCGTAATAATGGAAACGCCCCTTCATTGCCACAACGGTTTTATCGTCTATGGTGCCGATAACCATTTCATTGGCGTGCCCAACCGCTTCTGACTTCGCAAAGTGCGGGATCGCGCTGTAAGGAATACGTACGGCATTTTGCAGCGTGTCTGCAAATGGACCCAGACCGGACCCTAAAATAATACCGACGGTGGGCTTGAGGTCGGTGTGTTCTTGAATAAATTTCAGGCTTTCTAAAATATCATCTGTCTGGTGCATGACGGGTCTCCGCAAGAGTCCTTAATTGAATTTACGGCGATTATATCGTCGGCAGGGGGAGGGGTAAGCGATCTTGATCTCATTTTAAGAAAAAGTGATGGAATGGACAAACTGTGAAGGGTTGTGGCGCTGCCCACAGCAAAAACCCTACGCGCTGGCCGCGTACAGTTCACTGATGGGGGCTCACGTTGAGTTTGTGCGTCGGTATCATAACTGCGAACAGCATCCAGTCGGTTGTTTCGCGCATAGCAAAAAGCCCGCTTAAGTTTCCTTAAGCGGGCTTCTCTAAATATGGCTCCTCTGACTGGACTCGAACCAGTGACATACGGATTAACAGTCCGCCGTTCTACCGACTGAACTACAGAGGAATCGTGTGAACGAGGCGCATATTAGCGATCTGCCTGTTGCCTGTCAACAGCAAAAGTAGCGCTGCAATCTGAATGGCGCAGTTTGCAGCAGTCCGTTGTTTTAATGCACAATTCCATCCGGGTTTTGCTGTTCTAACGTGAGTTCCAAACGCTGATAGGGGTCCTGGCGATAAAACTGGCGCAGCCGCTCGTAAACCTGCGGGAATCTCACCAGCAGCAGTTCCGGGGCGCTGAAGAAATACTCAGACAGCACGGCGAAGCATTCAGCCGGATCGCTGGCGGCATAGGCATCAATGGTCGCGGCGTTTTCTCCAACCAGATCGACCTCATCCTGAATCGCATTCATCGCTGCCAGCATATCGCGCTCCCAACCGGCGACGTCACGGAGTGCCATGGCCGGAATACCGGTTGACTCGCCGCTGCCGTGTGCGTCCAGCTTGTGTGCCACCTCGTGGATCACCAGGTTATAACCGGAGCGGTCAAAAGAATCCTGAATATCCAGCCAGTTAAGGACGATCGGACCCTGTTCCCAACTCTGTCCGGACTGTACCATGCGTTCGCGGTGAACCAGGCCAAACTCATCCTGCCATTCGTCATCAACCATAAAAGGGGTAGGGTAAACCAGCACTTCCAGAAAGCCATCCAGCCAGTCGTAGCCGAGGTTGAGCACGGGAAGGCAAAACAACAGTGCCAGACGACAGCGTTTCAACTCGTCCAGTTCAAGATTCTGTAAGCCAAGAATACGTTTCTGGCGCAAAAAGCGTGCGGCGAGCGCGATCAGTGTCTGGCGTTCATCTTCATTGAGCGGAGCCAGCAGGGGGATCTCAAGCGCCTGTTGCCAGGGTAATCCACTGATCGCTGCGTCATCATCGCTTTTCCACGGCCATTTGATCATGCTGATATTGCCCCCATGCGGTAATGAATTCCTCTTACACCATGCCGCAGCCGCACAAATGCTGCAACGGGTTAATACACATTGCATGAAATTTGAGCGGCTGACGGGTGCGATGCTGATGAAAGTTGCCAAAAATGATGGCAAATTGAGGGGGATATTCAACCAGTTATATTAGGAATTGTCTGTGATGAAGCGCAAACGACGCTGAAAAACTTCAGCGTCGCGCATCATTCACAACGGTCAGATTCGTTCAAAGTCGATGACCCAGACCCAGGGATTCACTTCCCAGCTGGTACCGCCATACTGCGCGGTCCATGCTTTGCGGTAGGCCTCTTTTGGTGAGTCGGTTTCGCTCTGCATGGTAAAAAAGTTATTTAAAAAATGGCTGTCGAACTGTACGCCTTCAGCGATGATGTCATCGTCACTGATGTCCTGGATTTTTTCCACGCGCAGGCGAGTGATCAGCAGGTCAATACGGCTGGCCCAGCGCGGCATATGAATACCAGCCTGCCAGCCGGGATGGCCTACGCCATCTTCACTGCCCCAGGCGCTGGTATCGGCCCGGTAGCGGCAATACTTGCGGTCCCTGAACGCCGCCGGGTCCTGTTGATAGCGTGCAACGTCTTCGGGGGCAATAACCGGCCCGCGCCAGGTTTCCCGCACCCATAACCGATCGCCCGGCTGGCCGTGCGGGCTGTGGTGGCTGATGTTCTCCATGCTCATTACCAGGTTTCCTTGCAGGTGGTTACGCTTTACATCAATGCCGTAACAGCCTTCATGATTATCCTGAACCGGTCCGAAAGGTTGGGATTTCATGATGCGCCGGGTCTGGCTTTGACGACCAGATAGCAGGGCGCGCACCCGTTGATCGCTGAACAGAATCGGGCGTTCTTTCATGGGATAACCTCTATATCTTTCTCAACCAAACCAGCTACATAGTTAAAATGAAAACACAATGCGGAGAACTCCTAACTTAAACCTTTAACACCAATCAGGGGCATTTTTTGGTAAAACATCAGTAAAATTTAATAAAAAAAACGGAAAGATAAAACGCCGCTGATGACGCTATGCTGGCAGTTGAATTGCCGTATTCGGGTAGCGACCCGACGTCATTTTTGCAGCGTAACATATTTTACATGTTGCTTAATTACAATGTCTTAAAGCGTAGCGGCATTTTTAAAATATTCAGAAAAGTGTGGAGCATACCTGGAGAGACCAGCACAACGCAAACGATAATCCTCCGCACACGATGGCAGGTGAAACGTTTCGTTACCTTTGGCCTGTATTATGACTGCTTAATGATTTGAGTGATTTTTAATCAGTATGAATTAGCAGCAGAATACATCAGCCTGCATTCAGGCTGTAACATAATGAATACATGCACTATATAGTGATGAGGGTCGCATTTTTATCGCGTTGACGCAGCACGTTGCAGTGGCTTATTGCCGCTGAGATCTCAACAAGTCCAAAGAATGAAGGAGAGTCTATTATGCTGAACACCTGGCAATCGCGCTTCGAGCAGTGGCTGCATCAGAGCTGGCAGAAAGAAGATAAAGCGCATGATGTGGCTCATCTGGCACGCGTATGGCAAACCGCACAGCGCATTATGCAGGGAAGCGAGGCCGACCCGCTGGTGGTTTTGACCAGCTGCTATTTTCACGACATTGTTAACTTACCGAAAAATCATCCGGAGCGTCATCTGGCTTCTGCCCAGGCGGCGGAAGAAGCCCGGCGGGTTCTGCTGACGGAGTTTCCGGACTTTCCTTCAGAAAAAATTGCCGCCGTAATGCACGCGGTTCACGCCCATAGCTTTAGCGCCGCCGTGACGCCTGAAACGCTGGAAGCAAAAATCGTACAGGATGCGGATCGGCTGGAATCTCTGGGCGCTATTGGCCTGGCGCGGGTGTTTTATGTCTCCGGTGCGCTGGGGCGTTCGTTGTTTGACAGTCATGATCCCCTGGCCCGTGAAAGGCCGCTGGATGATGCCGAATGGGCGCTGGATCATTTCCAGAAAAAGCTGCTTAAGCTGCCGCAAACTATGCAGACCGCCGAAGGCAAACGTCTTGCAGAAATCAATGCTGATTTCTTAGTGGCCTATATGGCAAAACTCTGTGCGGAACTGCAGGGCGATTTTTGCGGCACGGATCGGCAGGTACTGGCTGAATTTGCGGTTAGCCACTAATATATTAAATTTTTATGACAGTATGGTTAAATTTAGCTTAACAGGCTAATTTGATGTGTAAATTTATCAGGAGATTCAACAATGACTGAGACAGTAAGCCTGACGTTAAAGATCGATCCTGTATTAAAAGAAACACTGAAAGCCATTGCGCTGGAAAACCAGACTTCGGTCAGTCAGGAAGTGACCCGCCGTCTGCTGATCACGCTTGAAGGGGCAAAAGAACCGGAAGTGGACAATCAGGATACGGCTGAAGAACTGTCAGAACAGCTGAGCGCAGCAGAACTGAAGCAGGTTCGTGCGCTGCTGAAAAAGAGTAAAAAGAAAAAATAAGCGCTGAGTACGTTTCGCGTATCCGCTGCGATTAACGCCCCTCGTCGTGAGGGGCGTTACGCTTATCTCTATTCCAGTGTTTTGACAATTCATGCACCGACGGTTTGTCGCTGTCCTGTGCCACTCACCCGGCGATTGCCTCACCGCTGTCACTGACAACGCTTTTACTGCGGCGCCTGTCTCACTCCCACAGCGATTATCGTCATCAGGCGATAATTTACGATTTCCCCTCTGCGTCTTCATCACCGTAATACAATACGCCCAGTTTAATTAATGGACGGCCCTGGCTTTTGCGATGCAGGTTGCTGTCGCGCAGCGAATAAACGCAGCCGCAGTATTCCTGCTGGTAAAACCGCTCGCGCTTGCTGATTTCGATCATGCGCGCCGAGCCGCCTTTCTTGCGCCAGTTGTAATCCCAGTAGCTGATACCTTCGTAGGGCGCTGCCGCGCGGTCACCGCAGTCGTTAATCTGCTGCATGTTCTTCCAGCGTGAAATACCCAGCGAACTGGAGATAACCGGAAAACCGTTCTCATAAGCGTAAAGCGCGGTGCGCTCAAAACGCATATCAAAACACATGGTGCAGCGCACACCGCGCTCCGGTTCCCACTCCATGCCTTTTGCCCGCGCAAACCAGTTGTCGGTGTCGTAATCGGCATCGACAAACGGAATACCGTGCTGCTCGGCAAAGCGGATATTTTCCTCTTTGCGCAGCAGGTACTCTTTCTGAGGATGAATATTCGGGTTGTAGAAGAAGATGGTGTAATCAATTCCCGATGCCTGCAGGGCTTCCATCACTTCACCAGAGCAGGGGGCGCAGCAGGAATGCAGCAGCAGTTTATTCGCGCCTTTCGGCAAGGTGAGTTTATCTCGTTCAACAGTGCTCATTAAATCAGGTCCATATTAACTGGAATTTTGGCTAAGTGTAGAGGCATCCTGCGCGACAATAAAGCGCTATACTCAAACGTTGTTGCCAAAGGAAGATCAGGATGGCTGACGTACATAAACCCGACGTGCGTAGTAAAAATATGCGAGCGATTCGAACCCGCGATACCGCGATTGAACAGCGTGTGGCTGAGCTGCTGGGCGAGCTGGACATCACTTTTCGCGCGCAGGATAAGTCGCTGCCCGGCAGGCCCGATTTTGTTTTGCCGGACTACCGGGCAATTATTTTTGTTCACGGCTGCTTCTGGCATCATCATCATTGCCACTTGTTCAAGATGCCCGCCACGCGCACGGCGTTCTGGATGGGGAAAATAGACAGTAACGTGGCGCGCGATAAACGCTATATTGCTGAACTGACCGACGGCGGCTGGAAGGTGCTGCTGGTCTGGGAGTGTTCGCTGCGCGGTAAAACGCGGCTGGAAGAGCAGGCGCTGAGCGCCCGACTTGAAGAGTGGATCTGCGCCGCTGAAGGCAACGGCGAGATCGATGAAAAAGGTATTCATCAGCTTTAACGGTTAATCCCGGCTGATGGGTTTGATCACGGGTTTTGCCGGGAACAGGTATTTTCCCAACGTGACCAGCACCACCGCAAATACGATGATCGCCAGCGCCAGCCATTCACGAGAAGAGAGCGTTTCCCCGGCAAAGCCAATCCCCAACAGCACCGCCACCACCGGATTAACATAGGCATAGCTGGTCGCCACTGCCGGGGTGACATTGCGGATCAGGAACATATAGGCGTTGATGGCGATAATCGAACCAAACAGGCTGAGATAGCCCAGCGCCAGAATGCCCGGAAGTGTAGGCGTTCCGGTCAGATGCTCACCGCTCAGCGTGCTGGCAATCAGCAGCACAATTCCCGCCGACAGCATCTCAACGGCTCCTGCCATCATTCCCTGCGGCAGCTCAATGCGTGAGCCCCAAACGGAACCGAATGCCCAGGTCATTGAACCCGCAAGAATCATCAAGGCTCCCCACGGATTGCCGGCCATGTGTCCGCCGCTGTTGAGCAGTAGTATCCCCACCAGCCCCACGCCGATCCCCACCCATTCAATCCAGCGGGTCTGAATGCCAAACATGCGGCTAAAGCACATCGCGAACAGCGGCACGGTCGCCACCATGACTGCTGCCAGTCCGGAAGGAACGTGCTGATGTTCGGCCACGGTGACCGCGCCGTTACCCATTGCTAGCAGTAAAACGCCGATAATCGCCGCATTTTTTGTGGCTTTCAGCGACGGCAGTTTTTCCCCGCGCAGCAGCAGAATCGCCAGCAGCACAACGCCCGCCAGCAGGAATCGCAGCCCGGCCATCATCATTGGCGGCCAGCTTTCCACGCCGATACGGATAACCAGATAGGTTGAACCCCAGATAAAATAGAGAGAAAACAGTGCCGCCAGCAGCGGCAGCCAGGCAGGAATACGACGCAACTTCATGTTAATAGCTCAGTCCGGTTGAGTAATTGCAGCGCTAAATTCTCGTTTTTTAACGCGGAATAGGGAAATGTTTTTCTTCACAACCGGGAAATTTTTTACAAAATTTGCACTTGTTACGCATAATTGTTTAGATCACCCCCACTTTCTACGGCGAAGCGCAGGGCGAAATATGGCCAGTGTCAAACTGACGGTAAAGCGTTTATATCAACTAAGCGGCGAACGGATGGTCAACACCCGGGCGACGGCGCGTATTTTCGTCGGCGATCGACTGATTGCCACGGAGGAAATTACCGGGATGACCGAAAGCCCGGTGAGCAAGTATCTGCACCACACCGAGCTGCAGGGCCAGCCGGTGCGCGTTGAGTGGGACTGCGAAGGCATTGCCGATATGGCGGTGCTGGAGATTGAGCGGTGCCCCTGCTGTCAACATGATGAACATGAATAAGGAACGAGACTTTGGCGGGAAGTAGCTTACTGAGCTTGCTGGATGATATTGCCACGCTGCTTGATGATATTTCGGTAATGGGAAAAGTGGCGGCAAAGAAAACCGCGGGTGTACTGGGGGACGACCTGTCTCTTAATGCGCAGCAGGTTAGCGGGGTGAAAGCCAATCGTGAGCTCCCGGTGGTGTGGGGGGTGGCCAAAGGCTCATTCCTCAATAAGCTGATCCTGGTGCCGCTGGCGCTGGTGATCAGCGCTTTTGCGCCCTGGGCAATTACGCCGCTGCTGATGATTGGCGGTGCCTACCTCTGTTATGAAGGGGTGGAAAAGGTGCTGCACAGCCTGCACAAAAGCAAAAGTGATGAAACCCCGGAGGCCCGAGAGCAGCGTTTGCTGAAGGTGGCGCAGCAGGACCCGGCGGCCTTCGAGAAGAAAAAGGTGCAGGGGGCTATCCGCACCGACTTTATTCTCTCTGCGGAAATTGTGGCGATCACCTTAGGGATCGTCTCGGAAGCTCCGCTGCTGAATCAGGTTTTGATTTTGTCCGGGATTGCGATTCTGGTCACCGTCGGCGTTTACGGTATTGTGGCGGCGATTGTGAAAATTGACGACCTTGGCTACTGGCTGCAGAAAAAAAGTTCGGCGCTGGCGAAATCGGTGGGCGGTGTACTGCTGGCCACGGCCCCGTGGCTGATGAAGATTCTGACCGTTGTCGGAACCGTGGCGATGTTCCTGGTCGGCGGCGGCATTATCGTGCACGGTCTGCCGTTCCTGCATCATCCTATCGAAGGATTTAGCGCCGGATTGGGTACGCTGGTTGCGGCCCTGGTGTCTAACGGGGCCAACCTGGTGATCGGGTTTATCGTGGGGTCGATTGTGCTGTCGCTGGTAAATTTGATTGCCAGAGTGCGCGGCTAATCGGTATAACGTGCGGCTTGCGGACTCGCCCGGCGGGTCCGTTTTTTTTACCAATGTGGGAGCAATGTGATGAAAGACGATATTTTTGAATTTGATATTGATGCTCAGCTGGAGCAGGCGGAAGCCAACGCAGAGAAAAAAGCCGCAGAATTGCCGGCCGACTTAGGCGATGAAGCTGACTGTGAAGGTTGCAAAATCTAAGTGTAAGTGAGAGCTGGTTCACATAAACGAAACCTGCAAAACTTATGCGATTTTTTTATTTATCGAGTTTTTAACTGCTTATTTGCATTTAACAATTTGTTTACCTCCAGTTAACAGCATCGAAATCAACAAGATGCTATAACTATTCTGTCTTTTAACCGGAAGGGAGGTGCTTTGTGATGTTTATAATCAGTAATGAAGTGCAGCACAAGGATGGTGGACCCGTGATGATTGTGACGGGTGTTGCCAGCGGTATGGTTGAATGTCGTTGGTACGATGGTTTTAGCGTAAGGCGAGAAGCATTCCGCGAGGATGAACTGGCGGCAACGTCAGGTTCTCGTCTGGCCGGTTAAGCGCTACGACCCCCGAACAGGCGTGTTGGCACGTCTGTTCGGGAGGATCGACCGATCACAGTTCGTTCTGAATACAAAACTCTTCCCAGCTTAATCCCAGCGCTTCAGCATGCGAGCGCAGATAGGTTTCAATCGCTTCCACCATCACGGCTTTATCCGGCTCGGCCAGTTGAATGGCAAACAGCACGCCGTCCAGTTTTTTCTCGCGCACGTAGGCCGCGTAGGCGCGATCTTTTTGCAGCGCCTGAAGCTGCTCGATGCTCATACCAACGCTTGCCGCCTGCTCTGCTGTAAGGTTTTCAATGCCTGATTTCAGTTCCGGATGTGCCTCAAGGAACAGATCTTTAGCAATGGCGTAATATTCTTCAACGGTTTTCATAGCGGTCCTGCCTGGGTAATTTCGGCCGCCAGTGTACACGGGGCAAGCGGGAAAAGGAAAGGTGCGGTGCGGGTGCAGGCAGGGTGAAAAGGGCAGAAATCGGTCGTGAACTGGCGATCGGGCTTGCGGCACAGCGGGAATTAATTATAACGTAGCGCGAGATTCATAAAGCAGGGAAAAACATGAAAAACTGGATTATTGCAGGGCTGGCCGTTACCGCGTTGAGCGGTTGTGCGCAGCTGGAAGGTTACAGCAGCGCGGTGAAAACCCCACCGCCGGCATCGCTGGTGGGTAACTGGCAGACGATGGGCCCGCAGAAAGGGCTGGTCAGCCCCGAAGCGCGTGCCAGCCTGATTATTACCGCCGCGGGCGATACGCTTGACTGCCGTCAGTGGCAGCGGGTGATTGCCAAACCGGGCAAGACCACTCTGCTTGATGGTGACTGGGTGAACATCAATAGTCAGTCCCGGGTGATGCCGCTGGAGCTGGAAGGCAGCGTTTTGCATTACGATAAGCTGACGTTGAGCAAGGTGAATCAGCCGACCGCGGAGTGCCAGAAGGCGCTGGCGGATAATGCTGCTCCGCCTGCTGCACAGGCTGCGGCTGAACCAACTGCCACGAAGAGTGGTAAGCACTACAGCGGTGTGTTTAATCGGGCGAACTGATCCGGCTTGAGCCTGGTGCTTGCTGAGATAGTGTGCCAGTGCTGTGTTGTTTGCCGCGCTGGGAGTTAGCGCTGGCTGGCCGTGCCCCCGTTCGGGCGGTCCTCGCGCCGCGTTGCGGTTCCTTTACTTTGTTCGTCAGCCGATCGGACCGTCACAGACGCGCGTCCTGCGCGGCTGTGACTTTCGGCCACGTCCGTGTGGCCAAATCCTGGCTTCCTCTCTGCGTTCAGCGCTGTGGATTGCCCTCTCGGGGGCACGGCCAGCCTGCTGTCCAACATTCGCGTTGCCTGAAAAAAATGGTTTGAATCTATTGCCACCTATGCAGCGAGATGGCTTTTACTCTGTGGCGGATGTGATTTGATTATTTGCTCTTTGAGCTGAATTCATGTGGCATCACACTTTGTTATTGGGGCAGGCTTTTGTCCAAATCCAAAAGCGATGAAATTCTGAAAGGGGACAGCCTCTGCTGCTGCGTAAGGGCATCCGCAGCGCTGAGGTGGAGCCATTGCGCCAGGAGACGACAGCAGGGATGCTGGCGTCAGGCCGGGTTTGAACAGGGACGTTCAATCCTGGCCGATCCGTTCGGCGCAATGGCGTAACCGAGGGTACCGCAACGCGGCGCGAGGACCGCCCTGAAGCAGCAGCAGAGGCTGAACCCCAGCTCACAGCCAGCCGCTACACTATTCCAGTACCCACACGCTCACGCTGCCCGGATTACAGCGGAACGTCGCGACACCGCTCTCGTCACTTTCAACCTGCTCCTCGCGGTGGCCGAGATAATCAAACCAGCGCTTACCGGCAAAATTCTCACCCAGCTCCAGCACTTTCTCCCCCTCATCCCCGTTGGACATGATCACAACGCATCCCGGCAGTTCCTCCGTGCCGCTGCGCGCAAAGGCAACGCAGTTGGCGTGATCGAACCACTCCGTCTGCACGCCGTGCGCATACAGCTGGCGGGCGCGGATCAGCGCTTCCAGCTCTGCAACCACCGGCATATTGATTTCATACTGCTCGCCGTCATCGCCCTCGTCCCGATAGCTGGCACCGTAAAGATCGGGATAAAACAGGGCAGGGACGCCGTTTTCCCGCAGCAAAATCAGCGCGTAGGCCAGCGGTTTAAACCAGGGATCGACCGGCGCTTCCAGCGCCTGCAGCGGCTGCGTATCATGGTTGGCGACAATCGTTACCGCATGCCAGGGGTCGGCGGCAACCAGCGTGTCATTGAAAATCTGACTCAGATCGTAGTCGGCCCCCTGTTTCGAGGCGGTGTGGAAATTCATCTGCAATGGTGCATCAAACAGCATCGTCTTACCGTCCACCTGATCAATATACTGCTGCAGCTTATCCAGCTCGTGCGACCAGTATTCGGCAACGATAAACAGCGGCTCGTCGTTGACCTCCTGGACGTGCTCAATCCACTCTTTGTAGAACCAGGCCGGAATATGCTTCACCGCATCCAGCCGGAAGCCGGTAGTGGCAGGGATTTGCTCCATTACCCAGCGCGCCCAGTACTTCAGCTCCTCGGTCACCGCATGGTTGCGAAAGTCGATATTGGCACCCATCAAATAGTCAAAGTTGCCCAGCTCATCGTCGACCTGTTCGTTCCAGCCCTCGCCGGTATAGTCGTTCACAATCTTGAATACGCCGTTCTCATCGGGGTTTTCAATATGATCGACGCCGCTAAAGCATTTGTAATCCCAGACAAATTTTGAATATTTGCCCTTACGAACCGGGAAGGTGAAGCGGGTCCATGCTTCGGCTTCGATCACCTCATCATCAATCTCATCGCGATTGTCCGGATTCACGCGGTTGATCTGCACCCGTTCCTTTTCATCCGCACCCATTTTGTGGTTAAGCACCACATCCAGAATGACCCCTATCCCATGGGACTTCAGCGCTTCGGTGGCGGCCAGCAGCTGCTCTTTATCACCGTACTTAGTGGCTCTTGAACCTTTCTGCTCAAATTCGCCTAAGTCGAACAGATCGTAAGTATCGTAGCCAACGGAATAACCGCCGGACTCGCCTTTGTACGCCGGGGGTAGCCAGACATCAGTAATGCCTATTTCAGCCAGACTGGCGGCCTTCTCGGCCACTTCAGGCCACAGCTTGCCGCCATCGGGATAGTACCAGTGAAAAAACTGCAACAGCGTGGGATTGCGCATATCCTTGTTCCATTTTTCATCAGTTCGGGATCTGAATTATGGAGCAGCCGTTGTGAAAAGTGTGATCTGAGCTGTAATTTTTTTTCACCGTTATTCAGCCTGGCATTGAGTTATCACCAAATGAAAGATGACCCGATCGCTATCTTCTGCAACACTAAGGAATAATTCGAACGCACATCTCGCGGAGGCCGCGTTGTCCTTACATAATCTTGTTAATTTTCCCCGTGTTGAGCTGCTGGGCGCTCCAACGCCGTTGGAGCATTTACCCCGTCTTTCAGACTATCTGGGGCGCGATATTTTCATCAAACGTGATGACGTTACGCCAGTGGCGCTGGGGGGCAACAAGCTCAGAAAGCTGGAATTTCTGGCCGCCGATGCGCTGCGCAATGGCGCTGACGTGCTGGTTACCGCCGGCGCTATACAGTCTAACCACGTTCGCCAGACGGCGGCAGTGGCGGCAAAACTGGGTTTGAAATGTGTGGCGCTGCTGGAAAATCCCATCGATACCCGTGCAGAAAACTATCTCAGCAACGGTAACCGTCTGCTGCTGGAATTAATGAATACGGAAGTGGTGATGGTGGATGCGCTGCACGATCCCGACGCGCAGCTGGAAGAGCAGGCCACGCTGCTGGAGGCTCAGGGATTCCGTCCGTACAGCATTCCGGTCGGCGGTTCGAGCGCACTGGGTGCGCTGGGCTACGTTGAATGTGCGCAGGAAATTGCCCACCAGAGCGAAGGCGTAGTGGATTTTGCGGCGGTAGTAGTGGCATCCGGCAGCGCCGGGACCCATGCCGGGCTGGCGGTCGGGCTGGAGCAGCTGCTGCCGGATACCGAACTGGTTGGCGTCACGGTTTCCCGTAAAGCTGCCGCTCAGCTGCCAAAAGTGGAATTACTTCGTCAGCAGGTGGCGCAGTCGCTGGAGCTGAACAGCAGTGCGGAAATTACCCTGTGGGATGACTATTTTGCCCCTAAGTATGGCGTACCGAATGAAGAAGGGATGGAAGCGGTGAAGCTGCTGGCGCGGCTGGAGGGAATTTTCCTTGATCCGGTGTACACCGGCAAGGCGATGGCCGGTCTGATTGACGGCATCGCTCAGAATCGTTTCCGTCGTGAAGGACCCATTGTTTTTGTGCATACCGGCGGTTCTCCGGCGCTGTTTGCCTATCATCCGTTTTAAACCTGTAGCGTCTTTCGCCTGACGTCAAACCTGCTGTTGAAAACCGGCACGGTCCGTAAAGACCGTGCCGGTTTTTTTTCAATCGGCAGTGATTAGCCGATAGTCATCAGGCTGGCGTTACCCCCGGCAGCGGCTGTATTCACACTCAGCGAGCGCTCGTGCAGCAGTCGTTCCAGCAGCAGATTGGTTTCTCCACGCGCAAAGCCCTGAACCGACACAATCGCGCCGTCCCGCGCGGCAATGGCCTCGCAGAGCGTACGCAGCTGGTCGGCATCGCCGTGATAGATCGCCGCATCATACTCCCCCTGTTCCAGCGGTCGCTCAGCCAGCGTAATCCGCTGCTGCACCGCCGCAGGAAGCTGCTGCCACAGCGCGCGATGCAGTTCGTCATCCTGCCACAGCGCCTGGCTGCCAACGGCGGTAACCGCTGCCAGCTGGACCAGCGCATCCTGCTCATTGTCGGCAATACACAGCACCCGTTCGCGCGGCAGCAGGGTAAAGGTGTTGCGCTCGCCGGTTGGCCCCGGCAGCAGGCGAACGGTGCCGCCCTGGCCCAGTTCGGCGTAGCGCGCGCACAGGGCTGCCAGCTCGTCGCGGTCCGCCGCCCATTCGCTTAGTGCCTGATGCGCGGTCTGCAGCATCGGGCGCAGCTGCGTATCCGGCGGGCTGAGGCGGTCCTGGCGGTTAAGCGTGGTTTGCAGCGCATCGTCCGGGCGGTACGACAGCAGGCGATACAGATACAGCGGCCCACCGGCTTTCGGTCCGGTGCCGGACAGACCTTCACCGCCGAACGGCTGTACGCCGACCACCGCGCCGACCATATTACGGTTAACGTAGAGGTTGCCGACGTGCGCCTTCTGCGTCACCTGACCGATGGTTTCATCGATGCGGGTATGCACGCCCAACGTCAGGCCGTAGCCGGAGGCGTTAATCTGTTCGATGACTTGCGGCAGGGTGTTGCGGGCGAAACGCACCACGTGCAGCACCGGGCCGAAGATCTCACGCGTCAAATCGGCCACGCTGCCCAGCTCAATCAGCGTGGGCTGAACAAAGGTCCCGGTCTGCCATTCGCGGCTATCCTGCACCTGCTGCTGGGCTGACTGGAATACGGTAAAGCCTTTGTTGCGCATCGACTGAATATGCTGGTCGATGTTGGCTTTCGCCTCGGCATCGATCACCGGGCCGATGTCGGTGGAGAAGCGTTCAGGGTTGCCCATACGGCATTCGGCCATCGCGCCGCGCAGCATGGTCAGGGTGTGATCGGCAACATCTTCCTGCACGCAGAGCAGACGCAGTGCGGAGCAACGCTGCCCGGCGCTGTCAAAGGCGGAGGCAACGATATCGGTGACCACCTGCTCGGTCAGTGCTGAAGAGTCGACGATCATCGCATTCATACCGCCGGTTTCGGCAATCAGCGGCGTCGGGCGGCCCTGCGGATCGAGGCGTCCCGCCAGCCCGCGCTGTAGCAGGGTGGCAACGGCGGTCGAGCCGGTAAACATCACGCCGCGCACACGGGTATCCTGAGTCAGCTGTGCGCCGACCGTTTCACCTGTGCCCGGCAGCAGCTGCAGCGCACCCTGTGGCACGCCCGCTTCATGCAGGATCGCCACTGCACGGGCGGCGATCAGCGGCGTTTGCTCGGCCGGTTTGGCCAGCACGCTGTTGCCTGCGGCCAGCGCGGCGGCAATTTGCCCGCTGAAGATAGCCAGTGGGAAGTTCCACGGGCTGATGCACACCACCGGACCCAGCGGGCGGTGGGTTTCATTGTCGAAATCGTCGCGTACCTGACCGGCATAGTAGTGCAGGAAATCCACCGCCTCGCGCACTTCGGCGATGGCATTGCTGAAGGTTTTCCCGGCTTCACGTACCAGAATACCGATCAGCGTCTGCATCTGGCCTTCCATCAGGATCGCCGCACGTTCGAGGATCGCCGCGCGCTCCTGCGGCGGGGTGGCGAACCAGATCGGACCGACGTTGACCGCCGCATCCAGCGCGGCAGAGACTTCTCCCGGCGTGGCATGACGCACGTGGCCGACAACATCCAGCGGCTCGGCGGGGTTTATGACCGGCAGGCTGTCGCCGGTTTCCAGCGGCGCGTCGATTAGCGGTGCGGCCTGCCAGTTCTCGCTGGCACTGTTCAGCAGGGCGCTGGAAAGCGAGGCCAGGCGGTGTTCGTTGGCCAGGTCCAGCCCGGCGGAGTTCTGCCGCTGGGTGCCGTACAGCTCGCGCGGCAGAGGGATTTTCGGATGCGGCAGTCCCACGGCACCTTCGGCCTGCGCCAGTTTTTCCACCGCCTCGACCGGATCGGCAACCAGCTCATCCAGCGGCAGACTGGTATCGGCAATACGGTTAACAAAGGAGGTGTTCGCGCCGTTTTCCAGCAGGCGGCGCACCAGATAGGCCAGCAGGGTTTCATGGGTGCCGACCGGGGCATAGATACGACAGGGGCGATTCAGCTTACCGTCCGCCACTTTCCCCACGACCTGTTCGTACAGCGGTTCGCCCATACCGTGCAGGCACTGGAACTCGTACTGCCCCGGATAGTAGTTGTTGCCCGCCAGCTGATAGATGGCCGCCAGCGTGTGGGCGTTATGGGTGGCGAACTGCGGATAAATCAGATTGGGCACTGCCAGCAGCTTGCGGGCGCAGGCGATATAGGCGATGTCGGTGTACACCTTACGGGTGTAAACCGGATAGCCTTCCAGTCCGTCGACCTGGGCTCGTTTGATTTCGCTGTCCCAGTAAGCGCCTTTGACCAGACGGATCATCAGACGGCGACGGCTGCGCTGCGCCAGATCGGTCAGCGCATCGATTACCATCGGGCAGCGTTTCTGATAGGCCTGAATGACAAAGCCGATACCGTTCCAGCCTTCCAGTTCCGTCTCAAAGCACAGTTTTTCCAGCAGATCGAGCGACAGCTCCAGCCGGTCGGCCTCTTCAGCGTCGATATTAATGCCGATGTCGTAGGAACGCGCCAGCAGGGTGAGGGATTTCAGCACCGGGTACAGTTCGTCCATCACTCGCTCGTACTGCGCGCGGCTGTAGCGCGGATGCAGCGCAGACAGCTTGATTGAAATACCCGGGCCTTCATAAATGCCGCGACCGTTCGAGGCCTTACCGATGGCGTGGATCGCCTGCTGATAGGAGAGCAGGTAGGCTTTGGCATCGCGGGCGGTCAGGGCCGCTTCTCCGAGCATGTCGTAGGAGTAGCGGAAGCCTTTCTCTTCCAGCTTGCGGGCGTTAGCCAGCGCCTCGGCGATGGTTTCACCGGTGACGAACTGTTCGCCCATCAGCCGCATTGCCATATCCACGCCTTTACGGATCAGCGGCTCGCCGCTTCTGCCGATAATGCGGTTCAGCGAGCGGGAAAGGTTAGCTTCATTGTGGGTCGACACCAGGCGGCCGGTAAACAGCAGGCCCCATGTGGCGGCATTCACGAACATCGACGGGCTGCGGCCCAGATGTGAATGCCAGTTGCCGTTGCTGATTTTATCGCGGATCAGCGCGTCGCGAGTGGGCTTATCGGGAATTCGCAGTAGCGCTTCGGCCAGGCACATCAGCGCCACGCCCTCCTGAGAGGAGAGGGAGAACTCCTGCAGCAGGTTTTGCACCATTCCGGCGCGCCCGCCTGCACTCTTTTGGTGCCGAAGTTTGTCCGCCAGCTGGTAGGCGAGCTTATGGGTGGCCGTTGCCTGCGCGGCCGGCAGGCGTGCCTGTTCCAGCAGCATCGGCACCGCTTCGGTTTCCGGACGACGCCAGGCCGAGGTGATGGCGGCACGGGCAACCGACTGGGGCAATACGCTTTCGGCAAAGTCGAGGAATGGCTGGTGTGTCTCTTCCTGCGGGCGGTCTTCTTCCTCGGCGGCAGTCTGACCGGCCACCAGTTCAGGTAGCGACTGTCCCTGCTCAACCTGCTCCAGATAGTTAAAAATGGCCTGCTTAATTAGCCAGTGTGGCGTGCGGTCAATACGCTGAGCGGCCTGTTTAATGCGGTCGCGTGTGGCGTCATCCAGTTTTACGCCCATGGTGGTTGTGCCCATGCCTGAAAGCTCCTGAATCAGAGAGAATAAACGATAGCGAGCAATATCACTGATGTTGCAACTTTGTGCAACCTCGTTAAATGTGACCTTTTCCTCACTCTTTAAAATCGGTCTTTTGTTAACGCTAAAAAAAGCGGCATGGTTATTGCTGCAAGAATCCCGCCAGGTATGGATGCCGCATAATCCCTGGTTTGCGTGAGGTTGTTGTGTGGTGCAACCCGGTTAAATGTGATGCAGTGCAACCTGCTGACATTTGCTGGTTACTACCGGGTGAAATGACTGTGTGAAGTGTGTTAAATCGATTGTGTGAAAAAGCCGTTTGCGGCAGGATACCCGCCCCCGGCAGGAAGCCATCCTCTAGCGCCGTAGTTACTGCCCCGTTCCGGCAGCAGGCGTGATGCAGCAATACAGGCTGCGGATTCGAATAATAAGTGGAGAACCTGAATGACTGTAAGTACACCGATGATGGTGACCTTTTGTGTTTATATTTTCGGCATGGTGCTGATCGGATTTTTTGCCTACCGTTCAACAAAAAACTTTGACGACTATATTCTGGGCGGGCGCAGTCTCGGCAGCGTGGTGACCGCGCTGTCTGCCGGTGCATCCGATATGAGCGGCTGGCTGCTGATGGGCCTGCCGGGAGCGATTTTCATCTCCGGTATCTCCGAAAGCTGGATCGCTATCGGGCTGACGCTCGGTGCCTGGCTGAACTGGAAAATTGTTGCCGGACGCCTGCGCGTGCAGACCGAGCATCATGATAATGCCTTAACCCTGCCGGACTATTTCTCCAGCCGTTTTGAAGACACCAGCAAGCTGCTGCGGGTGATCTCCGCGCTGGTTATCCTGATCTTCTTCACCATTTACTGTGCTTCCGGCATTGTAGCCGGTGCCCGCCTGTTTGAAAGCACCTTCGGCATGAGCTACGAAACTGCGCTCTGGGCCGGGGCCGCGGCGACCATTGCCTATACCTTTATTGGCGGATTCCTGGCGGTAAGCTGGACCGATACCGTGCAGGCCAGCCTGATGATTTTCGCCCTGATCCTCACGCCGGTGATGGTGATAATCGCGGTCGGCGGTTTGGGTGATTCACTGCAGGTGATTGAAGCTAAAAGCATTGAAAATATTGATATGCTGAAGAATCTGAACTTTGTGGCGGTGATTTCACTACTGGGCTGGGGTTTGGGTTACTTCGGCCAGCCGCATATCCTTGCCCGCTTTATGGCGGCGGATTCCCACCGTTCCATCCGCACGGCCCGCCGCATCGGTATGGCCTGGATGATCCTGTGCCTGGCCGGTGCGGTGGCGGTCGGCTTCTTCGGCATTGCCTTCTTCCAGAACCATCCGGAACTGGCTGCCGGGGTGAACGAAAACGGCGAGCGCATCTTTATTGAGCTGGCGCGTATTCTGTTTAACCCGTGGATTGCCGGCGTGCTGCTGTCGGCGATTCTGGCTGCGGTGATGTCAACGCTGAGCTGTCAGCTGCTGGTCTGCTCCAGCGCGCTGACCGAAGATCTGTATAAGAACTTCCTGCGTAAAAAAGCCAGCCAGCGTGAGCTGGTGTGGGTAGGGCGTCTGATGGTGCTGCTGGTGGCCGTGATTGCTATCGCCCTGGCCGCTAACCCGAACAACCGCGTGCTGGGCCTGGTCAGCTATGCCTGGGCGGGCTTCGGTGCCGCGTTTGGACCGGTGGTGCTGTTCTCACTGATCTGGCGCCGTATGACCCGTAACGGGGCGCTGGCCGGAATGGTCGTCGGTGCGGCAACTGTACTGCTGTGGAAAGACTACGGCTGGACGGAGCTGTACGAAATCATTCCTGGCTTCCTGTTCGCCAGTATTGCTATTGTTGTCTTCAGCCTGATCGGTAAAGGCCCTTCCGCTGCCGCGCAGCAGCGCTTTGACGCAGCGGAAGCGGAATACCGCCGCTGATAACCGCCTGAGCCATTCTGCCGTGTAGCGGGATGGCTCTCCTCTTCCTGATGGGGCTCCTCGATATGGGGAACCCCGTTTGCCACATATCCTTTACGGTAAACGCGGCCCAAAAGTGCGCTCATAGCGGCCTGAATCTGAATGGCCGATCTTTGCGTTAATGAAGGTTACAGTCGCCAGATTTCCACGTTTCATCTTTCAGCAAGCATCTTTTCAGGTTGAACGAAACAAGTTTCCCACCGTTACATTTACTTAAATAATTCCCGCTCGCAAATCAGCAATATTTCACCTGAAACGCTTGTAATTCCTTGTCCGATAATGATAATCGATATCGTTTGTATTTTACTTTTCTTTACCGCACTTGACCGTATTTAACACTTCCGAGGGTGTCGGCATGTTTGTTCCTTTTCTGATTATGCTGCGTGAAGGGCTGGAGGCGGCGCTGATTGTCAGCCTGATT
Source organism: Erwinia sp. S38 (assembly GCF_016624545.1). NCBI lineage: Bacteria > Pseudomonadati > Pseudomonadota > Gammaproteobacteria > Enterobacterales > Erwiniaceae > Erwinia > Erwinia sp. S38. Next base: position 371,072 of record NZ_JACVTS010000002.1, on the reverse strand, counting down.
GCCAGCTATCTGAAGCGCACCCAGCGCAGCCAGTGGTTTGGCGCCATGTGGGCAGGCGTTGTTATCGCCGCCGCACTTTGCCTGGCGCTCGGCTGGTTCATCAATGAAACCACCGGCGAATTCCCGCAGAAGCAACAGGAGCTGTTTGAGGGACTGGTGGCGGTTATCGCCGTGGTGATCCTGACCTGGATGGTGTTCTGGATGCGCAACGTGTCGCGCAACGTGAAGGCTCAGCTGGAAGATGCGGTGGATAACGCGCTGAAGAAGGGCAACAGCAGCGGCTGGGCGCTGGTGATGATGGTGTTTCTTGCCGTCGCCCGTGAGGGGCTGGAGTCGGTGTTCTTCCTGCTGGCCGCTTTCCAGCAGGACGTGGGCTATGGGCCGCCGCTGGGTGCGATGCTGGGTCTCGGCACTGCGGTGGTGCTGGGGATGCTGATCTACTGGGGCGGCGTGCGTCTCAACCTGGCGAGCTTCTTTAAGTGGACCAGCCTGTTCATTATTTTTGTTGCCGCGGGCCTGGCGGCGGGGGCGATCCGCGCCTTCCACGAAGCGGGGCTGTGGAACCATTTCCAGGACGTTGCGTTCGATTTTAGCAATGTGCTCTCCACCCACAGCGTATTCGGTACGCTGATGGAAGGCATGCTTGGCTACCAGGAAGCCCCGAGCGTAAGCGAAGTGGCGGTCTGGCTGATTTATCTGATTCCTGCGCTGCTGCTGTTTATGCTGCCGGCACGCGCATCCACCTCTGCGGCGCGCAGCACGCGCTGAAACTGACCGGGCAGGCAGCCGTCTGCCGGTTCAACTCTTTGACAGGGATTACACTATGACTACACACTTTCGCCGCCACGCACTGAATGCCGCTCTGCTGGCCGTTCTGACCTCCTCGGGGGCGGCGCTGGCTGCTGATATTCCGCAGGTCAAGGTTAGCGTCAACGACAAGCAGTGCGAACCGATGACCCTGACGGTGGATGCCGGTAAAACCCAGTTCATCATCAAAAACGACAGCCAGAAAGCGCTGGAGTGGGAGATCCTGAAAGGGGTGATGGTGGTGGAAGAGCGTGAAAATATCGCCCCATCCTTTACCCAGAAGCTGACCGCCAATCTGGAAGCGGGCGAATACGATATTACCTGTGGCCTGCTGAGCAACCCGAAAGGCAAGCTGATTGTGAAAGCCAACGGCAGCAAAGTGAACGACGGCAAGCCGGACGTGCTGCAGCTGGTCGGGCCGATTGCCGACTATAAAGTCTACGTGATGAAAGAAGTCGAGCAGCTGGTTGCCGGAACGAAAGCCTTCACCGATGCGGTGAAAGCAGGCGATCTGGAAAAAGCCAAAGCGCTTTTCGCGCCAACCCGCCAGCACTACGAGCGTATTGAACCGATCGCCGAGTTGTTCTCCGATCTCGACGGTGCCATCGATGCCCGCGAGGACGACTTCGAGAAGAAAGCAGAAGATCCGCACTTCACCGGTTTCCACCGTCTGGAAAAAGTCTTATTTGCTGATAACACTACAAAAGGTATGGATAAATTTGCCGACCAGCTGTACAAAGATGTGCAGGATCTGCAAACCCGTATCAGCGAACTGGCTTTCCCTCCGAGCAAGGTGGTTGGCGGGGCGGCAGGTCTGATTGAGGAAGTCGCTTCCAGCAAGATTTCCGGTGAGGAAGATCGCTACAGCCGTACTGACCTGTGGGACTTCCAGGCGAACGTTGACGGCGCACAGAAGATTGTGAACCTGCTGCGTCCGTTGCTGAAAAAAGAGAATCCGGATCTGCTGGCGAAAGTGGACGGCAACTTCAAAAAAGTGGATACCATTCTGGCGAAGTACCGTACCAAAGACGGCTATGAATCTTACGATAAATTGACCGATGCTGACCGCAACGCTCTGAAAGGCCCGATTACGGCGCTGGCCGAAGACCTTTCCCTGCTGCGTGGAACGCTGGGGCTGGATTAATCAGATATGGCAAAACCCGTTGATGACGTGGCGTCAAGTTCACGTCGTCGTTTGTTGAAAGGTGTGGGCATCCTTGGCGGTGCCCTCGCCGTGACCGGCGGCTGTCCGGTCCATGCAGCCGGTGACGGGAAAGTCTCGTCGCCGGGTACCGTTTCTCCATCCGCCCGCACCGAAAGCCAGCCGTTCTTTGGGCTGCGTCAGTCCGGTATCGTCACGCCGCAGCAGGCGGCGATGATGCTGGTCTCGTTTGACGTGCTGGCTGCGGATAAAGACGATCTGGTGCGCCTGTTTAAGCTGCTGACCGACCGCATTGCGTTTCTGACCACCGGCGGTAAAGCGCCGCTGGTCACCAATCCGCAGCTGCCGCCGATGGACTCCGGTATTCTCGGCGATGATATTTATCCCGACAACCTGACCATCACCGTTTCCGTCGGTGCATCGCTGTTTGATGAACGTTTCGGCCTGCAGGCGCAAAAGCCGCTGAAGCTACAGCGGATGACCCGTTTCCCTAATGATGCGCTCGATGCCAGTCTGTGCCATGGCGATCTGCTGCTGCAAATCTGCGCCAATACCAACGATACGGCAATCCACGCGCTGCGCGATATTATCAAGCACTCGCCGGATCTGCTGAGCGTGCGCTGGCGCCGCGAAGGGTTTATTTCCGATCACGCCGCGCGCAGTAAAGGCAAAGAAACGCCGATTAACCTGCTGGGCTTCAAGGACGGCACGGCCAACCCGGATACCGGCGATGCTTCACTGATGGATAATATCCTGTGGGTGAGCAAAGAGCAGGGCGAACCCGCCTGGGCGCTGAACGGCAGCTATCAGGCCGCGAGGATCATCCAGTTTCACGTGGAGTTCTGGGACCGTACGCCGCTCGGCGAGCAGCAGACGATCTTTGGCCGGGTGAAACACAGCGGTGCCCCGCTGGGGATGGAAAACGAGCACGATGTACCGGACTACGTCAGCGACCCGGAAGGGAAGGTGATCCCGCTGGATGCGCATATTCGCCTGGCGAATCCGCGTACGGCGGAAACGCAAAGTAACCTGATGTTACGCCGTGGCTACAGTTATTCCCTCGGCGTGTCGAAATCGGGCCAGCTGGAAATGGGGCTGCTATTTGTCTGCTATCAGCACGATTTAGAAAAAGGCTTTCTGACCGTGCAAAAGCGTTTAGACGGCGAAGCGCTGGAGGAGTATATCAAGCCGATCGGCGGAGGATATTTCTTCGTTCTGCCGGGCGTAGTGGATGCTCAACACTATCTCGCACAGGGTCTGCTTGAGGCCTGATTAATAATAGCGGGTGCCGCGCGCCCGCTATTTTACGTAATGTCGCTGGCGTCTTTATTTTCAATTTCCTGCGTCCTTGCTGATTAAAAAACGCACTATTCACTTTAATTATGACAGTAATGTTAAATAAGTATTTAATTTAATATTCTGAATTTATTGGTTTTATTTTTTTATAAATAATAACAGTAAAAAATATGTTGCAATTTCGCACCGATATGCTGGAATGAAATTGTAGTATCTTTTCGCATTAAGTATCCCACTACGGAGATAGCGAATGCCCAAGTCCTCTAATGGACCCGTAATCAGAAAGTCGACCATCGCCGTAAAACGCGAGGCGTTCATTTCCTCTACAGCATTCTCTTCTTTAACAATTTATCGCTCCATCAACCCTGTTAATTGCTTTCCGGTGCACTCTGCGCCCCGGCGCGGCTTTGCATCTGTTGCAACGGCCAGACACGGCTTAAAAGGAAGCCAAAACCTCTAAAGCGTTCACGTAATCGCATCGCCGTCCTGATGCGGGAAATGAAACCAACTGTAAGGTGCCACTATGGGAAGACAGAAAGCAGTGATCAAAGCTCGTCGTGAAGCAAAACGTGTGCTTCGTAGCGATTCGCGCAGTCACCGTCAGCGTGAAGAAGAATCGGTCACCTCGCTGGTGCAAATGGGTGGGCTGGATGCAATTGGCATGGCGCGTGATACCCGCGACCATTCCCCGATTGCCGCCAGAAATGAAGCTCAGGCGCACTATCTCAACGCCATAGAAACCAAACAACTGATCTTTGCTACTGGTGAAGCCGGGTGTGGTAAAACCTGGATTAGTGCCGCGAAAGCGGCGGAGGCTCTGATTCATAAGGATGTGGAAAGGATCATAGTGACCCGACCGGTGCTACAGGCGGATGAGGATCTGGGATTCCTTCCCGGGGATATCTCAGAAAAATTCGCCCCGTATTTCCGCCCGGTCTATGACGTTCTGGTTAAACGTCTCGGCTCTTCCTTTATGCAGTACTGTCTGCGTCCCGAAATCGGTAAAGTTGAGATTGCTCCCTTTGCCTATATGCGTGGCCGTACCTTTGAAAATGCGGTAGTGATCCTCGATGAGGCGCAAAACGTCACCGCCGCGCAGATGAAAATGTTCTTAACGCGCCTGGGGGAAAACGTCACCGTTATCGTTAACGGCGATATCACCCAGTGCGACCTGCCTGCCCACGTTAAGTCCGGCCTCAGCGATGCCATGGCCCGCTTTGAGGAAGATGAAATGATTGGGGTGGTGCGGTTTACCGCAGAAGACTGTGTACGTTCTCAGCTGTGCCAGCGTACGCTGCTCGCCTATGGTTAACAGGATTTAAACGTTCAAAGCCCGGCACCTGCCGGGCTTTTTTTTGCCTATTTGTCGATGCCAAAACCCTGACGCAGGATGGCGGGCTGCACGGCAGGGAAGTAGATATGCTGGTAGTAGCTGGCGGTGTTGTTGCCCCAGTTATCGCCGTCGGTACGGCCGGTCTGCTGCCAGTGTTCCACTATCGTCTGGTTATAGCTGCGGATGGTTTCCGGCAGCACGTCCTGGCGATAATGTTCTTCATGACGGAAGCCCGCCATCGGCATACGCGGTTTTTGCGGGGCCTGCCCATCGACATAGCCCAGCACTACGCCCGCGACCGGGAAGGTCAGCTCTGGCAGCTGTAACAGTTCAATCAGCGCCGTTGGATCGCGGCGAATGCCGCCAATCGGCACTACGCCCAGGCCGTGTGAGCGGGCGGCGGTCATTACCGCTTCCAGCGCGATACCGACGTCGGTTGCGCCTGAAACAATACTTTCCAGGCTCTGATGGGCGATCTGCTCTTTGCCTTCGGCGGCGATCGCCAGCTGGCTTTTATGCATATCCAGCACGAAGGTGATAAACACCGGAGCCTGGGCGATCCACGGCTGCCCACCGGCCAGTTCGGCAATACGAGCACGTGTTGCAGCATCGCGGGTGACGATCACGGAAACCTGCTGGGAGTTGACCGAGGTTGGAGCCAGCCATGCGCATTCGATAATGTCATCAAGAATGCTGTCGTCGATGGGTTTGCTAAGGTAGCTACGATCGCTGCGGTGGCTTTTTAAAATCTGGGTTGTGCTGTTCATTAATAATCAACCTGGGTAATTAATAAAAACGCGAAGATAACCGACGCAGAACAGCACGGTTTGCCACTTTGTGCCTGGGATCACATTTTTACCCTCAATGTCAGTGGATGAAATCTTAACTGCCTGCACCCTGCTCACCATGATATGTCCAGATATGACAAATAGATAAAAAACATAAACATAGTCCTTTATATTATTTCCTGAGCCGAGTGGCCCTTGTTAGCTTATCTGCGTGCAGGAATTCAACCATTCAGGAGCTTTCAATGAAACATCGCGCTTTGGCCTTAACGTTGCTCGCCAGTCTGACCGGCCTCGCTGCCGGTGCCGCCCAGGCCGACAAGCTTGATGATATCAAGCAGGCCGGTGTAGTGCGTATTGCCGTGTTCGACAGCAACCCGCCGTTTGGCTATATCGATCCGCAAAGCAAAAAGCTGGTGGGCTATGATGTGGACTTCGCCGATGCTATCGGCAAGGCGCTGGGCGTGAAAGTGGAACTCCGCGCTACCAACCCGGCTAACCGCATTCCGCTGCTGGTCTCGAAGAAGGTGGATCTGATCGCCGCCAACTTCACCATCACCGACGAGCGCGCCAAAGAAGTGAATTTCAGCGTACCGTACTTCGCCACCGGTCAGAAATTTATCGCCCGCAAAGGCGTGCTGAAAACCCCGGATGACATTAAAACCCTGCGCATCGGCGCGGACAAAGGCACGGTGCAGGAGATAACCCTGCGTGAGCGCTATCCTACCGCCAAAGTGATCTCCTACGATGACACCCCGCTGGCTTTCGTGGCGCTGCGTAACCGCAACGTGCAGGCGATTACTCAGGACGATGCCAAACTGGTCGGCCTGCTCGGCAACCTGCCGGCGGCGCAGAAGGCGGAATTTGAAATTTCTCCGTTCAGCCTGACCAAAGAGTATCAGGGCGTCGGTATTCCAAAAGGTGAGGATCGCCTGACCGACGCGGTAAACGACACGCTGATCAAACTCGAAAAAGACGGCGAGGCGGTTAAAATTTACGACCGCTGGTTCGGGCCGCAAACCAACGCTGCACAGCCGCGCGGCGACTTCAAAATCGGGCCGCTGGATCAACAACCGAAAGCCTGACGGGCGGTTCGCCGGTAACGGATAAGAGGGGCGCAGCTTGCTGCGCCCCTGATGCATTTTATAAAACAAGGACAGATCATGAACCTGGACTGGCTGCTGGCACCGCAGTACCTTGACTGGCTGTGGCACGGTTTTTTGCTCACTCTGTGGCTTTCGGCCTGTGCGGGACTGGCCGCCACGCTGTTGGGATTTGTACTGGCCGCAATGCGCGACAGCAGCCTGGAACCGCTGCGCTGGCTGGCGATGGGCTACAGTTCCCTTTTTCGTAATACTCCGCTGCTGGTGCAGCTGTTCTTCTGGTACTTTGCCGCCGGGCAGGTCCTGCCGGGCGCGGCGATGGACTGGCTCAACAGTTCACATCAGGCAGGCCCTTTTACGTGGCCATCGTTCGAATTTCTTGCCGGTTTCTTTGGACTGACCGTGTATTCCTCCGCCTTTATTGCTGAAGAGATCCGCTCCGGGATTCGCGGCGTCGCGACCGGACAGAAGGCTGCTGCGCTGGCAATGGGGCTGACTGGCTGGCAGGCGATGCGCTACGTGGTGCTGCCGCAGGCGCTGAAAATTGCGCTGCCGCCGCTGCTGGGCCAGTACATGAATGTGATTAAGAACTCGTCACTGACCATGGCGATTGGTGTGGCCGAACTGTCTTATGCTTCCCGCCAGGTGGAAACCGAAACTCTGCGAACTTTCCAGGCATTCGGCGTGGCCACGGTATTGTACATCGCCGTTATTGCGCTGCTGGAAGGCTGGGGAATGTGGCGGCAGCAGCGTAAGCCGCTGGGAGGGCACTAAAATGGATTTCAGTATTATTCGCGATAATCTGGGCTATATGCTGTGGGGCACCTGGCCAGACGGGCCGCTGGGCGGGGCAGCGCTGACCCTGGCAATCAGCCTGATGGCCGGAGTGGCCTCGGCGGTACTTGGCACGGTGCTCGGCGTGGCGCTGGCGATGTCTCGCGGCGTGGCCGCCGGGCTGCTGGCGGCGGTGCTGGGTTTCTTCCGCGCGATCCCGGTGATTATGCTGATCTTCTGGACCTACTTCCTGCTGCCAATGGTGTTTGGCGTTGAGATCCCGGAAATCACCACGGTGGTGTGCGCGCTGGCGCTGATCGCATCGGCCTATCTGGCCCATGCGGTTAAGGCCGGTATTGCGGCGATTCCTGCCGGGCAGTGGCAGGCAGGGCTTTCACTGGGGCTGACCCGCTGGCAGACGCTGCGAATGATTGTTCTGCCGCAGGCGCTGCGGATGATGGTGCCTTCCTTTATTAACCAGTGGATCTCGCTGATCAAAGACACCTCGCTGGCCTATATTGTTGGGGTGGGGGAGCTGACCTTTCTGGCGACTCAGGTGAACAACCGCAGCATGGTTTACCCGATGGAGGTGTTCCTGTTTGTGGCGCTGGTCTATTTTATCTTCTGCCTGTCGCTGGATATCCTGGCCAATGCGGCAAATCGTCGCTTCAGTGCGCAGGGCCGGGTGCAGAAGCGATCGTGGCTCGGGTGGAGAAAACAAAAAAGCGCCTTAACGTGAGGCGCTTTCTTAAATACCGTGCAAAACGTCATTCCTGTCGTTCTGTCGAACCCTGTCGGGGCTTCTGACCCTTCTCTCGCTGAGAAACAGGCATAAAAAAAAGCCTGAACTTTCGCTCAGGCTCTCTCTTTAAATATGGTGGTGAGGGAGGGATTCGAACCCTCGATACGTTGCCGTATACACACTTTCCAGGCGTGCTCCTTCAGCCACTCGGACACCTCACCATATTGTCAATCTCATCACCCGCAGGGGGCAACGGGGCGCTACTATAGGCAGTCAGCTGTTACCGGTCAAGCAGTATTTTTCCCTGTGCTTCCGTTCGGTTAACTCCTGAGCAGCTGGTTTACCTCATCACCTTTGGCGCTGCCGTTGTCATTTTATCGTCACCTGGCAGACACAAAACTGACATTGTTGTGTCGCAGACTGGCTCCCTGAAATCTTTAGAAAAATTTATTCATGGAGATCGTAACAATGAAACAGAAAGCCTTTGCCCTCTCGTTGCTGACCGCGCTGGTGTGCTCTACCGCTACAGCGGACCTTGCCACATGGAACCGCGCCGCACAGGGTGATATTACCGAACCGGGCGGTGCGCGCCGACTGACCGGCGATCAGACCGAAGCTATTAGAGCCTCGCTGAGCAATAAGACCGCGAAAAACGTGATTTTGCTGATCGGGGATGGCATGGGCGATTCTGAAATTACCGCCGCGCGTAACTATGCCGAAGGAGCGGGCGGTTTCTTTAAGGGAATTGATGCGCTGCCGCTGACCGGCCAGTACACCCACTATGCGCTGGATAAAAAGAGCCACAAGCCGGACTACGTGACCGACTCCGCCGCCTCCGCTACCGCCTGGGCGACCGGCGTAAAATCCTATAATGGTGCGATTGGCGTTGATGTGAACGGCAAGGACCATCCATCACTGCTGGAACTGGCAAAAGCCGCCGGTAAGGCCACCGGTAACGTCTCTACCGCCGAGCTGGAAGATGCGACTCCGGCGGCACAGATCGCGCACGTCACCTCACGTAAGTGTTACGGCCCGGAGAAAACCAGCGAGCTGTGCCAGAGCAACGCGCTGGAGAAAGGCGGTAAAGGCTCAATTGCCGAGCAGCTGCTGAACGCGCGTGCCGACGTTACGTTGGGCGGCGGCGGTAAAACCTTCGGTGAAGCGGCGAAAGCCGGTGAGTGGCAGGGTAAAACGCTGCTGGAGCAGGCTAAACTGCGCGGCTATCAGCTGGTTAACGATCTGGACGGCTTGAATGCTCTGACCGTGGCCGATGACAGCAAACCGGTGCTGGGCCTGTTCGCCGACGGCAATATGCCGGTGCGCTGGAAGGGGCCAAAGGCAACTTATCACGGTAACCTTGATGGTAAGCCGGTGACCTGTGAAGTGAATGCCGAACGCCCGGCCTCAACGCCAACGCTGGCGCAGATGACCGAGAAGGCGATCCAGCTGTTAGCGGATAAGCCGCAGGGCTTCTTCCTGCAGGTGGAAGGTGCATCGATCGATAAGCAGGATCATGCGGCGAATCCGTGTGGCCAGATCGGCGAAACCGTGGATCTGGATGAAGCCGTGCAAAAAGCGCTGGAGTTCGCGGCCAAAGACGGCAACACGCTGGTGATTGTTACCGCCGACCATGCCCACTCCAGCCAGATTATTGCCAATGACAGTAAGGCACCGGGCCTGACGCAGACGCTGAACACCCGCGAAGGCGGGCTGATGACCATCAGCTACGGTAACTCAGAAGAAGATTCGCAGGGGCACACCGGTACCCAGTTGCGTATTGCCGCCTTCGGGCCACATGCGGCGAACGTGGTGGGTCTGACCGACCAGACCGATCTGTTCTACACCATGAAATCGGCGCTGGATATTAAGTAAATATTCACCTGTCTGGGGAGCTTCGCTACTATTTAAGCGACGCTCCCTTTCAGGAATCTTCCTATGCCGCAAAGCCTGCTGCGCACCCGTGATGGTCACGGTGCTACGGTCACCTTTTCCGAACTGCTGTTTGATCTGATTTACGTTTTTGCCGTTACGCAACTCTCACACTATCTTCTGCATCATCTGACGCTGGTCGGCGCGCTGGAAACCCTGCTGCTGTGGTTCGCCGTCTGGCTGGGCTGGCAGTACACCACCTGGGTTACCAACTGGTTCGATCCGGAAACCCGCCAGATCCGTCTGCTGCTGTTTGTCCTGATGCTGCTTGGCCTGTTTGCTTCCTCGGCGATGCCGCAGGCGTTTGGTGAGCGCGGCTGGATGTTTGCCCTGTGCTATGTGGCGCTCCAGGTGGGCCGCAGCGCGGTGACGCTATGGCTGTTGCCGAAAGGGCATCTGCTGCTGCGTAATTTCCAGCGCATTCTCGGCTGGATGTGCATCTCCGCCGTATTCTGGATACTGGGCTGCTTCTTTGAGGGCGCGGAGAGGATGGTGATATGGGCGATTGGCGTCTGCTGCATCTATTTTTCCCCCATGCTTGGCTTCCCGCTGCCCGGGCTGGGCCGCTCGGACAGCAGCCGCGAATGGACCATTGACGGCCATCATCTGGCGGAGCGCTGCCAGCTGTTTGTGATTGTGGCGCTGGGGGAAACCATTTTGATTACCGGTGCCACGCTGAGCGAGCTGGAAGTCTGGAGTATGCCGATCGTCATTGCGTCGCTGGTGGCATTCGTCGGCAGTCTGGCGATGTGGTGGGTGTACTTCGATACCAGCAGCAAGGCGGGCAGCCATGCGATCCAGAAGGCGGATAACCCCGGGCAGATGGGGGCGCGTTTTCATTATGTTCACGTGGTGCTGGTGGGGGCGATTATTGTTTGTGCGGTGGCCAACGAGCTGGTGATCGTCCACCCGGATGGTCATATCACCGTTGCGGATGCGGCGGTACTGCTGTTGGGCCCGGCTGCCTATCTGCTGGCCAACGCCATCTATAAGTTTCTGGTGTACCGCCGTTTCCCTCTGTCGCATATCGGCGGGCTGGTGGCGTTGGCGGTGCTCATCCCGATAGCCTTTACCACCGATCGCCTGATGGTTAACGGGCTGACCACGGTCGTGATGGTGATCGTGGCCGGGTGGGAGAGCCTCTCGCGCCGCCGTAATCTGGCTTAGGCTGGCGCGATGTCTGATGCGTCACTGATAGGTAAAGGTGACGCCGATGATCGACTGCACGTTGCCTGCCGTCAGATCTCCGCTGGTGCGCGCGTAGTTGGCGGTCAATCCCAGATCGCGCGCGGCTGGACCAACGGTTCCCAGTGAAACCGGGTCGTTAGCCGGAACAACAGTGCCGCTGCGTGTCATCTGCACTCCGATACCCTGAGCTGGCAACGCCGAGGCGCTGTTGGTGAAAATAGAGTTCCCGGCATCTTCCGTGGTGCCTGAGAGGTAGTAGCTGATCTGCTGGTTCTGCGCACACCGGATGTTCAGCGGTACGGCGGCAGAGGCGGGATAGTCCGGCAGCGTCACCGTCACGTTACGCGAAGAGACGTCGCAGCCACCGGTGGGCACCACCACATCATTGTTGGCATAAATATTCCACACGAACTGGAAGGAGTCGTTATCTTTATTGTTGGTTTGGTGCAGGATCAGCACGGCGACCAGCGATCCGGCTTTGATCGTGACACCACCAGCCGTGCTGATGGGGGTCAGATATAGCACGGTTGGCCATCCCTTGTCGGCTTTTGAGGTATAGGTCACCGGTGCAGTTTCCCTGGTGGTTGGAAAGGGATAGCTGGCGCTATTGTATCTTACGGTACCGGTAAAGTTGGCCAGCGCACCGCCGTAGGCCGATCCACGCTGCAGGGTAACGTAGTCGATCATGGTTTCCGGATAGTCGTTATGGCAGAAAATCTGCGACGACAGATCGACCACCAGGTTCTGCCCGACGCTGACGGCAGGTGTAAGGTTAACGTAGACGCTGGCTGCGCCGCCGCCGATCGGAATGGTTGCACCGTTGGCGGTTCGGCAGGCAAACGCCAGAACGTTGGCAGACCAGCTCATCAGCAGCAGGGCGGTCAGCAATGTGATTATCTTTTTCATTAATAATTTCTCCGGGTTCAGGCGTAGGTATAGGTGACGCTGATCACCGCCTGGATAGTGCCCTGAGTGGCACCACCGTTGACTGTTAGCGCTCTGACTTTCAGCGGGAACGTAGCGGACTGTGTAGTCCCATCGACCTGTACCGATTTTTTGGTGCCGGTATTGAGGGTGGCGCCCGCATCATCCTGTAGTTCAAGCTGGATGCTGCCCGCCGTGCCCTGATTCTTGTAGTAGCCCGTGGCGTCTGCCGTGCCGCTAAAGCTGGCCGTTACGCGTGAAGTTCCGGCAGGGCAGTTGCTCAGATTCAGCGTCGCATCCTGCCAGGCGGACGAAGAACCCGCTGAAACCAGGCTGAAGGTGTAGAGATCGCCAAGTTCCACCGCGGCGTTTTTGGTCGAAACCGCACAGGGTTGCGCTACCACTTTGCCGTTGACGGTGATAGTCACGTCAGCGGCCTGCATCGTCGGGGAGGCAACTGACAGCATCAGCGCCAGCAGCCATCCGTTCCGGGTCAATTTCATTTCATTCTCCCGTTACAGAAATTCAAGGGTGAATGTCGCAGTGGCATTCACGTGCCCGGCGGTAACCGGGATGCGGGTGGTCATCAGCTGAGCATAAAAGTTCAGCGTATTAGCCTGGCCCGGCGTTAGCGTGGTCCAGGGAATACTGGCGGAGGTGGCGTTCAGTGGCAGCATTGCCTGCTGCGCGTTAAGGATTTGAATCCCCATTCCAGCCGCCGATGCTGCACCGGTATTGAGCTTCAGCAGCGCGGTATTATCGTTATCCGCCACGCCGGTGAAGCCGACTTTGACCGCCGTCACCGAACTACCACAGGGCGACAGCAGGATACGGAACGGAACCGGAGGTGTGGTACTGCCCACCGCGTGAAACTGTCGGGCCGCGTTATTCATCAGATCGACGGTGAAGTCTTTTGATTCAGTGGCTACGGTGCAGGCGTTATCCCGCACGTAGCCGCTGATGGTAATCGTGCTGTCTGCCGCAGCGGCTCCGTTAGACGCCAGCAGCAGGTATGCGCCCAGCAGATAAAGTGTTTTTTTCATCATGGCTTCCTTAGCGGCACACCGCTGACAGCTGGCTTAATGCCTGATCCTGATCTTCTTTCGCCACGCGGTAATCGGCCTGGCAACTGGCGTCCGCCCCGTCTCCCCATTTCACCAGCACCTTACCGGCCGCCTGCATGCCGCTGAGATACACCTGGCCACCGTCGGCGACGATGCTGCTATTCTGGCCGTCGGCAGAAGACGCCATGGCACCAAACGGCACGGGTTTACCTTTGTAAGTCAGGGTCATCAGTAGCTTCATGCCGACCTGGGCCTTAAACTCGGCACGAACAATCGCGCCGTGTGTCGGCACCACGGTGGCAACGGCGTCATTCAGTTCAATGTTGTCCGCCAGACTGTTGGTATTCAGCGCGATGCGGTTTTCGCGATAATCAGTGGCGTAAGGCAGTACGGCGTAGCCGCGGCTGTCGGTGCGAACGCCGGTCTGGTTTTCTACTTTTACATTTCCTGCACCGGGTGCCTTAATCAGCACGACCGTATCGTTCATTGGCTGGCTTAGCGTCACGCCGTTAGCATGCGCCAGTACACCGCCGCTCATGCCGTAATAAACCTGATCAATATTTTCACTGCGGCTGTAGCCGACGTTAGCGTTAGCATGGCCACCACGGTAGTTCAGTGCCGCATACCCGTTACTGCCGCTGCTGCCGTTGCCACCGCCTGCATAGCCGGTTTGCATGCTGTAGCTCAGGTTATTGTCTTCCAGCACGGTACCGTAAAGCCCGGCCAGGCTGGTCGTCCGTCCATTGAGATCGTTCGACATGCTGTAGCTTGCGCTGGCATTACGCCACGCGGATTGACTGTCGGAGCGCATCCAGTGGCTGAACGGAATCGAGACGTTCAGCGCCAGCATCTGGTCGCGGCCCTGCTGCCAGGCGTTTTTGGTCAGGCTGTAACTCAGCGTCCAGTTAATGTCATCAACGGCGGTGTTCACGCCGAGCTGCAGCTGCTCATCGGCGCCATCGGTTCCCCAGTAGGTCTGATGACTGCCGCTCAGATAGGCGGTCGCAGTGCGTCCTAACTGCTGGGTGATGCTGGCCTGCACTTTGCCGCGCTTGCTGTAAGCGAGGTTATAGTAGTCACTGAAGACCGGTTTCATCTCGACGATGCCATCCTGCGTTTCCACGTTGTAGCCGCTCATGCGGTTATAGGTGGTATCGGCAAAGCTAAAAAAGCCGCGGGTAGAGTAGCGATAACCCACCAGCTGAAAATTGGTGCCTGTTTCACTGAGCGATTTGTTATACAGAAAGCGTATCGACTGCCCCTGACGATCGCTGTCATCGGGCAGGGTGGCGTTGGCCTGGGTCACGTCAAGCGACAGCGCGCCGAACTCGCCCATGTTTTTACCTACGCCGAAATTAAATGCACGATAGCGATCTGCCAGCTGTGCGCCGCCGTAAATCGTAAAACCCGAGGCCAGTCCGTGTAGCAGGGTGCCCTGGACAAAATGGGGGTTTTCCTGCTGATCGTTACCGCTGCGGTATTCCCCGGCGGTAAATGAGTAGCGGGTACGGCCTTCACGCTGCAGGATCGGTACAGAAGAGTAGGGCACGGTGAAAACCTGGCTGCTGCCGTCCGCTTCTTTAATGGTGACCTGCAGATCGCCGCCGCTTCCTGCTGCGTAGAGATCGTTGATGGTGAACGGGCCCGGTGGCACGGTACTGTGATAGATCTCGTAGCCGTTTTGTTTGATCGATACCTGTGCCGTACCGCGCGCAATACCGTGAACGGACGGCGCAAATCCTCGCTGACTGTCCGGCAGCATATTGTCATCGGAAGCCAGCTGGAGGCCGCGGAAGTTGATGCCGTCGAAGATATCGCTGTTGCTGTAGCTGTCGCCCAGCGTCAGGCGTGAACGCCATGAAGTGATGTCGCGCTCCAGCCAGGTGTTCACGTGCTGCCATTTATTTTCATTGCTGTTGGAGCTGCCGCTGCTGCTGTAACTCCAGGTGGTGTTATCGCGCAGGCGCCAGGCACCGATATTCAGCCCGCTTTGCAGGTTAAGATAAGCATAATTGCTGTTGCCGCCGTTCGTGTTGTGAACGCTGTTACCGGTGAAGTTGTAATTCAGCAAACCGGCATTAATACCGTTATCCCACATTTCAGGTGGAATATAGCCGCGAGCATGTCCGCCCATAAAAGCCTGAGGAATGGTCAGGTGTAAACGCTGCTGACCTACGTCAAAGCGGCTGGTGGCATCGGGAATCATCTGAGCGAGCGCTACGCAGGCATCATTTCCCAGCAGCTCCATTCCGGCGATTGATGAGGTGTTCACACCCATATCGCTCAGCTGACCGCGCGTCAGGCAGGGAATCAAACCCTGACCGTCTTCACCCGGATTAAAGCTGACGTCATGAGTCGTCATGTAACCGTCGTTGAGATAAATATCAACGCGGTACGTACCCGCCGGAACTTCCTGTCCTTTTTCAAAATTAGAAAGGTCCGCGACTGCGGCGGGATCGTCTGCCAGAAAACGCGGGTTAAAGTAAATGTCAGCCTGTGTAGAAAAGGTCTGGGAGGCCAGTAAAATCGCGAGCGGAATGCGGGCTAATTTGCCGGAAGATCGTGATTCATTGCTCAGTGCGCGTCGGAAAGCCAAACGGTCGAGTCCATATTTCAGATGTGACATAGTCCCTCCGGTCCGAAGTCGCCCGGCAGTCATTTCTTTTCGTTAATTGGGGGAAGGGGAGAGCGTTTCTCCCCATCGATTTACTGCATCGTGCCTTTCATGCGCGGGGTTAAAGCACCGTAATCATTAATGGTGCGCCAGGAGATATCACTGCCTGCATCCGCAGGAAGTTTGATGCTGACTTCGCCCATTGGCGGCACGAGTGCATTTTCCAGAATTCGGGTACCGGCGTTGATCTCGGTGAGAGTCTGGTAATACGGCGTTGGATTAATCAGCGTGAGAGTCCCCGCGCTGCGACGAAACTTAATCTTTTCTGCGGCCTGCTCTGGCGGCATGGCGAGATTAGCCGGACGATAGTAAAGCTTGATGCGGCTGATAATGGCCAGCTGTAGCGTATTTTCGCTGAGCTTTGATTTCTCCATTGATGGGATCGCTTTAACATTCATCCAGAACAGACTTTCGCGATCCTGCGGCAGCTGATTGTTGGTGGCATCCACGATGCGCAGGGTATTCTCTTTTTTACCCTGCATGGCAAACAGCGGAGGCGTGATAACGAAACGGCCGTCCTTCACGCCATCCTTATTCTCAACCCATGACTGGATAAGATAGGTACTGCTGTCGTCATTATTGGTGACAGCCAGCTGAACCTGTTTTTGCCCGGCGGGATAAATGACCCGGGTTGCGCCCAGTGCAACGCCGGCTTCTGCCTGCGGAATCAAGCCCGCAGTGGCAACCATAAATAAGCCAGCCAACAGGCCCCGAGTGAAGTTAAGTGTTTTTTTCATGTTGTCTCCTTTAGCATTCACCGTATGTTCTGTTGGCGGTATCTATGCTGTTAATTACTGATAGGTCAGGGAGAACCAGGCCTGCGCATTCGCAATGCCGCCGGTAACCTGATTGCCCGTTGCCCGATATTTTGCGACGAAATGTAATGTGTTCAGCCCGGTATAAATTCGCGTCCATGAAGCGGGAGGTGAATTTGGACTGATCAACTGGTCATCTTTGTCGAACAGTGCAACACCAATTCCGGTTGCGATCCCTGGGCCTTCTCCGACGGAGAGAACCTCGGGGTTTTTACCATCAGCGACGCCGTGAAAAGTCACGCCCACGTGCTGACTGACTGCCGTGCTGCATTCCTGCAGCTGAATGTCGAAGGGAACGGGATTGGCATCTTCCCCTGCGGCATGAAAACGGTTACTACTGATTTGCCCCATCCTGACTGTCATTTGCCGGTCACCGGCTTCAACGCGACAGGATTCGGCGATAACGATCCCCTGGAAACGCATACTTCCGCCGGGTAAGGTGACGTGCCACTGATTTCCCGCCAGTGCCAGCGGGGGTAACAGCAACAGCAACATCAACAGACCCGATTTCATCCTTTGCATTTTGTTCATCCCAGTCCCGTTGCGGATAGCGGGCCATCCTGGCCCGATTCGCTTCCCTGCGTGATGAGTGTCTTACTCGTACTGAACTTTGAAGGTGGCGTCGGCGTTCGCGGTACCTGCGGTTGCAGCATCGGTAGCGAAGTAGCGCGCCTGGAATGGAATCACGTTGGTGCCATCGTTCAGGACGGTTGCATTGCTGAAGTCAGCACCATCCAGTTTCAGTGGCGTGCCGGTTCTGTCGAGGATCTGTACGCCAACGTTGGTTGCGCTGCCCGCAGCGGAGCTTTGCAGCGCCAGTACATCCGGGTTAGCGTTATCAATGGCCGTTCCTGAGAAGGCAACGGCTGCCTTGGTCGCAACGGAGGTATCACAGTCGTTCAGCTGGATGTTAAAACCGACCGCCGAGCTGGTATCACCTAAAGCGGCGAGCTTAGCTGAACGAACCTGGCCTAACGTTACGGTCTGGTCCATTGAGCCGGCATCGACTGCACAGGCTGCGTTGACCACTTCACCTTTAAAGTGAACCGTACCGCCATTCACCGTCGTGGTTGCAGCCAGAGCAGCAGTAGAGGTCAGAGACAGGGCAGACAGAACAACAATCGCTAATTTTTTCATGATATATTTCCTTTATCATATTGGTGAGGCTATTACTCAGATGTAATAAGCCGGTTTTTTAAAAATAATTTATGGAACATAATTCTGTTTTCACATCCCAGCTTCATCATTAAATTCCGCCGGTGTGAGTAAATTGTTTTTAGCTTTACGCCAAGTTTTAAAGCTATTTCCTTATTGCTTTCTCCCTTTCTTAACATGTTGAGCATCTGTTTTTCACGATGCGTTAAGTTAAATTTAATATGGTAATTCCCTGGTGTGTCTTCACTCGCAAAGAAAGAAATAATTTCTTTCAGGCTGCTTCCTTTATCTAAAACGGCTACTTCCTTATAAAGTTCGGAGTTGTAATAGGCCAGGTCGCTGGAAGCGAAAGCCACCGTTTTTTTTCTGGAAGCAGGCAGGTCCTTACATTCATTTATGTCATTAAAATCCAGGTCAACAACCTGGTAAAATGCTTCAATAAAATCTGTGCCGAGCAGTTCCAGTAGGCCAAGGATAAAATATTGGTCGTGTGATAACACATTCCTTGACGGTTTAATGCCTGAATTCAATTCCATGATATCGACCCTTATTCCCTGTGTGCCCGACATATCAATAACTCCGCAATAATTTACCACCTTAAAAATCTTCAGCTACCTCATTAGGTCAAAAGCAGTTGTTTTATCTGCTTGATTTGTTTTTTGTGGGTTTTAATTCCACAATTATTGTTTTTTAATAATGTTTAAGTTCATTTAGTTCATTACTTTAAGGATAATTCACTCCCGGATTGATAGGTTATGATTATCGTTTAACTAGAAAATAATAGGCGCATTCTTTGTATTGGAATTTTCTTAGGTAGTATTCCTCTACACAACACTATTTTTTAACGTTTTACGTTACTGTTTCACCAGGCTTATATGTTAATCACCTGTCGTACCGAACAACGTTTAAGATCATGTTGTTTAAGAATTTTCTAACACTACGATATTTCCGCTCTCTGCCCGTATCTTTTTCTATATCTGGATATTTTTCGTTTATCTGCTGTTGAAATCGGCGTTCAGACCGTTGCTCTGCTCTGTGCCCATTTTCTGTCGTTTATGTTCCTCATCAATTCACGCTGTTTAAGGATTCACGTCTGCAGGCAAGCGCTTTAATCAGTGTTGCTTTAAGGCTGCTGCGTGCATCTCGTTTCGATGGGGTAAAGACTATCACCGTGAATCCAGATTGGTTATTTGTATTTGTTATTTCCGCTTATTTGGGTTTTTGTGCTGATTATAAATTAAATTATAAGTTTTTTTAGTCAAAATAACTGCTGCGTTATGGTGTATTTTTACTTTAGAGATCTGGCACTTAAATAAATCAAAGGCTGAGGCATGATCTACAGGATTCAGGAGTCGATTTTTTTCAGGAATGATGACGGGCGAGTGTGGACAGATGACGATACCCGCGTAATTTTGACTGCCACGACGGGCCGACTGCTGGCGTATCTCCTGCAGCACAAAGGTAATGTGATATCGAAAGATGAACTGCTTGAAAATGTATGGGATGCTTATGGTTTATCAACGTCAAGCAATAGCCTTTACAAGTACATCTCAGATTTAAGAGCGGTGTTTAAAAAGCTTGGCTGTACGGATGAAATCATTGTTACCGTACCCAAATTGGGTTTCATGATTGCTAAATCTGTTCGTGTGGAGAGGCTTGATGACGGCGAACCCGCGGGTGGAACAATCATTGAATCCGTTATTGAGCCGCTGGTTGAGCTCAATACCCGCCCAGCATCAGAGCCTGATAGGGCGCGGAGTGTAAACAATAACAGTGCTGAAGACGCTGCTGTAGAATCTGAAATTAACGAAAGTCATTCAACTGAATCTCAATTCCTCGAAAATACACATCGCGAAAATACCGTTGCAGAGAAAGTCCGAGCAGAAGAGTCTATTCTGGTTAAACCTTCCTTCATGCAAGTAAAGGTCGTGCTGCTTTCTATCGTTTTGACAGTATTGGTCGCAGGTATTGTTGCTTTATATGTCATGGGGGATAGCGGCAGGCAGGAAGAGATGACCTGGTCTTTAGGTAATATAGATAATTGCCCGGTAAGAAGTTTTAATCCACATGAATCAGAAAAGTCTCTTGCCGTTCTGCAAAATGTCATCGCAACGAAGGGCATGTTGTGTTCCGGTAACAGCATTTTCTTTGTTCGCGTTTCTGAGCCCGTGTTGACCGATAAAAAAGGCCGGATTTTTATCTCCCGCTGCAACTATGTTGACGACAAACGTAAGAAATTCTCATCGTGCGAAAATTATTACAGAGCAGACTATGAAATCACGCGCTAAATTCCAGGGAAAATTAATTTACATGCTTTCCACTGCGGTGGTCGTGGCCATATTAATTTTAGGGTACAGGGTCTTCTCTTCGACTAACAAGAGCGGTTTTGACTGCACCGGCTACCTGATCGTGGATTCTGATGCTTTCAACTTCTCAGCCGGGCTCAACTCTTATCTGCTGATGGGCAAGGATAATAAAGGCTATTTTAACGTCTCCGGTACGGTGACATCGAACACCGTTACCTATCACGTTGAACGCTCGTATGGCTTTAGCTACCAGCGTCAAAAGGACGGCATTTATCACCTGACCGATATCACCATGTCTAAGCGGAAGGCAGACAGCGCGGCTGATGAAGTGATGAGCAAAGTACTGATCAGCCCCGATCTCGATCACGGCCGCTACATAAAGATTAAAGAGTTAGGGAATGCGTTTGTGTTACAGGGGGTTTATTCACCAACGTTGATGTGTGTACAAAACTAAGAGTGATGCGAAGCTGAAAAGTGGTGCAAAACGTCTTTCCTGCCGTTTTGTCGAACCTTGTCGAGGCTTCTCGCCCCTCTCTCGCTGAGAAACAGGCATAAAAAAAAGCCTGAACTTTCGTTCAGGCTCTCTCTTTAAATATGGTGGTGAGGGAGGGATTCGAACCCTCGATACGTTGCCGTATACACACTTTCCAGGCGTGCTCCTTCAGCCACTCGGACACCTCACCATATTGTTATCGCAACTGCGTTGTCGACGGGCGCTAATGTAGGGAAAAGCCTCGCTGCGGTCAACTGACTTTCAACGCTTTTGCGTGCGTTTAATCAGTTTTAAATCACTTTGCCGATAAAAACGGCAGGAGAGAGGCCAAACCAGCCTAAAAATACGAATTCGCGACCATTTTTTTCTTGCCAGCTGTGGCGTTTTACCCGAGCCTTAAAGAAAAACAGGAGAAAAAACGTGGACATCATCTATTACCACCCCTCTTTTAACGCTCAGGCCTGGATTGACGGGGTTCAGCGCCGTCTGCCGGGTGCGCGGGTCCGACTGTGGCAGCCGGGCGACGATCTTCCTGCTGATTATGCGCTGGTGCGTGAACCGCCCGTCGCTATGCTGCAGGGACGCCAGCTGAAAGGGGTGTTCGCGCTGGGTGCCGGGGTGGATGATATTCTCGGCCAGTTAAAGCGGCATCCTGAGATGCTGGCACCCGGGGTGCCGTTGTTCCGCCTGGAAGATACCGGCATGGGCCGCCAGATGCAGGAATATGCCGTCTACCACGTGCTGGGCTGGTTCCGCCGTTTTAATGAATACCAGCAGCTGAAGCGTGAAGCCCGCTGGCAGCATCTGGAAAACAATCAGCGCGATGCCTTCTCCATCGGGCTGCTGGGGGCCGGTGTGCTGGGCGGCAGCGTGGCGAAAAGCCTGCTGGACTGGGGCTTCCCGGTGCGCTGCTGGAGCCGCTCGCCGAAGCAGATCGACGGCGTCACCAGCTTCCACGGTCAGGATCAGCTGGGCGAGTTCCTCTCGGGGACGCAGGTACTGATTAACCTGCTGCCGAATACGCCGCAGACCGTCGGTATCATTAACCGGCAGCTGCTAAGCCAGCTGAAGCCGGGTGCGTTCCTGATTAACCTGGCCCGTGGGCCGCACGTCGTGGACGACGATCTGCTGGCGGCGCTGGCGGCGGGGGAAGTCAAGGCCGCCGCGCTGGACGTGTTCAACGTTGAACCTTTACCTGCCGATCATCCTTTCTGGTCGCATCCTGATATCGCCATGACGCCGCATAATGCGGCTGTAACCTTACCCGAGGAAGCTATGGACTATATCGCAGGGGCGATTGCCCAGTGTGAAAACAATCAGATGCCGGAAGGCCGCGTTGATTTAGAACGCGGTTACTAAACGATAAGGGCCGCCCAGTGAGCGGTGCGGCCCTGAACATTAAGGAGTAAATCATGTATCCCGTTGACCTTCATATGCACACCGTTGCCAGCACCCATGCCTACAGTACGCTGCGTGACTACGTGCTTCAGGCACAAACCTGCGGCGTTAAGCTGCTGGCGATCACCGACCACGGCCCGGATATGGCCGATGCACCGCACTACTGGCACTTCGTGAATATGAGAGTTTGGCCGCGGGTGATTGACGGCGTGGGTATTTTGCGCGGCATTGAAGCGAACATTAAAAACAACGAAGGTGAGATTGATTGCAGCGGGCCTATGCTGGAAGCGATCGACATTATCGTTGCAGGCTTCCACGAGCCGGTGCTGCAACCGCAGGATAAAGAACATAATACTAAAGCGATGATTGCCACTATGGCCAACGGACTGGTGCATATCATCAGCCATCCCGGCAACCCGAAGTATCCCATCGACATTCAGGCGGTCGCGGAAGCAGCGGCGAAATATAACGTGGCGTTGGAGCTGAACAACTCCTCCTTTACTACCTCCCGCAAGGGCAGCGAACCGAACTGCCGCGCGGTTGCCGCAGCGGTAAAAGAGGCGGGCGGCTGGCTGGCGCTGGGTTCCGATTCCCATACCGCTTTTACCCTCGGCAACTTTGAGCACTGCCTGCGCATCATGCGTGAGGTCGATTTCCCGGAAGACCGCGTGCTGAACGTGACGCCGCGCCGCCTGCTCGATTTCCTCGCGCTGCGCACCGGCAAAACGATAGAAGAGTTTGCTGAGTTTTAGTTTGGTTGTGAGGGGGAGTGGCTGCGATTGCGAGTGAATCCGCTAACGGCAGTTCCGCTTTCACCCCCAGCCGCCGCCGGATCTATAGTATGATTCAGCCCTGACATACTTTTGGAATCGAACTAATGAATGAGTTTTCTATCATCTGCCGCATCCTTGGCTCGCTGTATAACCGCCAGCCGCAGGACCCGCTGCTGGTGCCGCTGTTTACACTGCTTCAGTCAGGTAAGCTGCAACAGCACTGGCCGCTGGAGCAGGATGAGCTACTGACCCGCCTGCAGGAAAACAGCGATCCGCAGCTGCTGGCAGCTGACTATAACGCGCTGTTTGTTGGCAGCGAGTGCAAGGTGCCGCCGTACGGCTCGCAGTGGCCGCAGGGGCCGAAGGAAGAGGAGGTTCGCGCTTTTCTGACCAGCCGTGGCATGCCGCTGGGCGAAGGACCGGCGGATCATTTTGGCGCACTGCTGTTGGCTTCTTCCTGGCTGGAAGATCAGTCTGAGGCCGATGAGTTCCTGGCACAGGTCACTCTGTTTGATGAGTTCCTGATGCCGTGGTGCGGCGCGTTTCTCGGCAAGGTGGAGGCTCACGCCTCAACGGCGTTTTACCGCACGTTGGCGGCAATCAGCCGTGAAGCCGTACAGACGATGCGCGATGAGCTGGCCGAGCTGGAAGAGCAGCAGGGCGGCGAAGCCGAGTAAGCACCACGTTGCAGCGCAGCCTGTCCGGGCGTTATCTTTCCTGTTGCTGGCTGCGCGTAATTCTTCAGTTGCTTTTTTACTGTGGCTGCGGCGTGTTTTTTCTTCAGGCGCTGTCGTGCTGTGGCGGGTTGTGTGTTTGCTTCAGGCACGCTCTTGCCGTGCTTTTCTAATCGCTTACGGGCTAACGCTGTTCACTCACCGCCAGCCATTCTGCTGTGGCTGAACCCAGCGGCGATGGCGATCGTGACCACAGCAGCGGTGTTCCGGGCAGCCGGAACGGCGCGCGAAGCTGGGCCGCAATCCCC
The DNA here is from genome assembly GCF_016624545.1 of Erwinia sp. S38. NCBI lineage: Bacteria > Pseudomonadati > Pseudomonadota > Gammaproteobacteria > Enterobacterales > Erwiniaceae > Erwinia > Erwinia sp. S38. The sequence continues at coordinate 347,369 of NZ_JACVTS010000002.1, read as the reverse complement.
CAGTGGGAAATCACCGTTTCCTGTTCTTCATCCTGCGGCTGTCTGGCACCCAGCCCGGCAGGCTGCTCATCGACAGAGTAAGGGAAGTCTGACAGCAGGCTGGCGGTACGTGCGAGCGACAGGCGGGCGGCAAACCCGGTACTGTGCAGTCGCCGCTGGCGCATTCCTTCCAGCACCGCCGCCGCCATCAGATAGCCGGTTGCGTGATCCAGCGCCTGGACCGGCAGCGGCACCGGCGCATCGCCCCCCTGCCATTGACGCCCGCGATCGGCAATGCCGCAGGCCATTTGCACCAGGCTGTCAAAACCGCGCCGGTTTCGCCACGGCCCTGTCCATCCCCATGCGTTCAGGCTGACGTCGATCAGACCGGGTTTCAGCTTTTGCAGCATCTCCTGGTCGTAGCCCAGATTAATCAGCGCATCGGCTCGGTAGCCGTGCACCAGCACATCGCTCTGACCCAGCAGGATGTCGAACTGACGCCGCCCTTCGGCTGATTTCAGGTCCAGCCGTGCGCAGCGTTTTCCCAGAGTAATCTCTTCTTCTAAAGACGGTTCCTGCCAGCCTGGCGGATCGATGCGCAGCACCTCCGCGCCCAGCCCGGCCAGGAAGCGTGTGGCGACCGGCCCGGCAATAATTCGCGTCAGGTCCAGCACCCGTACGCCGTGCAGCGGGCGAGCAGGAAGTAGCGACCATTCAGGAGGTGGTCCGCAGGGTTGCAGGCTTTGCTCAATTAGCGCTTCACGACTGACGCTTTGCCCCTGCGGATGCTGCTGCCACTCCTCGCGGCTGCGTAACGCGGCCGCGCATCCACCGGCATCCACCACGGCCTGTTCGAGCGTGAAACGATCCCATCCCGTGACCGTGGCGGCCAGCGCCTGACGGTTATCGTGCCTGCCGAGCACGCGCTCCATCGCTTCTCGGTGATGCGGCGCATTGGTATGCAGGCGAACCCAGCCGTCAGCGCAGGCGTAATCACCGGCAAACGGGTCCCACAGAGAGGCAGGCGGGCGATTAATCGGACGAAGGGCGTGCTGGAACCAGCGGGAAGCAAGGGCACAGTCAACGTGCAGCGGCTCGGGACTGTCTATCAGGCTGGCTACGGCCTGTGCGGCCAGCGCAACGCTGCTGGTGGCCAGTTCACTGACCGGATAAGCGGACACCAGGGCCTGTCGGCCGGTTATCGTCAGTGCGGGCGGAGCAGATAATGAATTCCGTAACCCCTGCCACAGCTGCTGCCAGAGTTCAGTGGTTATCCGATCGTTCATCACGCCCTCCAGAAATGTTTAATGCCGTTTGCTGCGCCCCGCATAGCGGAACCGCGCCAGTTTTGCATGCATACGCAGATTGCGCAGGTTGATCACCGCAATTGCCGTTCCAAGAATGACCAGTAGCGAACCCGCAGCCTTGAAACCATTCATCTCATCGCCAAGCACCAGCACGCCCATGATCACCGCCAGTACCGGCGTCAGCAGAGAGTAAGGCATGATCAGATTAACGTTGTAGTGCTTCAGCAGGCTGTACCATAAAGAGTAGGCAACAATCGACGAACCAATAGCGCTAAACAGGATACCGAACCAGCCGCGCCAGGAAGAGTTAACCAGCAGCGTCAGCTGGTCGGATTCGGTCAGCCAGGACGCGCAGCCGACGATGGGTATCGCCAGAAATGACAGCCAGCCGGTCATCGTCAGCGGACTGATCGGCGGCGATTTTTTCACAATCATATTGCTGATTGCCCAGCCCAGCGCACTCAGGAGCAGCAGAACCAACACCCACCAGTTGGGGATTGTCGGGCTACCGGACAGCACCACCACCCCGCTGAGCGAAATGGCAATTCCCAGTAGCTGTACCAGGCGCAGTTTCTCTTTCAGGATGACCATCGCTAACAGCATCGCGATTGGCGTACCCAGCTGGACGATCACCGCCGCCGTTCCGGCATCGGTGTTGTTGAGGCTGATAAAGAGTAACGAGAAGTGCATAAAGCCGAAGGTAAAGGCCAGGACGATAAGATAACGCAGCTGCTGAAGATTTACGCGGGTGAACGGCACCAGAATCAGCGCCACCACCACAAACCGCAGGGTGGTGATCATCAACGGGGGAAGGTCCATCAGGCCCCATTTAATGGCGATATTGTTGAATGCCCAGATTGATACCACCAGAAGTATCAGAAAAAAATGCCGCAGCGCCACCGCACAATCCTTAAAATAACGTTTCACTCCTGAATATCATGGCATGAAATGCAGCGAATGAAGCGCTAAAGTGCCACTTTTTTTCAGCACGCCATCGCGCTAAAAGCGCGAAAAACGCAGCGGCTTAAGCTGATGCTTTGTTTACAATTTGCCAGAAAAGTTATAAGACAGTTAGCAAGCAAAGTGTCAGGATAAGAGACTGGGAATTGTACTCAGCCAGGAGAGATAAGCGTGAAGCTACCGTTAGCCATTATCCAACTTGAAACGCCGCCGCTGCCGGTCAGTGAGCTGGTGGGCGATCAGCAGCTGTGGTTTGTGCAGGCGCTTGGCCTGTCGGCCGGTGAGTATATTGTTGTACGCCCGGACCTCGGCGAGACGTTGCCCGACCCGGCAACTATTTCCGCCGCCATTCTCAGCGGCTCCTGGGCGATGGTGACCGATCATGCCGACTGGAGCGAGCGGACCGCCGCGTGGGTGCGCCATCTGGTGGCGGAAAAGCTGCCGCTGCTCGGTGTCTGCTACGGTCATCAACTGATGGCTTACGCGCTGGGGGGGAAAGTCGGTGATAACCCCAACGGCTGGGAGCGCGGATTACAGCAGCTGGAATCCAGCGCGACAAGGCATCAGGACCCGCTGCTGGCCTCGCTGCCGCAGCATTTTTCGGCCTGGCTATCCCATCGTCAGTCGGTGCTGGCACCGCCGTCGGGCGCGCAGGTACTTGCCCGCTCTGCTCTGGAACCCTGCCAGATTATCCGCTATTCCCCGCAGGCGCTGTCGGTGCAGTTCCATCCTGAATTTACCGCAGAAATTATGACGGCCTGCCTGCATAACAGTCTTGGCGATGAGCAGGCTAAAAAACTGATGCACAACCAGCCGGAGCCGGAATGGCCACGCCAGCTGCTGCAGGATTTCTGGCAGCAGTTACAGCCTGCGGCAAAACGCGCCTAGTTTAGCGACGATTCATCGGGTGGCTCTTCGTGAGCCACCTCACATCCGATCCGTAAAATCCACATTTCCTTCTGGCTTCGTCACAGTTTCCACTGGTGCGATCTGACATTCTCATCTTTATCAACAATGTTAATAATTGGTTATTTCATTGTTAAATTAATGCCGCCGAACGATGTGAATTTCAACAGGAGAACGATGATGCGCTACGCTTATCCGGGCAGTAAAGATTCCCTGATCGTGCTTAAACCGCAGTATGGCAACTTCATCAACGGTGAGTTTGTGCCACCGGTCAACGGCCAGTATTTTACCAATACCTCACCGGTCAACGGTTCGGACATCGGCCAGTTTCCGCGCTCCGATAAAGACGATGTGGAAAAAGCGCTGGATGCAGCCCACGCCGCCGCCGATGCCTGGGGTAAAACCTCGGTACAGGCGCGTTCTCTGACTCTGCTGAAAATCGCTGACCGACTGGAAGAGAAGCTGGAATACCTTGCCGTGAATGAAACCTGGGATAACGGTAAGCCGGTGCGTGAAACGCTGGCCGCCGATATGCCGCTGGCGGTGGACCACTTCCGCTACTTCGCCGGCTGCCTGCGCGCGCAGGAGGGCACCGCCGCGGAAATTGATGAATTCACCGCCGCCTATCATTTCCACGAGCCGCTGGGCGTGGTGGCGCAGATTATTCCCTGGAACTTCCCGCTGCTGATGGCGGCCTGGAAGCTGGCCCCGGCGCTGGCGGCGGGCAACTGCGTGGTACTGAAACCGGCTGAACAGACGCCGCTTTCCATCACGCTGTTTGTGGAGGTCATTGCCGACCTGCTACCGAACGGCGTGCTCAACGTGATCCACGGCTACGGCAAGGAGGCCGGTGAAGCGCTGGCCTCTAATCCGCGTATCGCCAAGGTGGCCTTTACCGGTTCAACCGCTACCGGCGGCCATATTCTGGAACTGGCGGCGAAAAACCTGATCCCGTCCACCGTTGAGCTGGGCGGTAAATCACCGAATATCTTCTTCGAAGACATCATGCAGGCCGAAGCGTCGTTTATCGAAAAAGCGGCGGAGGGCGTGGTGCTCGGCTTCCTCAACCAGGGCGAGGTGTGTACCTGTCCTTCCCGCGCGCTGGTACAGGAATCCATCTATGAACCCTTTATGGCGGCGGTGATGAAGCGAGTGAAAACCATCCGGCGCGGCGATCCGATGGATACCGATACCATGGTCGGCGCGCAGGCGTCGCAGCAGCAGTTTGATAAAATTCTCTCCTATCTGGACATCGCGCAGAAAGAGGGTGCTGAAGTGCTGACCGGCGGCGGGGTGGAGAAACTCGAAGGTGACCTCAACGGCGGCTATTACATCCAGCCGACGTTGCTGAAGGGCAACAACAGTATGCGCGTCTTCCAGGAGGAGATCTTCGGGCCGGTGGTGGGCATTACCACCTTTAAAGATGAAGCTGAGGCGATTGCCATTGCCAATGACTCGATCTACGGGTTGGGGGCGGGGGTCTGGACCCGTGATATCAACCGTGCCTACCGCGTTGGCCGGGCGATCAAGGCCGGACGCGTGTGGACCAACTGTTACCACCTCTATCCGGCACATGCGGCGTTTGGTGGCTATAAGAAATCCGGGATTGGCCGCGAAACGCACAAAATGATGCTCGATCACTATCAGCAGACCAAAAACCTGCTGGTCAGCTACAGCGTGCAGCCGCTCGGCTTCTTCTGATCGTCTAGCGTTTTTAAAGCCGGGACTTTCCCGGCTTTTTTTGTGGCTCAAAAACGCCTGTCTGACCGACGGACCGCTATGCTGGCTGCGGGATCGCCATAATAGAGCGATACAGCCGCTACTGCGGTAGGGGCAAGCCCGTGCGTTGAGCCAACGCCACGACGCTCCGCAGGGGCTGATGCCGGTGGGGGTTAACCCGCGCGGTAAGCCAGCGCTGCCAGCGCGTCCAGCTGCGCCGTCAGATGATGGCGGGTGCTCTCATCGCTGACCGTGCCTTTTTCCGCGTCGATGCGGCTGCCCGCCCGGCCGATCATGATTTCCGGTTTATTAATCACGTTGGCGTTGAGGAACACCAGACTCTGGCGAAGATGATACTGCGCGCGCGCGCCGCCGATAGCACCAGGAGAGACGGTCTGAATCGCCAGTGGCTTACCCGACAGCGGACTGTCCGGCAGGCGCGACAGCCAGTCGATGGCGTTTTTCAGCGCACCGGGAACCGAGTAGTTATATTCCGGCGTAACAACAATCACCCCGTCAGCGGCGGCAATCGCAGCACCCATTGCCAGCACGGCTTCAGGAAAACCTTCCGCCTGAATATCGGCATCATAATGGGGGAAGTCGGCCACTGAGCCAAGCGGACTGATTTCCACGCCAGAAGGCGCCAGTTCAGGCAGGCTGTTAGCAACAATGGCGTTCAGCGAAGCTTTACGCAGGCTGCCAAGCAGGGTAACGAATTTAAGCGGACGTACGTCAGACATGTTTGATTCCCTTTGATGTTCAGAATGAAAGTCAAAACGGCAGGAGCCGAAGCAGAATACCAGCCTCTGTGAAGGGAAGGGGGAAAAAATGTGAATTTTCTGTAGCTAACAAAGCACTCTGTGCCGTTAAGGCGCAGGTAATTTCCACAAATATTGTCATCTGCCGCCCGGAGGTATAGTGTTAGCGCACTATTCACTTTTATCATCACCGCCGCGTGATTTTGCCGGTGACTGAGTCGTTAAACCGAGGTTGTTTTGTCTACGAATTCTCTCATCCAGCGTCCAAGACGCTTACGCCAGTCCGCTTCTCTTCGCTCGCTGTTCCAGGAATCCAGCCTGAGTCTGAACGATCTGGCGCTGCCAATCTTCGTGGAAGAAGAGCTGGATGACTATAAGCCGATCGCTGCTATGCCGGGCGTGATGCGCATCCCTGAAAAGCGCCTGGCCTATGAGATCGAACGAATTGCTAAAGCCGGCGTGCGGTCGGTGATGACCTTTGGTATTTCACATCATACCGACGCCACCGGCAGCGATACCTGGAATGAGAATGGCCTGGTGGCGCGCATGTCGCGCATCTGCAAAGACACTGTGCCGGAGATGATTGTGATGTCCGATACCTGCTTCTGTGAATACACCAGCCACGGCCACTGCGGCGTGCTGCACGATCACGGTGTGGATAACGATGCAACGCTGATTAACCTCGGCAAGCAGGCGGTGGTTGCCGCCCAGGCCGGAGCCGACTTTATCGCACCGTCTGCGGCGATGGACGGCCAGGTTGCGGCGATCCGCGCTGCGCTGGATGCAGCCGGTTTCACCGACACGGCGATCATGTCTTACTCCACCAAGTTCGCGTCATCCTTCTATGGCCCATTCCGTGAAGCAGCCGGGACCTCGCTGAAGGGCGATCGTAAAACTTATCAGATGAACCCGATGAACCGTCGCGAAGCCATTCGCGAGTCGCTGATCGATGAAGCGGAAGGCGCCGACGCGCTGATGGTCAAACCGGCGGGCGCCTATCTGGATATTCTGCGCGACGTGCGCGAGCACAGCCGTCTGCCGCTGGCCGCCTATCAGGTGAGCGGTGAGTACGCGATGATTAAGTTTGCCGCGCAGGCTGGCGCTATCAGTGAAACCGACGTGGTGCTGGAAAGCCTCGGCGCCATTAAGCGTGCCGGTGCGGATCTTATTTTCAGCTACTTCGCGCTGGATCTGGCGGAAAGAAAACTGCTGTAACGGCTGTCATCACGGCCGTTGACGTATCAGGCGGGCCTCTCTGGTCCGCCTGTTTATTTTAGGGGCTGGAATGTGTCGCCTGACGTGTGATTAACTTTCTGCTTCTGCTTCTGCTTCTGCTTCTGCTTCTGCTTCTGCTTCTGCTTCTGCTCCTGCCCGCAAACGCGGTTAGCCCTTAACCACTACGTCTGAGATAAATTTAACCGACGTCACGTTGGTAAAATTCGCCACGTCGGCGGTAAATTCTTCCGCGTGCGGGGCCATCACCTGCTGGAACGCCTCGAGGCTTGCGCAGTAAATGTGGCAGGCGGCGATAAACGGCGCATCTTCACCTAAGGGTTTATCAATCTCATAAGAGAGGCAGGCGTCACCCATCCGTGTTTTGATCAGCGGCAGATGCACATCGCGGTAGTAGTCATGGTCGAAGTGGGCATCGCTACGGTTGGGGTAAAGCACGCTGAATTTAATCACCGGGAAATCCTCTGGTTTTGGTAATAAGTCATATCTGAAGAGGGCGAGTATACCCGTTGCGTACGGGGTCGGATTAGCGGGATGAGTCCTGCCAAACGCACTCAGGGCACTTATGTCGTGAACTCTCTGATTTTTCACTAAACCTGGCAGCTCCCCGATCCCTGACTATACTGAATGCTGACGTTATGCGCATTGAGGGGCGTCGGGTATGAGGGTAGTACTCCATCGCACAGAGTCTGATTTTGATCAGGGAGAGCAACATTGTAGTCAAGAATTCCCCCCATTCAGCCCTTTCTTATCCTGCCCGACAACCGCGATTTCACTGAGTGTTCCCCTTATTGCGCGGAGAGTTTGCCTATGTCTAATCAGGAGGAATGTGTGAGCAAAACAGAATTCGTTCCCCCGCTGGAACCGGCACGTTATGCGTTTTTTTTCGATGTCGACGGTACGCTGGCGGCGATTAAGTCACGCCCCGAGGAAGTCAGTATCCCGCCTGCCGTTCGCGACAACCTGGCGCGCCTTGCCGCTTACAGCGATGGGGCGCTGGCGTTGGTTTCCGGGCGGCCAATGCGTGAGCTTGATGAGCTGGTGGAGCCACTTTCACTGGCGCTGGCGGGTGTACACGGTGCCGAACGGCGCGACGGACAGGGAAACATTGACCGCATTGCCTTATCCCCTGAAACGGTGCGTTCGCTGACCGCCGAACTGGAACCGGCAATCGCCGCGCTGCCCGGTACCCAGTTGGAGAGTAAAGGCATGGCGTTTGCGCTGCACTACCGTCGCGCACCGCAGCATCAGCAGGCGATTCAACAGCTCGCGGATGGGCTGGTTGCCCGCTTTCCCGAACTGGTTCAGCAGCCGGGAAAATGCGTGATTGAGCTGAAACCGGACGGCGTCAGCAAAGGCGCGGCGATTAAATACTTTATGAAACAGCCCCCGTTCTCAGGGCGCATCCCGGTTTTTGTCGGGGATGATTTAACCGATGAGGCCGGATTTAAGGTTGTTAACGCAATGGAGGGCGTTTCCGTGAAGGTGGGTGCAGGCACCAGTGAAGCACGCGGCTATTTGCCGGATGTTAGTGCGGTCTGGCACTGGCTGGAACTCACAATATTAAAATTAGATCAGGGCGCGCAGGCGTCGGTAAGGAGTGAAACGTTATGAGTCGTTTAGTGGTCGTATCGAATCGTATTGCTGTTCCCGATGGCAGCAAGGTCAGCGCTGGTGGATTAACGGTGGGTATTGTTGATGCACTGAAAACCACCGGCGGCGTCTGGTACGGATGGAACGGTAATATTAACGAGATCGGAGAAGATGATGACGAGCTGTCGATGCTGGAGCAGGACGGTATCACCTACGCCTCCTTTGGTCTGAATCAAAATGATTACGATCTCTACTATCTGCAATTTTCCAACGCGGTGCTGTGGCCTGCCTTTCACTATCGTCTGGATCTGGTTAATTTTCAGCGTGAAGCCTGGGAAGGCTACAGCCGGGTGAATAAGCTGCTGGCACAGCGCCTGCTGCCGCTGCTGAAGCCGGATGACGTACTGTGGATTCACGACTATCATCTGCTGCCATTTGCCGCCGAACTCCGTGAACTGGGCGTGACTAACCGTATTGGCTTCTTCCTGCACATTCCCTTCCCGACACCGGAAATTTTCAACGCGCTGCCGCCCCATGCCGAACTGCTGGAGATGATGTGCGACTACGATCTGCTGGGCTTCCAGACTGAAAGCGACCGTATTGCGTTTCTGGAGTGTGTCTCTCTGCTGACATCGCTACAAACCGAGGGGAAACAGCATCGTGCCTTCGGCAATCGCTTTGCTACCGAGGTGTATCCTATCGGGATAGAGCCGGACAGTATTAAAGAGATGGCTGAAGGCCCGCTGCCGCCGAAGATGGTGGCGATGAAGAGGGATCTGGGCGATGCACAGAACATCATTGCCTGCGAACGCCTGGATTATTCCAAAGGGCTGCCGGAGCGTTTCCTCGCCTATGAAGCGCTGCTGGAAAACTTCCCGCAGCACCGTGGGAAAATCCGTTACTCGCAGATAGCACCCACTTCGCGCGGCGACGTGGAGGCCTATCAGGATATTCGCCACCAGCTGGAGACCGAGGCGGGGCGGATTAACGGTAAATATGGCACTCTCGGCTGGACGCCGCTTTACTATCTCAATCAGCATTTTGATCGCCGTTTACTAATGAAAATCTTCCGCCTGACCGATATCGGGCTGGTAACGCCACTGCGTGACGGCATGAATCTGGTGGCAAAAGAGTATGTTGCCGCACAGGACCCGGACGACCCCGGTGTACTGGTGCTGTCGCGTTTTGCCGGTGCGGCCAACGAGCTGACGTCGGCGCTGATCGTTAACCCGTACGATCGTGATGAAGTGGCAGCAGCGCTGGATCGCGCCTTAACGATGTCGCGCACCGAACGCATTTCGCGGTACAACGACATGATGGCGGTACTGCGGCAAAATGACATTGCCCACTGGCGTCAAAGCTATCTGCAGGATCTCCAGGCGTTGAAACCGCGCAGCAAGCAGGAGAACGAAGAAAAGAAGGTGGTGAGCTTCACCCGTCTTGCCTGATCGATAAGCCTTAAAAAACCCCAGCCGGATTCATACCCGGCTGGGGTTTTTACTGCAGGACGGCAGGTGTAACGAACCTGCCTTCGTGCACGAATTACATACGTTCTACGGTTTCAATACCCAGCGTATCCAGACCCTGCTTCAGCGTTTTCGCCGTCAGCAGCGCCAGGCGCAGACGACTCTGCTTAGTGGCTTCATCTTCCGCGCTGAGGATCGGGCAGTGTTCGTAGAAGCCTGAGAACAGACCGGCCAGATCGTACAGATAGGCGCACATCACATGTGGCGTACCATCGCGGGCAACCTGGGTAATGGTCTCTTCGAACTGTAGCAGGCGAACAGCCAGCGCGGCTTCGCGATCTTCAGCGATTCGCGTTGAGCCGCTGATGCCGTTTTCATCAATCCCAGCTTTGCGGAACACCGAGAGTACGCGGGTGTAGGCATACTGCATGTACGGCGCAGTATTACCCTCGAACGCCAGCATGTTGTCCCAGTCGAAGATGTAGTCGGTGGTGCGGCTTTTCGACAGATCCGCGTATTTTACCGCGCCGATACCGACGATGTTCGCCAGATTGTCCAACTCATCGGCCGGCATGTCCGGGTTCTTTTCCGCAACCAGTTTAGTGGCGCGATCCACGGCTTCATCCAGCAGATCGGAAAGCTTGATGGTGCCGCCCGCACGGGTTTTAAACGGCTTGCCGTCTTTGCCCAGCATCATGCCGAACATATGGTGTTCCAGCGGTACGGAATTCGGCACGTAGCCCGCTTTACGCACGATGGTCCAGGCCTGCATCAGGTGCTGATGCTGACGGGAGTCGATGTAGTACAGCACACGGTCGGCATGCAGGGTTTCATAACGGTATTTGGCGCAGGCGATGTCGGTGGTGGTGTACAGATAGCCGCCATCTTTTTTCTGGATGATCACGCCCATCGGTTCGCCTTCCTTGTTTTTATACTCATCAAGGAATACGACGGTGGCACCTTCACTCTCTACCGCCATGCCTTTGGCCTTCAGGTCGGCCACAATGCCCGGCAGCATGTCGTTGTACAGGCTTTCACCCATGACATCGTTACGCGTCAGGGTCACGTTCATGCGGTCATAAATCAGCTGGTTCTGCGACATGGTGATGTCGACCAGTTTTTTCCACATGGCCCGGCAGTACTCGTCGCCGCCCTGCAGTTTTACCACGTAGCCACGCGCGCGCTCGGCAAAGGCCGGGTCTTCGTCATAGGTACGTTTCGCTTCGCGGTAGAAGGCTTCAAGATCGGCCAGCGCGATGTCTTCATGATGTTCGTTCTGCTGTTTTTCCAGGAAGGCGATCAGCATGCCGAACTGCGTACCCCAGTCACCCACGTGGTTAGCGCGGATCACATTGTGGCCGAGGAACTCCAGCGTACGCACCGCGGCATCACCAATGATGGTGGAACGCACGTGGCCGACGTGCATCTCTTTCGCCACGTTTGGCGCGGAATAGTCGATAACGATGGTCTGCGGCTTAACGTCAGCCACACCCAGCTTTGGCGCAGCCAGCACGCTGTCCACCTGCTGTGCCAGCCAGGCGGGTTCGAGGAAAATATTGATAAAGCCGGGACCGGCAATTTCAACCTTACGGGCAATGCCGTTCAGGTCCAGCTGTTCCAGAACCTTTTCTGCCAGTTGTCGCGGCGGCATGCCCAGTGATTTCGCCACGGCCATCATGCCGTTTGCCTGATAATCACCAAACTGCACTTTGGCTGACTGACGCACCTGAGGCTCGCAGTCCGCTGGAGCACCCACTGCGATCATCGCCTGACTGACTTTTTCTGAGAGAAGGGCCTGAATATTCACCGAGTTACCTTAATTATGCTGATGATGCCCGCACGCAAAGGGTGCGCGCCGCGATCGTAACGCCGCCGGTGAGGAAAAAGCACCCGCCGCTTGCGTCGTTAAAAAAACAAGGGGGGAAGTATACTGCATTTAGCGCCTGTTTTTCCAGGAACCTTAACGCGATGACGGGGTGAGTTTTTGCTGTCTTTTCGGGTAACATACGCCGCAACGACAGAAAGCGCATTCCGCGCCAGATGCCTTTACGGCGTGGCCGGAGCCGTAACCAGGATTTTTTCAGATGACCGATATCACTACTCAGCCCGAACTGCAGGATTTAAGCGCGGATTTGGCGCGTTTCGTTAACGCTCTTAGCCATCTGGCTGATCGCCTTGGTCTGGATCTGACCGCACTGGAGGCCGATCACATTGCGGTCCGCTGCCATCAGAACACCACTGCCGAGCGTTGGAAGCAGGGACTTTTGCAGTGCGGCGCGCTGTTTTCCGAAAAAGAGATTGCCGGCAGACCGATTGCCCTGTTCGAACTGCATACGCCGCTGAGCGTAGGACCGTGGCAGATCGACGTTGTTGAACTGCCGTGGCCGGGGGCGAAACTGTATCGTCACGAAGGCTGGGAGCACGTTGAGATCGTGCTGCGCGGCGATGAGGCACAGCTGGGTTCACGTGCGCTGGCGCTGATGGCGGATGAAGGGCTCATCCAGCAGGGTATTTCAGTGAAAAGCAGCGCGCCGAAAGGGGAAGGTGAACGCCTGCCGAATCCGACGCTGGCAGTGACAGACGGCCAGGTAACCATCAAGTTCCATCCGTGGAGCCTGAAAGAGATCGTCGCCAGTGAAATCAGTTGAAACCGATCGGGTTAACCGGCCGGTCACATGATGCAATCAATCGCGGGCAGCATGACTTAACCTGAGGCGATGACGTTTCCGGTTCATCAGCCCGCCTCTCTGTTTTACCAGTCCGCCTGGCTGTGCGAAGACACCGCCAGCGTGATGCGGCGCAGTGCCTCGTCAAGCAGCAGTCGATGGCAGCCGAAATTGATGCGAACAAAACGATCGTCACCAAAATCACTTCCGGCTGAGAATCCCAGCCCGTGGCGTTCAAAGAACTGCTGCGGGTTGGCGACGCCCAGCCTTCCGGCATCGATCCAGCCGAGATAGCTACCTTCCGGCGATACCATACTTAGCGACGGCAGGGTGTTAATGTGATTGACCAGCGTATCGCGGTTACGCTTCAGATAAGCCAGCAGTTCGTCAAGCCACGGCTGTCCGTCGCGCCAGGCGGCGGTAGCAGCGACGTAGGCCAGCACGTCAACATCCGGCACCATGCCTTTACGCTCGCGGGAAAAACGCTCGCGCAATTCGCGATTGGGAATGATCGCCAACGACGCGCCCAGCCCGGCGATATTAAATGTTTTTGACGGCGACATGAGGGTGATGGATCGCTGTGCGGCATCTTCACTCAGGCTGGCAAAGGGAATGTGCTTCACGCCGGGTTCCAGCAGCAGATCGCAGTGGATTTCATCTGAACAAACGATCAGATCGTGGCGCTGTGCGAAACGCAACTGGGCTTCCAGCTCTTCGCGGCGATAAACCGTGCCGCCGGGGTTTTGTGGGTTGCAGAGCATCAGCAGTTTTTCGCTGCCGTCCAGCTGCGATTCCTGTCCGTCCAGATCCAGCACCCAGCGCTGTTCTTGCAACCGCAGAGGAACATTCAGCTGCGCGCGGTCGGCGAGTTTCGCCGCCTGGCGGAATGGGGGATAGATTGGCGTCGGGGCGAGGGTACTTTCCTGCGGTGAGGTAAAGGCCCGCACGCACAGATTAAGGCCGCAAACCACGCCGGGTAAAAATACCAGCCATTCAGGCTGGATCTGCCAGCCATAGCGTTGAGCCATACGCTCAACAACGACTTCGATCAGCGCTTCCGACGGAAAACCGTAACCGAACACGCCATGGGCAACACGCTGCTGAAGTGCTGCCGTAATGCAGTCTGCCGAACGAAAATCGGTATCGGCCACCCACAGCGGAAGGATATCCCGATCACCATATTTTCGCCATTTAAGACTATCGCTGTGACGGCGGTCTATCCGTTGGTCAAAATCGAATGCCATGCTAATGATTCCCGTTAAAATATAAATCAGTAATGCTTCACGCCAGACTAGAGATCTGATGAGCTGGAATTATTTCGTAATGCGTTAATGTTTTTTGTCCATTAAATTCATTAACTTACAAGTGACATTGCCTCATTAGAACTTCGTGAGATATCGTCCTGTGCCATAAATGTGACAGTGTTGCTGTATTTGCTTAAATGTTCGCCACTCAGGTGCGCGTACTTATTGACCATCTCAAGAGTCTCCCATCCACCCATTTCTTTTAGCACCATTAGTGGGGTACCGTTCTGGGCGTGCCAACTTGCCCAGGTATGCCTCAGATCATGGAATCTAAAATCAACGATACCGCTTAATGACAAGGATCTCTTAAAATCTGTACGGTTGAAATCGCCTTGCATCGTGCCATCCGAAGAAAACAAGAATTCCTTTTTACGAGATATCTTTCTGATCAATGCTACAGCCTCATCATTGAGGGGGAGAGGTCTCGCTCTTCCTGATTTAGCTCTATCTGCAGTTACAACAGCTACTCGCCTGCTCAGATCTACATTCTTCCATGTCAACGAAAGCATTTCTCTTAATCTGGCACCTGTAAGTAGAGCGAAAGAGCACAGTTGCTTCATCCATTCGTGTTCAAGATTATCGATAAGAGATCTGGCTTCGTTTTTGTATATCCACCTTACCCGGACCTTGGGCTCACGCAATGATCGAGAATAAGGAATTTTATCAATCCAGCCATTTCTATATGCTAGAGAGAATCCTCGCATTATCAGAGCCCGATAACGGTTTTTTGTAGCATTCGCCAGCCGTTTTCTGGAAAGCAAACCATGAGTTGGGAGGTTGTTAGTAATGTCTTCACTGGTAATCGATGATATTAACCTACCCTGAAAGCATCCCAACCAATAGCGTGCCTGTGTTTGTTTGTCACTAAAACAGGCCTGACCTTCAGCATCCTGTAATGCCAGAACTATCAGTTCTTCAAAACTTCGTTCAGGTCTTTTATCAAGATTTGCAACAGCCCATAATTCATGTTTCAACTTATCGTGAAGCTGTTGGGCTTTTGCTTTTTCCTCGGTGCCAGCAGAGCGTCTAACTCGCGTGCCATCTGGCGCTGAGATATCGATCCAGTACGTGTGACCCCTTTTGTAGATCGGCATTTTTTTCTCTCCTTACCGCCCACAACACCCAGCCGGAAAACATTGTTATCCGTACCAGGCGCTTCGGCAAACTTTTTCAAACTTTCGGAGTTGGCGCGCCAGTTATTACCAACGCGAAACATGTGATATTTGCGAGGATTGCGATAAATGGTGGTGGCCGAAACCTGCAGAGTAGCGGCCAGTTCTTTTACGGTCATAAGTATTTCCGCAGTGGGCATACTCACCTCTCGTGTAAATTTTTAAGCCACTTGCTGATCGCGTGTGGTGCAGAGTTCTGGCAGGTTGGCGCGTACAAGTGCTTCAGCGAACGGCGGCGGCACGGCGTTGCCACAGCGTGCTACCTGCTTGTCTTTCGCGTACTTGTTGCCACGATAGTCACGGTCGATGACGTACCACGCCGGGAAGCCCTGGGCGTTATACAGTTCCCGCGGCTGCAGCATTCGCATGCCGATATCGACGATCCGGTAAGTAACTCCCTCTACCCGAACAAACTCGCTCAGGCCGTGCTGATGCAGAAACTCGGCCGTCACTGCCGCGCGCGCTTCGTTGTAATGCTCGACCGCCAGGCTGGTGCGCACTTCACCAACGTGCTGGCCGCCTGCCGTGATGGTTGGCATCGGCCGGTTAATTAGCTGTCCGTCTTTGCAGGTGCCGCGCAGCTTCACCAGGTTGGACGTAACCAGCGCGTGGTGATTTCCGGTAGTAACCGTATGCACTGGCTGGTCAGCAGCGCCGCCCGGGTGGCCAGTGTTATTCACCAGCAGCTGCGCCGTTACCAGCGCGTGGTGATCTGTAGTGGTGACTGTGTGGGTCGGACCGTCCACCGGTGCGCCGGGTCCGGTATAGTTGCCGCCGAAATGTTTGGCCAGAAACGCGCTGGCGATAGCAAACGTATTGCCGCCGGCGGTGACCGTGCCGACAGGCTTCTGCATATCGAGGACACGTGGTGCCTGCCCCGGTCGTTCGCCTTAGCCCATCTGGATCATCGTCGGGCACACCAGTTGGCTTTTTCCGCCGCCACCGGCCGTAACCGTTCCGCTCGGTTGATCAACAGGGTGACCGATGCTGCTGCCGAACTGTCGGGCGATCACTGGTGCGATAACGCAGCTGCGCGACTCCTTCAGAATGGTGTGTATGGGCTTCTCGCAGGAACGCGGTTTGCCCTGGTATTCTGATCCGCCTGCACCTGCCAGGAACGGCGAAAGTTGAGCCTCCACCATTCCCAACGCGTGGCCGTTGCCGCCGGGGCGCGCTGAAGTACCGGCGGTGACCGTCGGCAGTGGCTCAGTAACTTCCTGCCCGGTGGCCCCGGTGCGGAATTTAGTGATGTGAGGCGTAACGACCGCAAAACCATGTGTCTTGGTTATCGTGTGCAGAGGCGACTCCAGCTCCTGTCCCCGGAAACAGTCGTATTTTGTACGGGTGCTAGTGTGGTTGCACTTCACGATGAACGGCGTCGGGTTGTCGATCACGAACCGCTGAATGCCGCGGGCGATGCGACGCAGTGTGTTTTCCGCCAGCGACTTCTTGCGACCGAAAATCGACGGGCAGGGAATGCTCCAGTCGATACACTCCGCCGCGGTGCGCCAGGGTGCCAGTTTGCCCGCCAGCACGGCGACAGACTTCGGATCGCCGTGGGTGGCTTCCGGCCATGCTACAGGCTGCCCGTCGCAGCGCATCACCATGAAGAAACGCTTGCGGATCGTCGGCGCGCCGTAATCACAGGCCCTAAGTTCGCGGTGTTCGACGATGTAGCCGAGTCCGGCGGTCAGCCGTAGCGCTTCCGGTCCGTGCCGGTCAATCTGCAGCGATTCGCAGACCTCATCCAGCGCCGGGTGGTCGGCTGCCACGCCAGTGCTGAGCATGCCAACGAACGCCGCGAAGGTTTCGCCGGTTCGTGCCGGGTCTGGACGTTCCTCACCAATAAGCAGCGGCCCCCATGTTTTAAATTCCTCCACGTTTTCCAGCATCATGACTCTGGGGCGGGTGGCCAGCGCCCAGCGCAGTACGATCCACGCCAGTCCACGAATCTCTTTTTTAACCGGCGTGCTGCCTTTGGCTTTGCTGAAGTGGCGGCAGTCCGGGCTAAACCACGCCAGGCCAACCGGTGCGCCGGCGGTCGCCACCACCGGGTCGATATCGAATACCGATTCGCAATAATGCAGCGTGTCCGGGTGGTTTGTCGTGTGCATAGCGATCGCATTCGGGTCGTGGTTGATGGCGATGTCCACGCTGCGGCCGGTGGCCATTTCAATACCGGTGCTGGCTCCGCCGCCGCCGGCAAAGTTGTCGACTATGATTTCTCTCATGCTGGAATGTTCCCGAATGTTTTGGTGAGGGCTTGTGCCGTTGCGATGATTACGCCTGCTGGCTCGCGCTCAAGCAGCAGGGTGTTGATGTGGTGTTTCACCTTGCGCTGGTGCTCCGACTCCAGATCGGCAAGATGCTCGATTTGGTCTGCCAGGCGGTTGACTTCGACCGGCCACACGTCATTCTCCGCTGCTGGCGCTGCTGGCGCTGCTGGCGCTGCTGGCGCTGCTGGCGCTGCTGGCGCAGACATTTGCTTGTAGGAATAACCGATGCGGGCGCTGGCGGTTACGATGTTGTCCGGATCTAACTCGATGCCGATGAAAGAAAATCCCTCTTCAATCGCCGCGCGGCCGGTACTGCCGCTGCCTGTAAATGGGTCGAGAACAATTCCGCCTGGTGGAGTGATAAGGCGGCAGAGGTATTTCATCAGCGCAATCGGCTTCACGGTCGGGTGCGGGTTCTTCGCACCGTTGTTGCGTCCGGCACCGGCGCGAGGATCGTTAAGGCCCGCGCTACCCTCTTTGCGGCCACCAGTCATTTCCGATGCGGAGAAAGCGATAAAGCGTTCCATGCCTTCGTCGCGCTCTGCTGGCGTCACCTTCGCGCAGTAGAAGAAGCGCGCGGCGCTACCGCTGTCACCATGATGATGTGTCGCGACACGCTTTCTCATACCGAGAATGTTTCCTGTCCCGGCGGCTGATGGCTCAGTACCTCTTACCGGTGATGCTGCGCCAGCGTTTGCCGGGAATATGGCGATTGCTTCATCGCTGCCGTCGTGGATCAGGTTTGCTGGCCAGCGCCCCTCAGGTGTCTGCTGGTAGTTGCTGGCGGGTTCAGTGCTGTCCCGCTGATGCGATAGTAGTGCGCCTTTACCGCCAGTCAGCTCGTCATCGGTGAAAATACGGCAGGCGGTGATGTTCAGCGCTCCGGTATGATACTGCTCCATGTTATTAGCCACCGTCGTCTTGAACGGCTTACGGGCCATAACGATTGGCTCATGGGCGGGCTTAAGGCCCGTTCCCCAGCCGTCAAACTCTCCATCGAGATTGTGAGATTTCGGGAAGCCGGTGCCGTATAACCACTCGATCATGTCACGGATTTCAAAGCCTGCGTCTTCGACTTTTACGACCAAGCGGTGATAGGTTCGGGAACCACCAGACGCCAACAGATGCCCGCCTGGCTTAAGCACGCGTAGACATTCTGCCCATTGCTCAACCGTCGGTACCTGATAATCCCATTTGTGCCCCATAAAGCTCAGGCCGTAGGGTGGATCGGTGACAATCGCATCCACTGAGTTATCCGGCATCGTCTTCAGAACGGCTTCGCAACGACCAACATGTAATTGATAGGAGTTCACTTTAGAAATAGCTCCGCAGTTAACGCCGCGATAAGCAGCAGGATCAGCACAGCCGCCGGGCGGATGCTGGCATAGAAAATATGGTGGCGCGCGAGGTGGCGCCGGATTGTGTTTTTCATGGGGAGAGGGCGTAAAAAAACCGCCGATTGGCGGTTATTGTCTCGATATCTTAAAGGGAGTGGCTATAAACTATTTAAGACAGAGAGTGGGAGAATATATTGGTTAATCGGTGTCTATTAAACAATTTAATTAACATGGTATTCATATGGTGGCATCGTTGTCCGGGATTCTGCGAACCAGCAACTTATTGCCATCAATGATCCGAGACCTGTATCTGTGCTCTCCTAGATACGTGAAATTATGAATATACGCCTGCGCTTTTTTTAAAGGTATACCAAGCAAGGCTTTTTCAAAAATAATATACTCATTAACTTTTAGAATTAAAACCCAGTAGCCCATTGTCCTATATGTGAATTTTTTCTTATCATTGATGTAATCGACTTTCACGATCACCTCCTAGCCATCAATTCATAAAAAAAACTGTACATTCATTGCTTTCTCAATAAAAGATTTAAAGCTTAGTATTATCAAAACCTCAAAGTGAATTTTGGTGCAATAGCGAAAAGAAAAATTAGGAAAAAGCTTAAAGTTTTTAGGTCGGTAGTTTTTGAATCTGGTCTGGTAGTAACCAGATGTCAGAAAGATAAACTTTTGCTGTGCAATTATTGCTCTTTGAAGGGTTTTAATGTGGTTGATAATTAGTCCGAAAAAATTTCATAAAAACTCATGAAGTTAAAGGATTATGATGTTTTTTTGCGAAACCCTGCAGTTGAGTCACGAAAGTTCAACTAAGAACATACAATGTTCGAAATTCCCAGCCTTTACTTTCGACGTCGGCATAAAATTCTTCAGCGCTGACCTCCGACCATTGTTCCCACTCAGGGCTCCCGTTGTTTTGTCGGATTTGGTAAATCACCCCTGATGGTTCATTAACCATGAGAGCTAACCTAGCTAATGCTACTCTTTCCTCCAGAGATAATTTGCAAATAGTATTTTCGTCGGCCATTTGCATTAGTCTCTCGCGAGTGAACATCTCAATTAGTTTCTTCACTGTTTGACCTCTTTACAGTGAGCGCCGTCTGGCACGGCGGGGAAATCGTCGCCCCAGCCACCATGGGAACGAACATCAGCCAGCACCTGCTCGCATACCTCCAGGGATGGCATCGGGGTGATGCTCCATGCGCTGCCGTCGCGTACCGGGGATTCGAGGATCAGGAATACGAAGGTGATAGTGCTCATGCGGCCAGCTCCTTCATGAAAGCAATCCAGTGGGTATTGGCTCGCTTGCCGGACGGATGACCGAATGCGGGCTTCTCCGGCGTCAGCGCCAGTATTTCCCGCGTAGCGATCTGCGTTTCGTTCCACTTGAAGATGAGCGTGCCACCCGGGCGCAGTACGCGGAATGCCTCACGGAAGCCAGCCGCGAGGTCATCTCGCCAAGTTGCTTTGTTCAGCACGCCGTATTTTGCGCGTAGCCAGCTGGTTTCCCCGGCATACTCCAGGTGCGGAGGATCGAAAACCACCAGGTTGAAGGACTCATGTTCGAACGGCAGAGCGCGGAAGTCGGCGATCATATCCGGATTGATGTCCAGCCCGCGACCGTCGCACAGGGTGTGCTGTTCCCGACGGATATCACAGAACATTACGCGCGGATCTGCGCGGTCGAACCAGAACATGCGGCTGCCGCAACACATATCGAGGATGCTTTTTGTCATGGCTGATGCTCCACGCGCTTAAACTCAACGACCCACACCCACGGGTTAGCCCACCAACTGTCATCGCCATAAATCGAATTCCAGAGAGTTGCCAATGAGCCTCTCGCGCTCAATTGAAATTGAGTCCACTCATTCGGCTGGTAGTGCTTCCAGTAGCCTCCTTGTAATGGCTGAACGCCTTCACGCTGGGCATCCTCTTCGCTAACACTATTCAACCGTTCCACCCGAACGCCGGTAATCTCCAGCGTTATACAGCTGGCCCAGCGCGGCATGTGGATTGCTGGTCGCCATGGAAATTGGCGGTCCTCGCGGCATTCATTGCCCCAAGATTCTGCGTAGACTGGATGCCAGTAGTTACCGCGCTGCTTCGGAATGCTTCGCGGGTATCGGCGTTCGTCGACGTTGCCGTTTTCATCGCAATAGTCATGAATAGCCTGCCACGTCTCACGCACCCACAGGCGATCACCAACCACCCCGAACGGGCACGGATACCAGTAGTCCTCACCAGTCTCGCCATTCTCCCGCCAAGGCCATAGCGAGCCGTCATCCATTTCGGCCACATCCATGCAATTAGCTTTCATAATCCGACGAGTCTGAGTCTTACGCCCGGATAAAATGGCGCGTACCATTTCTGCGTTGAAGATAATTCCGCGTTCACGCATCTGGCATCCCCCCGGCGCGTCTAATGGCAGCTTTATGGCGAAGTTCTTCAATGGCAAAATCGCGCAGGATGGCATCGGTGACTGGCGAGTCCAAAGATTTTTCCGCATCAAAGAGTAGCGCCTCGGCGGGATTCAACGAGTCCTGCGCCGCCGTATAACCAGAAAGGCTCAGTATGCTGATCAGCCGAAAAACAACTCCCTGATAGGTTTTCCCCTCTGCCGCCAGCGCCCGCATTTGCTCATTCAACCGCGCAACCTCTGCGGCGTGTTCACGACAGATCGCATTCAGCACACCACTCACCCTGGTAGCCGTGCTGTAGTCTTCAGAGCCAAAATATTTGGCACCACTATCCGAATCGACGACATCCCACGAATCAGCTCTTTCATCATCGTCTTCGCATGAATAGCCGCTTCCGTCTGGACCAGTGCGAACACCTTCTGTAATAAATACTCTTCCCATATCTCTCTCCCGCCGACCGCAGTCAGCCCAAAATTGCCATAGCCAGCAGCGTCATTGCGCAGCCGATAAGCATGCCAAAAAGGTAAATTCCCAGTGAATTCATCATTGTTGTGGCCTTAGATCCGCAACTGGTGGCCGCACGCAGGCGCACCGCACCGAATACGGCGACGTTGGCTGGCGGTCAGGAGGCGGAAAGGGTGGTTAAATGGTGTGTTTCAGCTCGTTGTAACGCTGAAGAAACTGGACACGCGCCTGTCGTGGCGTCAGCGGATAGATCATGAAATCGGCGCACTCGATGCCCTCAAGCAGCAGCCACGGCGTGCCGTCGTCCATATCGAAATCGCGGCGCTCGGTGGCCAGCATAATCAGGTCCGCACGCTTAACCTGCGCAGACATTGCAGCTGGCAGATTGAACTTGTCCCGGATGAACTGATCGACACGGTGCTCAATCACCTGATAGTCAGGTAGAAACGCTTTCAGTGGTGAACTTACATCACCGCAGTAAGCCTCTGCTGCGTCGTGCAGCAGCGCCTCTAATGCCATTTCTGGCGGCACAAGGCGACTGACGTACACCGAATGCTGCGCCACGCTGTAGAAGTCCTGCACGTGGCCGGTAAAGCGGCAAAGATTCGACAGCGCCCCGGCAATATCCTCGATGCTAATCGTTGCCGGGTCGGTTTCGGAAAAACTGAAGTGCTTGCCGGAAAGTGTGTTAATCCAGGTCATTGCTGCTGATCCTTAATTGCTGCGCGGCGGGCCATGCCAGCGCAGAACTCTGCGCGCAGCTGGTACCAGGTGATATTGTTGCCAGTTGCATGGCGTGAGGCTTGCAACCAGTGATGAGCGGCATCAGCGAAAAGGCCGTCGCGCTCTTTCTGCGCTGCTGATTGTGCTGAGCTATTTGGCAGTGGCATAGATACTCCAGAAAGCCCCGGGCGGGGCTGATTGGGTGGCGTCAAAAGGGAATGTCGTCGTCGAAGTCCTGCGCCGGCGGCTGATTCTGCCCAACATTTCGGGAGCCAGCGTTCTGCTGCAGGCGTGATTGCGTCTGGTTATTCTGCTGCCCACCCAGCATCGAGCGCTGCTGATTGGATGCCGGACCGCCTGCAGGGCCAGTTCCAGCTGGTTGGCGCTCGTCTTTGTCGCTGAGCGAGGCCACCAGTTTATCGACCGTCTCAGCAGGTAACCCTTCAATGCCTTCTTTGTACGTTTTGCGGGATTTGGCACTGTACGCCTGGCGGATCTCGAAGCGGTAGCCATCACCGCCGGAGTTCTTCGTGTAGAGCACTTTCTGAAGCACAAATCCGATCGGCTTGCCTTCCAGTTCCTTGGAGTGATACTCAATTTCACCCTGAGCGTTTACCACTTCGGTAGCATGGAGAGCCTTGACGCCAGTCAGGCCCATAATCGCCTGAATCATGGCATTGCCGCCCTGCAATGGATTGCCATCACGACCGACATAGGACACACGAAGGAAATTAATCGCACCAACGTCAGCATCCATTGAGAACTCCATGGACTCAGATTTGGAGTCGGGATCGCGTGAAGTGCTGAACAGTGCGGTACGGATTATTCCGGCATACGCCCCGGACTCTGACGCGCCGGACGGTCCGGCCTTTTTAGCGTCTTCCTGATTGAAGGTGAAAATTGGCTGCATAATGGTTTAACTCCTTAATTCAATTCGTAGTAGTCCCGGATCGCCGTGTCGACGGCGTTCAGGTCGTTGTCTATCTGGAAGCTTTCAAACAGCCCGATCGGCGATTTAACCGGGTCGGTGCCGTCTGACTGCGTGGTAAACTGGTAGCGCCCATCAGTGACCTGAGTGCGCAGGGCGATGGTGAACATGCCCTCAACGGTGATTTTCTCGTCCAGCATCTTGCCGATGGTTTTCATCTTGATGCGGCCGGCGGCGGTTTCTTCCGTGTGAGCCAGGAAGTAAACGATCAGGTCGTCTTCTGCCTGCTGGGCGGCCTTAACCACATCCCACGCACCGCCACCGATCTCCGTGAATTTCTCGAACGATTTCTCACTGCGACGCCGCATGAACGAATTGCCCATAACGTACTGAAAATCGTCGATAACCACGTACTTCTTACCCGCGCGGCGGGCAAAGTTGATAACCATAACGAGATCCGCAGCGAGGTCGGTGTGGAAAACGTTGCCTGTTTTCGCTGCAAAGTCGCGCGCCTTCCAGCCCTTCGACTTAAACGGCAGTCGCTTATTTTCCGGGTTAATGAGAAACCCATTTTCGGGGTTAAGGTTCATCATGCTGGCCGATTTTCCGGAGCCTGAATCCCCCAGGATAAGCACCGGGATACCCATATCAATCTCCCTGCAGGTAATGCTGCATCGTGAATTTCTGGTCCTCGTCGAGGTCCATATTTGCCAGGCACCATTTCAGATAGCCGCGGTCAGTCGCGCCAATTTTCTCGAACGTCGTGCCCTTGTGCTTACCGAAACGCATGGTGTGAAGCAGGGAAGGCAGTGAGGTTATTTCGCGCATCTGCGCGATGGTGAAGCGGGCGTGACGGTTAATTTCGATCAGCACCGCCGCCGTCACATAGCAGTCGTAAAGCGCGCGGTGAGCGTGCAGGCCCTCCGGCACGTTGGCATTGACGCCGAGGTGATAGCGCATGAACTGGTTGCCGTGGCTCTCCAGCTCCGGCCAGAGCTTGCGGGACAGCTTCATTGTGCAGATCCACGGCGCGGCGATCTGCGGCAGTTTGCTGCGGTCGAATTTAGCGTTGTGCGCCACATACACATCAGCACCTAGGTAACGGCCAATCACTGCCTCGATGGGCGGCGAATCCGCCACATCCTCGTTAGTGATGTGGTGAAGCGCCATTGATCCGATGCTGATTGGCTCCGGCGGCTTCACGTAGTCGCTCATCGGGTTGCAGATAACGCCATCGACAATATCGACACTCGCGATTTCACACACACCACCTTCGAGGCTGGTGGTCTCCGTATCAATTACACGCAAAATGGTCATCAGGTTGTTCCGTAAGGGCATCGGCAGCGGCTTCTCGCTGCGCCAGCTGGTGGGCGATTTGAATCAGGTCAGCCGGGCCGAACTGATTCTGTTGGCAGATCTGAAGGATTGCGTCGACAGTGGCCTCACGCATCCATTCGTTTATTGCCAGCGGCGTGGGGATCAGTGTTACATCCATCCGATAAACATCCCCGCAGCAATCAGCGCAGCGCCGATAACCGGCAATAACCAGCTGCGGCGCCGCGGGTGGAAGTCGGCACCGGTCAGGCGGTGCAGGAACTGAGATTTGTAGAGCTGGCTCATTAGCGATTACCTCGAATGCGCAATCCTGCAGCGCGTTTATGTGACGGCACCCGGATGCTTTGCTGGTAACGCAGGGCGCACTCCCTGTCAGCGCAGAAGTCATCCCGCTCGCTACGATCCCAGTGTTTAACGGTGCTCTTCACCACATCTTCAGGATGGCGGAACCGGCCGCAGTAGCGGCATCGCACTGATTCCAGGTGCTCTGTACCGGCATCCAGCACCGTGTACTCGAAATGCGAACCGGGAGTGCCGTCTGGCAGCGTGTAATCAACGAACGTTTGCTCTTCGCCCTTAAAGTTCGGGCGTATGCTGCAGCCGTTGAATGTGACCAGCTGAGCGCCGATGCGGATCGGCGTTCCCGGCGGCAACTCGGCCAGGCGCTGGGCGGTTAATTTGGGGATTGGGTGCATGCTTACCTCCGTTTTGAGGGCGAAAAAAAGCCCCCGGAGAAGGGGGCAAACGACTACACACAGCGATGATGGGGTTGTGGCGGCCGGTGCTCCTCGCAGTTCACATGCGCTGGTTTGGCTACCGTTCTCGCTGTAACTGGCGTAAGGGCTAAAAAACAACAAAAAGTAGGTAATAAACTGCGACGGCAATTACTGACGCCAACATGATGGCAGCAAAGACACGCACAACGATCCCCATGATTTGTGACCATGGCAGACGATGCTTATCAAATAAATTGATGCCTGCTGCTACCGCAAGCATCGTCACGAAAATTAGAAAAGCAGACTTAACTGCATAAATGGCCAAATCCACGCTCACTCCTTACTTCGTTGCCCCTGATTTTCTTTGATGCTGCGCAAGCTACGATATCAGCCTAAGTCCCGGTCAACCGGACCGGCTATGACTGCCTCGCTGGAGCTGGCGCAGCTCGAAGAAAACTTCGCCACACTCTCGCAGTGGCCAGCGCCGGTTTCCCGGTCATCATTTGAGGCTGCTTAGTGCGTTAAACCGGGCGCCAACCGTAAACTCAGTGACGCTTTCGCCTCCTCTCCCTCACTACGTCGCCGTGGGAGCCAGACCGTACACGCCGTCTTCGCGATGCCTTTAATGCTTCATTGGCTTATCTCCTGTTGTTAATGGGGCCGACATATGTCGCTGGCCCATGCACCGATCCGTCGCTCGCATTGCACCTCTTTGGCTCAGCCCAGGTCAGTTAGGGGTGGCCGCTATTTCAGTTTGCCAGGGATGCGATTGAGTACCCGGTGCGCGACTGCCAGATTGTTAAAGAGCGGGTCAGCGCTTGGCGGTGGGCTGCGTTGTGCTGATGAGAGAAAATTACAATAAAGTTTGTAATAGGTAAACAATAAATATTGTAATTTCATTGGTTTTTTACTCATTTATTTGTTTTTTAAAGTGATTTATTTTCTTGAATTGATCGTTTAAACAAAGCGCTCAGGCCTTTTGAGCGAAGTTTGAGTTTTGCCGGAATCGAGGTGTGGATAGTGAACAGCAATCATGGCTGAAGTGATTGGCAACATGGTTTTCGAACATAAATTAAACGACGAGAGTCAAAAGTATCTTGGTTGAAGGTTTATCAAATTAGTTGTGAACGGGAAGGGCACTTTAAGGGAGGCAATTCTGATTAGATAAGAGGGATTGACTGTCCACAAAAAGCCCGCGTTAAGCGGGCTCTTGTTGTTTTTTCAAAAAAAAGGGTGAAGAGCAAGAGGTAGATTTCTTTGACCTCTAACCGCGCATTAACCGCCAGGCATCCAAGCACCACTCGCGATAAACCAAACCAGAAGCACTACGCCTGCTATGCCGCAGGCAGCTGGGAACAGATAGCCGATCTTCATTTTTACCGCCTGAGTTTTTATTATGAGGGCATCCCTGCCTGTCTTCTCCAGCCCTAACCAGCCCTGATGCTGATCTGTGTTTAAAAATTGCAATACGTAACAGCGCCGTTTTATTTGTTATCGCGCCTGTAAAGAGTCCACTCTTCAATCCGTTCGCCGCCTGGGAGGGTGCAGTAGCCTACCTCTCCAGCGGGTTCCTTAACGATCTCCAGCTTGCCGCCGATTTTCTTGCAGTACACCGAGGCCGGGTTAGCCATGCCAATCATCTTCGGCTGCTCGTTGTGCGCTGCACACGAGGCGATAAGCACTGGTAGTGCTGTAATCAGTATTTTTTTCATTGTTATCCCTTTTAACTGAAGGCCTCTTCCGACCACTAACCCAGAGTCAGACCTAGCAATAAGTTAACGAAGCCAGCCAAAAGCAATGCCAGTCCCGGTATCAGGAAGTTTTTGTCGCGCTTCTTGCGAGCCAGGTAGAACATGGCGAACGCTACGCAAAACATAGGTACTGCTATCTTTGTGTAAACTGACATGCACTTCCTTAACTAAACGTTTCTTCCGTATGCAGGGGGATTATACCAGCCGAAGCTTAGTTTCAATCGCCACACCGATAATCCGGCAGTTACCGTTGATCGGCACCATTGGCCACTGAGGGTTAAGCCCTTTCAGGTACTTTTGGCTACCGTCGATCACCAGCTTTTTGAACGTGGCTTCGTTATCGTCGATCAGCTTTGCAACTACCAGGCTGCCATTCACCGCCTCACGCCCAGTATCGAAAAGCACGAACGTACCTTCCGGGATACTCAAGCCCATCGGTGCGGTCATCGAATCGCCGTCAACTTCCAACCAAAATGACTCACCCTGTACATGTGCGTCTGACTCTAACCAGAGATCGATATCCTTTACCGTATAGGCCTCAATGGCCTCTCCCCAGGCACCTGCCTGGACCTTGCTCAGGACAGGATATTTTCGGCCAGGAGAGTATGGGCGAAAACCAGAAAAATTATCGCCCGTCACAACGTCTTTACCATCAAGGAGCCATTCGATCTCGCAGCCGAGAGCTTTCGCCAGCTCAGGGAGGTAGCGGGGACGTTTAGTTTTACCACTCTCCAACTGAACAATCGCTTGTTGAGTTGTGCCGGCTCTTTCTGCCAGTTCTGTTTGCGTTAATCCAAGCTCATTTCTTTTCGCAAGGACACGCGCCGCGATCGTCATTAAGTCACCTCTCAATCCAATCAAGAGATATTTACAAGAAAAGCTGTAATTGACAAACAAACTATATTGTAATTAATATACAAGAAAGTTTGTCAAAGGAGGCTTTATGCAAACTATCTCGGACCGCCTCAAACAAAAACGGGCGGAGCTCAACCTGACGCAGGCTGAATTAGCCAGTAAGGCTGGAGTTAAACAGCAGTCCATCCAACAGATCGAAGCTGGTTTGACGAAGCGCCCGCGGTTTTTGATTGAGATTGCCCATGCACTGCAGTGTGACCCAGCCTGGCTCCAACATGGAGTCAAGCAAGGTAATGCTGCCTAAACACTATTTTGAAAACGGAAATTATCAATGGAATCAGTAGCAACAACCAGCAATTCAGTAAATATCACCTGCAAAGCAGAAGCGCTGGAGAGTTATTTTCACAGGGAAGCTATCGCTCGCGGTAACAAACCTCTGGCGCTGGATATGGGTATTCATCCTTCGGGACTAAGCCGCAAAAAGGTCGGGCTGGTTGGCCTGGCCTGCAAGCTGATTTTGCAGCTGGGACTGCCTGCTGGCTGCATCGCGGCGCCAGGGTGTGAGCAGAACGTGGTGCTGACCGGTGAAGAGGCGCGGAAGTTGCTTTCGCTGCTGGAGCACATACGGCAACCGGCAGGGGGAACTGGTGGATGACGAGCGTTTCGTTGATACCGATCAGCAATACCACGATCGACGCGGCGTTGTCGTGCGGGTTACCCGGTATGACCGGCAGGAGCGAAGAATCATTTTTATGCGGCCAGATTACCCGCATCCATGCTGCGTGCCGAAATGGTATTTCGAGAAGTATTTCAGGAAGTTTGAAGGGTAAAGCGAAGGCTGAACAGTTGCACCTGAACAGCCGGGTACTGCATTGCTTTGGTCAAGCGAGGTCAATTATGCGACAGAAACGCCGGAAGATGCAACCAAAAAACACTGTACATAAAGACATGTCCTGGGAGCAGTTAGCCCGGGAGTTTACCCCTGACGCGGCGCACAAGTTGCGCCAGCTACTCGAGCAGAATAAGCGTGCGAGGGAAGGGGATGAGTAACACCGCCGAGATCATCAATTTCCGCGCTCGTACAGAGCGTGAGGAGCAGCGCGTGGCCGATACCGATGATGGGTATACCCGGCTGGCTAACATGCTGCTGGAGGAATATGCAGGCGCGGATCTGACGAAGCGCCAATTCAAGGTGCTGCTTGCCGTGTTGCGGCTCACTTACGGCTGGAACAAAACTATGGACCGAATCAGTGATTCACAGATTTCGGAGATCGCTCGACTGCCGGTGAAGCGCTGCAATGAGGCGAAGTTGCAACTGGTTGAAATGAATATTCTTATCCAGCAGGGACGTCAGTTTGGTCCCAATAAAAATGTCTCAGAATGGCGTACCCCTCAAAACGAGGGATTATCCCTCAAATCAGGGGAGAAATTATCCCTCAAATTAGGGGATGACCATCCCTCAAAACAGGGGGACACCAAAGACATTATTCCAAAGACAATAAAAACAGATCCCCCTAAAGCCCCCAAGGGGGAATTTTCGGAGGAGGTAATCTCACAGGCAAAACAGGTCCTGGAGTATTACAACAGGCTCACAGGAACCACCTGCCGCTCTGCAGAAGTCTTTGCTGTTCTGCTTACGCCACGTTCAGCCCGTACCGCCTACACCGTGGACGACCTGCAGCTGGTGGTGCGCTGGGTGGTGCTGACCTGGAAACGCCGCAATGGCACGGTTGCTAAGCCGACGAACATCTGCCGGGTGAACCGTTTCGACGGTTACCTTGCTGACGCTGCTGCCTGGGCTTCCAGCTACGTTGAGATTGACTGCGCAGCTGTAGTTGAGGCTTACAACGAGATTGCCGGTGACCGTCTGCCTCTGGCTGAGCTGGACGATGACCGTGAGAAAGCGATCCGTGACCTGATCACTCACATGACCCACAAAAATATCGATGCGGTTCGGGCTTATTTCAAGGCGTTTGTGACTGAAGCCAGGCCGCATTACTTCGGCGAGAATCCGTCTGGCTGGCGTGCCAACTTCGATTTCCTGATGAAGCCCGATACGCTTCGCAAAGTGCGGGAGCGTGCGCTATGAGCGAGCTGTATCTCGAAGCCAGCGTTATCGGCGCACTGCTGAATGCCGGTCTGACACCTGACGCCAGCGATGTGCTGAACACACTGGACCCTGCAGCGTTCACCAATCCGTTTTACTTCAAGCTATACGGAGAAATTAAGCGCCAGGCCATTCAGCGCAAGATGATCGACGCGCTGCTGGTTGCGGATGCAATGGGTGACGGTCCCGGCGTATTCGCCGACGTGATGGAAACGGCGAAAGTCGTGCCAAGTTCGGCAAACCTCAAAGGCTATGCCAAAAGCCTTGGTGAGAAATTTATGATCCGCAGTTTTGTCGCGCTGATGGAGGCCAATTACGACAGCATAACCCTGGCGAACAACCACGATCAGGCACTGGAAAATATCCGTGCATTCACCAGCCAGGTGCTCACCATTGGCCGGCCTGACGATGAGGTCGTGCCGGTTCACATCGATGAGCTGATGGGTGCTTACGTTGATGTGCT
This sequence comes from Erwinia sp. S38, assembly GCF_016624545.1. Classification (NCBI taxonomy): domain Bacteria; kingdom Pseudomonadati; phylum Pseudomonadota; class Gammaproteobacteria; order Enterobacterales; family Erwiniaceae; genus Erwinia; species Erwinia sp. S38. The sequence goes on along the minus strand of NZ_JACVTS010000002.1, from coordinate 316,918 downwards.
GGAGCGGCGGGTAACCAATGGAGAGGAGTCGGACACGCTGAAGACCGGGATCTACGAACTGGACGAAATTACTGGCGGCATGAACGATGAAGATTTCGTTGTTGTGGCTGCTCGACCGGGAATGGGGAAAACCGAGTTCGCGCTGAAAGTGGCCGAGGGAGTTGCCTCGAGTGAGCGTGTAATGGGGGATCACAAGGTTCGCCGCGGTGTGCTGATTTTCACCATGGAAATGAGCAACCAGCAGGTGATTGAGCGTCAGATCGCCGGCGCGTCGAACATGCCGGTATCCAGCCTGCGCAAGCCGTCCCGTATGCACGACGAGGATTGGGGTCGGGTTTCGATGGGGATTCAGCGTCTGACAGGCCTTGATGTCTGGCTCGTCGATGCGGCAAACCTGACCATTGAGCAGATCCGCTCTATCGCAGAACGCCACAAGCGCAAGTTCCCCGGCCTGTCGCTGATCCTTGTCGATTATCTGGGCCTGATTAAAAAGCCTCGAGCAGAACGTAACGACCTGGCGATCGCAGTTATCTCCGGTGGCCTGAAGAACATGGCTAAGGAACTGAAAACGCCGGTTCTGTCGCTCAGCCAGCTGTCACGTGACGTTGAGAAGCGCCCGAACAAACGTCCGGTAAATGCGGATCTGCGCGACGGCGGCAGCATTGAGCAGGATGCAGACAGCATCATCATGCTGTACCGCGATGCCGTCTACAACGAGAACAGCCTGGCGGCGCGCTTCGCCGAAATCATCGTAACGAAGAACCGTTTCGGCGAGCTGGGGACCGTGTACCAAGAGTTCCGCAACGGCCATTTCCACGACACCAACCAGGATGAGGCGCGGCGCATCTGCACCGAGAAGGCTTCAGCCGGACAGCGACAGAGGGAGTTCTGATGCAGGTCTATGACATCTGTCCGTTGCCGAAACCCCGCATGACGCAGAGAGACCGTTGGGCTAAACGCCCGGTGGTTCTCCGGTACCGCGCTTACTGCGACGAGGTGCGATTAAAGCGCCTGCAGCTGCCGGTCAGCGGCTGCCACGTTACTTTCGTGCTGCCAATGCCAGCCAGCTGGAGCAAGAAAAAGCGCAGCGCCAGTATTGGTCAGCCGCATCAGCAAAAACCGGACGTGGACAACCTGATGAAAGCGCTGATGGATGCCTTGTTTGCCGATGACAGCAGCGTGTGGGATTTCCGCGTATCAAAAATATGGGGCGAAACCGGCAGTATCCGGATCGCCAGCATCGCGCCGTCGGCGCACCAGTCAGGAGAATAAAACGTGAAAGGACTGACCGAGATCCAGAAAAACATGTGCCGCTTTATCCGGCAGTACGCTGCTGAGAATGGCTGCGCGCCAACACGTGTGGAGATAGCCACTCACTTTGGCTGGAAGTCCGCTAACGCCGCTGAAGCGCACATTAAAGCGCTGGTGAAAAAGGGCGGGCTCTACAGTAAGCCGCGCTGCTCGCGTGCGCTGAAAGTGCTGGTGGACGTTTAACACCTGGCCGCTGGCCACCTGCCGTACCGGATAACAAGAACATACCAGAGGGGATACACGTGAGAATCGAAGCCGCATTAAAACATTTCAGCCCGAAAACGATGATGATCACCGACAGCCCCGGCGCTACCAGCTCGGAGAATATCGACGGCACACACGTCATGGCCGCGATCGGCATGTGCCAGGCTAAAGCTGCTTTCGGCATGAGTGCATATTTGGGAAAAGCAGGCATCAGCCAGCAGGATCGGGATAAGGCAGTACAGTACCTGCTCGCATATGCCCGTAAAACAGCACCAGCGCTTCTCAGGAAGGCCGCTGCTGGAAAAGTAATTCAGTGCCTTGCTGTGCTGGCAAAATTCGCCTATGACGATTACGCGCGTTCTGCTGCCGATACGCATGATTGTCCTGACTGCGCGGGCAGGGGAGTGACTAACACGCTGGCCAGAGTGATGACGCATCCCGGTTGTGGAGAAAAAACGGCTCCAACGTATCAGATGCAACTGGGGGAAAATCAGTGTGTGACATGTCACGGAAAGGGAAAGTTGTCAGCGCGCTGCCGTTGCGGCGGTTCCGGCAAGGTCCGGGATCTGAAGCGGTCGAAACTGCTCGGCGTGCCAGTTGAGAAGGATTGCGATCGATGTGATGGGCTGGGCTTCAGGCGGCAGCCTTCGACGGTAGCGTTTAAAGCGATCCGGGCGTTGGTGCCTGAACTGACGCAATCGTCATGGTCGCGTAACTGGAAGCCATTCTATGACGGGCTGATCGTTAAATGCGAAGCTGAGGAAAGCCAGGCTGATTCGATTTTCAATAAAGTGACGCGATAATACGAATTTATGCATCGAAAGTGGTTGCATTTTGCATAACTTTGGCCAATTATATCTCTCATCGTGGGATTTCAATGCCCACAGGTACTTAAACGAATACAGAGGCTGCGCAAATGCGGGGCATTTTTATTAGCTTTTTTCTGTCAATCTACTATCTTCAAATTGATGACAACTCTATGCGCCTCCCGTCCGAAGGAGTGACATTTAATCAGTGATGATATACAGGCGCACCAAATCTTAGGCTCTGCTAATGCAGGGCCTTTTTTTAGTCCTAAATTTTGAGTCGCTCCTACCGGAATGGCGATTCATCTCTGATTAATCTGAATCTATACGGGATTCATACTCAGAACAGAGCTCGGCTTTGACTCTGATTTTATCTTGTTTAGAATCGCGCAGGTTACGGTGAATCCCCCTAAGCGGAGGGGCTAAGACAGGTCAACATATCCTGTTGCCAGGAAGCGAATCAGGTTCTGTCTTTTCTGATTTACCGGGAGGCACCCGGCACCGAAACTTCATGATGTCACAATTTTCAGCAACTAAATCAAGGCTCACTTCGGTGGGCCTTTCTTGCATCTTGCAAGCATGATTAGTGCAAGAAGTAATGACTTTCGTAAGCAGTAACGGTTTGAATTTCCTATGGTAAAGGCTTAATAGTTCTTCGTGGGCTGTATAATTTCCCACCAAACATTATGAAGCCTCCATTGATCCATTGTGTAACTTGTTGGGGGCGTACTCCCACATATCGAGCGAATTCTGCCTGGTTACCAGAAAAATAAATGTCGATGTATTGTTGTAAGTTCATTTTTAAATTTCCTCTTAATTGATTTCTAAGAATCATTAATAATAATTTTAATTAAAAAAATCATTGTCTCTTTGGGTTATTTGAAAATCCATTCACAAACAAGTACATCAACCTTAGAACAGCATAGCTATAACGTAAAGTTTTTCACTTTATGTCATTCCTTTTTCATCCTCCTAATTGAACAGCGCCACGGCATTGCCGGGGGTGAGAGTATGTATCGCATGGACAAACTAACAACAGGCGTTGCCTATGGCGCTTCAGTCGGCAATGCCGGCTACTGGGGCCTGCAATTACTCGACAAAGTTAGCCCGTCACAGTGGGCGGCTATCGGTGTTATCGGAAGTCTGGTCTTTGGCTTTCTGACGTTTCTGGCAAACCTGTATTTCAAGGTGAAAGAGGACCGCCGAAAAATAGCACGGGGTGATTGATGGCTAATCTGAAGTCAAAGCTCAGCGCCGCAGTGATTGGCCTGATTCTGGCTGGCGCGTCCGCCTCTGCGATTCTGGATGCTTTCCTTAATGAGAAAGAAGGTAATCGACTGGTGGCCTATCTCGACAGCTCCGGAATCTGGACTATCTGCCGAGGTGTGACCCGAATTGATGGTAAAGCGGTGGTGAAGGGCATGCGCCTGACCGCTGAGAAATGCGCTGATGTGAACGCTATCGAGGAGCGCAAGGCGCTTGCCTGGGTGAAGAACAACATCAAAGTGCCACTGACTGAGCCGCAGAAAGCAGGTATCGCCTCATTCTGCCCGTACAACATCGGCCCCGGTAATTGCCTCCCTTCTACGTTCTACAAACGACTGAATGCTGGTGACCGTAAAGGTGCGTGTGAGGCGATACGCTGGTGGGTGCATGACAAAGGTCGTGACTGCCGTTTAACGAAAGGGCAGGCAACTGGCTGCTACGGTCAGGTTGAGCGGCGGGATCAGGAATCTGCTCTGGCGTGCTGGGGGCTGGACCAATGAAAGACACCAAAATAACTCTGGTTCTGGTCGCGTTGTTCCTGCTTATGCTGATTGGGTTGGGCGGCGCTGCGGTCTACTATCACGGTGAATACAGCGATCAGCAAACTGCTAACCAGCAATTGAAGATGGATAACGAGCGACAGAGCAGTCTTATTGCTACACACTCCCTGCAGTTCAACCGCTTTAACCAAATAGCCGCTGCTGTCCAGCAGTACGACGCACGAATCACGGCATCATCCCAGGAGAAGCAGATTGAATACCGGACGATCCTCAAAATTGAGCCGACCTGTGCTCTCGCTGTGCCTGCTGGCGTTTCTGGCCGGTTGCTCGAGTACGCGAACAGTTTACGTGCCAGCGCAATGCACGCCAATTCCGGCATCACTGACAGCACCGGTGCTTACACCGCTGCCACCGGCACACTGACATATTGTCAGGCCGTACTGTGGATAGACCCGCTACTGACAGCGATAGATCAGGCTAACAGCCAGCTTGATGGCATCCGAAAGATTGAGAGAGCCCGGGAAACTGGCACACATTAAACCAAAAGATTTATCGTTGTCTGATGTGAATGCGTTAAAAAGAGCTCATTTTTGATTCAAAACTATGAGATTAACGAGTTAGCGATTTTTTCGGTTAGACGGAAATTTACTCGATTTCCGTTCCCGAAGATAAGAAATTAAGCAATAAATGGAAATTGCTAATAATAAAATTGCAAAAGTGAGAAGCAGCCACTCTTTCATACGACACCTCAAAAGCCATTATGAAAAATATGGATAGATAATGTTGTTGGTTTTTTAATCTACTTCAGAGGTGGTAATAATTAAAGCCCATGTACTGTAATTTACATTAGGCATCAATTGATTAGTTAAAGTGTATGGTTGAGGTCCGCAAAGTCTTAAATAAAATTTACGACCCAGGAAGAATTATGAAGGGTTGCGCGTTTATTTCTTGCTCATCTTTTGTATCGGAGCGAGCGATAACATAGTTTTCTTTATAAGATACAACATCATTTATATCTACCGCGCAATTGCAACGCTTACATTGCATCTGAGTAATTTGATCTCCTCTATCTGCGATGGCAACAATATGGAATCTATCATGTCCGCAAGATCTACAAAATAAATTAATAATTGACATGGTATTTCCTTGGATTTCAGTGTTTGATATCAATAAGAATAGTCTCAAAGGTCCGATGAGTTAAGCGTTTTTTCGAAATCTTGATGTTTATCACACTTATTTTTTATGACCCAGTGCTTACCAACATATCAAAATCATAATTTCAAACTTGAAAAGAGGATTACCATGCCTGAAATCACTACTGAACAGAGCAACCAACTGGAACTACTGGCCACGCTGGGTTATGACACCGCAGCAACAATGGTGGCTGTTGCTTTCATCCAGAACGACCCGTTCAAGCATCGCCTGTTTATCCAGCAGTACAGTCGTGTCTATAGCGAAACTGATATCGTTGCGCGCGCAACAAAAGCTGTGCAGGAATCGGTGGAAGCGATCACCGTGCTGAGCGAGATTACTGCAGCTACCGAATAACCTCACCGCCCGGGCGCAGGCCGTCGCCGTCTCCCCGCGTCAGCGTTGATCGGTAACTCCTGACCGTTAGCGCGCAGAGAGAATCAAAAACGCCAATACCGTGCTACCCCTGAATTCACGCAGGGTCGTTCACTCATGGTCGCTATCCGGTGCGATGGTAGACGAAACCGGGATTTTCTATGTCGAATGAAGAGTGCGAGTATTCCCGACCCATGCCGCCCGGCAGCCTGCTTAATGAGTTTCACGCATACACCAGGCTGATCCCCGCACCAGAAATCGGGGAGTGGGTGCAGAGCCAGATACTGTCTGTAGACGGCAATCTGCATAACCCAGACCACGGTCACCTGATTGACGCTGATCTGCGATTTATGTGGGCCTCCAGCGCGTTTGCGAAACAGGGGCGTACCGTGCTCGGCCAAGCGGAATCAGTGATGATGCGTGCCGGTGGCTGGCAGAAAGCGCGGATGGAGCAACAGATGTATGAGTGGTTCGGCGAGGTGCCGAAGTTCATCATCACCCTGGCTGCTGACTTTTGCGCTCAGTGCACGGATCTGGAGTTCTGCGCACTGGTTGAACATGAGCTGTACCACATCGCGCAGCAGGTTGATGAGTTCGGCGCGCCAGCATTTACCCGTGAGGGCCAGCCGAAGCTGACGATGCGCGGGCATGATGTGGAAGAGTTTGTGGGCGTGGTGCGGCGCTACGGTGCCAGCGACGACGTGCAACAGCTGATCGACGCCGCAGCGGAGCGGCCGGAGGTAGCGAAATTAGACATAGCCAGGGCGTGCGGCACTTGCCTCATGAAACTGGCGTGATTACCTGGACTGACCTGGACGGATGGTGAATTATGGCGGCGCTTAAAAATGACGTAAAAGCGTACATAGTTCAATCGCTTGCGTGCTTCGACAGCCCCTCTCAGGTGGTAGAGTCTGTCCAGGTGGAATTTCGGGTGAAAGTGACCCGGCAGCAGGTCGAATCCTACGACCCGACGAAGGCCAGCGGCAAAGCGCTCGCGGCGCGCTGGGTCGACATGTTCAACGCCACCCGCGCCCGTTTCCAGAACGAAATCGCCGATATCCCGATCGCCAACAAAGCCTACCGGCTGCGCGTGCTCGACCGCATGGCAACGCGTGCGGAGGGCATGAAGAACCTCGCGATGACCGCCCAGCTGATGGAACAGGCGGCTAAAGAGGTGGGGGACGCGTACAGCAATAAACAGAAGGTGGAGCATACCAGCCCTGACGGCACCATGACCCCGAGGCCGACAACAATTCGACTGATAGGGGTAGAGCCAAAAGATGGAAAGCCAGGTTGATCTGCCTATCCCCGCAAAGCTGGTACCGGTATTTGCGACCGAAGGCGTGCGCTATCGCGGCGCATTTGGTGGACGTGGCTCGGCGAAGACCCGCACCTTTGCCCTGATGAGTGCGGTCAAAGCGTATCAGGCCGCAGAGAGCGGGCTGAGCGGCGTGATCCTCTGCGCCCGCGAGTATATGAACTCGCTGGAAGAATCCTCGATGGAGGAAATAAAGCAGGCGATCCGTTCGGTCCCCTGGCTCGATGACTATTTCGACATCGGCGAGAAGTACATCAGAACCAAAAATCGTCGGGTTGGTTATGTGTTCTGTGGCCTGCGGCATAACCTCGACAGCATCAAATCCAAAGCGCGGATTCTCGTCGCATGGGTTGATGAGGCCGAATCCGTTTCCGCCACGGCATGGAAGAAGCTACGCCCAACCGTGCGTGAGAAAGGCTCAGAAATCTGGGTAACCTGGAACCCGGAAAAAGATGGCAGTGCCACCGACAAGCTATTCAGGAAGAACCCGCCGCAAAGCTCGATGATTGTCGAGATGAACTACGGTGATAATCCATGGTTCCCTGACGTGCTCGAAGAAGAGCGACAGGAAGACCTGAGAAACCTCGATTACGCCGATTACGCGTGGATCTGGGAAGGGGCTTATCTCGAAAACTCCGATAAGCAGGTGCTGGCCAATCGCTACGTGGTTCAGGACTTTGCTTCCGACCTCTGGCAAAAAGCAGATCGCCTGCTGTTTGGCGCTGACTTCGGTTTCGCCAAAGACCCCAGCACACTGTTGCGCATGTTCATCCTCGATAACAGCCTGTACATCGAGTACGAGGCCTACGGGACTGGCGTTGAGCTGGATGATATGTGGAAGTTTTACGCTGGCAAAGAAGAGGCCAGGCCTAAGCAACTGGAGGAATGGAAGGTCACTGACGAAGCGAAATACCCCGGCATTCCTCAGTCCCGCAAATGGCCTATTAAGGCTGACAACTCGCGGCCAGAGACGATAAGCCACATTAAGAGTCTAGGGTTCAATATTGCTTCCGCTCAGAAGTGGCAGGGAAGCGTCGAAGACGGTATTACCTGCCTGCGCGGCTTTAAGCAGATCGTCATCCACACCCGCTGCAAAGAGACAGCCAAAGAGGCCCGGCTCTATTCGTACAAAACTGACCGCATCACCGGTGAGGTGCTCCCTGTCATTGAGGATAAGCACAACCACTGCTGGGACGCCGCTCGTTATGGCCTCGATGGCTATATCAAGCACAAGCCACAGTCAGCAGGGATGATGATTCCAAAGCGCCTGCGTGGCAGGTAAAACAAATTCACTGGAAACAGCATGAACAAAAACCTTCAACTGGCCGTCAACCATGCGTTGAACGACGCCCGGATGGCTCGCGCCCGCTTGGGAATGCTGTCACCGACCATGGGTCTGGATTCGAAGCGCAGCAGTGCCTGGTGTGAGTACGGATTTAAAGAGGATATCTGCTTCGATGATCTGTACAGCCTGTTCCGGCGTGGTGGTATTGCGCATGGTGCTGTGCGGAAGCTGGCCGGTGCATGCTGGCAGACCAACCCGGAGATTATCGAAGGAGAGGAGAAGGATGAAACCAGCGCAGTGACGGCCTGGGAGCGTAAGGCCAAAGCCGTATTTACTCACCGATTCTGGCGTGCCTTCGCTGAGGCTGATATGCGCAGGCTGGTCGGTCGCTACTCCGGCATTCTGCTGCATATTCGAGACAACAAAGACTGGAACCAGGCTGCCACACGTGGCGCAGGTCTGGAGAAAATCACTGTAGCCTGGGCTGGCGCATTAACCGTCAAGGAGTGGGACAACGGGCTTAACTCGCGAACGTACGGCCAGCCTAAAATCTGGGAGTACGTGGAGCACTCGCCTGGCGGCCAGCAGCGCAGGGTAGATGTTCATCCAGACCGTGTATTTATCCTCGGTGATTATACCGACGATGCGATCGGCTTCCTGGAGCCAGCCTATAACGCCTTCGTCAGCCTGGAAAAGGTTGAGGGCGGGTCCGGGGAATCCTTCCTGAAGAACGCAGCGCGCCAGCTCAATATCAACTTTGAGAAAGAGATCGACTTCGGCAACCTCGCGTCACTTTATGGCGTGAGCGTTGAGGAACTGCAGGACAAGTTCAACGAAACCGCCGTGGAGGTGAACCGGGGTAACGACGTCACGCTGACAACTCAGGGAGCAACGGTAACACCGCTGGTAACTTCCGTTGCCGATCCAGGGCCGACCTATAACGTGAACCTGCAGACTGCTGCCGCCGCGCTGGACATCCCGACAAAGATACTGGTCGGCATGCAGACGGGTGAGCGCGCGAGCACCGAAGACCAGCGTTATTTCAATGCGCGCTGCCAGTCTCGCCGTGGTGACCTGTCATTTGATATCGAAGACTTCTGCGACAAGCTGGCCGATCTGAAAATTATCGATGCAGTGGCTCAGAAGGCCGTGATTTGGGATGACCTTAACGCGCAGACAGCATCGGAAAAGCTTGATAGCGCCCTGAAGATGGCGCAGATCAACGCGGCACTGGTCGCCACCGGAGAGCAGGCATTTAGTGGTGAAGAGATTCGTGTGGCAGCTGGTCATGAAGGTTCTCCGGAGCCGTTAGGAGAAACGGATGACGAAGAAGACACCGAAACCACCAATACTACCGGGAAACAATAAAGACCCGACTGGTATTGACCGGCTTGAGCGTGGTGCGATGAAAGAATTCGCCAGGCGCATGAAAAAAGTCGGAAACGCTTATGCAGCAGCACTTGAAAGAATCCCCGCCACACTCGCAGTAAACGCCCGGTACGAATACCAGCTTGATCCAGTCCTTCTGACGATGACGCTTAACGACGCCAGTATCCTGGTCGATGCCGTTCTACTGGAAGGAGATCAGAGCAACAACTGGTTCACCGAACTTTATGTCGAAACAGCCGTAATTCGCGGTACAGCTCAAACCTTCGCAAATCTGACGCAGCAGTCTTCAGTTTATGCGGCCGATCGTGAATCGCTTCAGGCCTTGCTGATGAGCGAACCATACCAGCGCCGGATGGAGTTGGTGTATGCCCGGACGTTCGAGGAAATGAAGGGGCTGACCGCTACGACGAAGCGCAACATGGCGCGCGTGCTGACTGATGGTATTGGCCGCGGACTTAATCCCCGCGAAGTGGCTCGTAATCTGCGCGAGCAGGTGGGTATTGAAACGCGCAGAGCCAACACCATTGCCCGAACCGAAATGACGGGGGCGCTACGCCGGGCACGGTGGGATGAAGCAACCGAAGCTCGCGAGGCACTCGGCCTGCGGATCATGCTCCTGCATTACTCAGCACTAAGCCCCACAACCCGTCAGAGCCATGCTATCCGCCATTCTCATCTCTACACCGTCGAAGCGGTGCGAGAGTGGTACTCCATAGGGGCAAACGCCATTAACTGCAAATGCTCGCAGGTGGAGACGCTGGTTGACGAGAAAGGGAATCCGCTAAATCCGAAGGTGATCGAGCTGTCCCGTGAAGAGTTCGAAACCCAGTGGCAAAAACTGGCCGCCAACAAATCACTATGTCATTGCTGCGCAAAGGCAGCCTGAGGTTAACCCATGCCAATGCAAGTCAACGTCACCACGCGGGTGAATAGTCAGTCTATTCGCCGTGAGGTTTATAACGGTCGCGATCACATCGTTATCCCAAGCTATACGCTGCCGGCTAATGTCATCATGAACAACGAACTTTATCCGGACTCGGAGATAGACGCCCATTATCAGGGGCTGGAAGGCACGCTTGCGCCACTTGGACACCCGACGGTGAACGGGCAGTTTGTTTCTGCCTTCTCTCCTGAGGGTATCAACGTTGGCTATGCCGGTGCCTGGAACCGCAACGTGAAGAAGTCGGGTAACCGCATTTACGTTGAGAAGTGGGTGGATGTGCTGAAAGCCAATGAAAGCGCTGGCGGCAGGGAGCTTATAGAGAGAGTGGAAGCTATTGAGCGTGGTGAAAATGTTCCACCGATCCATACCAGTGTTGCTGTGTTCCGTGATCAGCTTCCGGCCAGCGCCGAACAGAAAGCAATGGGAGCTGAGTACGTAGTGAAGATCCACGCGATGGATCATGACGCAATTCTGTTGCACGAAGTAGGCGCTGCGACACCTGAGCAGGGAGTGGGCCTGATGGTGAATGCCGATCTGGCCAGGCCGTTGCAGGTTAACTCTGGCGTGCTGGTGGGTGAGTCCTACCGCGAGCGTGAAAGACGCCTCGAAAAAGCAGCGCGCGACCAGTTTGCGACCGGACCGGACGATTATGCCTGGGTGGCGGATTTCACTGACTCGCAGGCGATCATTATCCGCAACGGAGGAGATGCTCAGGTCTTCGGCTACACCTCTGATGGCGGAAAAATTACGTTTGAAGCCGATGGCACAAAGGTAACCCGTCAGGAGTCATGGGTGGCGATTGCTGCTAACAAGTTCAAATCCTTTTTTACTCTGCAGGATGCCCCTGCAACAAACCACCGAACGGAGGGCGAGATGCCTTTAACTACTGAAGAGAAACAAGAGCTGATCACGGAAATCGGTAAAGGCCTGGCCGCCAATCTCGCTGACGCGCTGAAACCGGTAACCGAGCAAATCCAGCAACTGCAGACTAATCAGACGCAGATCACCGACGCGCTCACAGCCAATACTCGCGCTGAAGAGACAACCAAGCGTACTGCCGTTGCTGCTGTTCATGGTGAGATCGTGGCGAACGCGCTGTCCGGTGAAGCGCTAGATGCCATGTTTAAGTCACTGGGCGCTGCCGCACCGCTGGGGGCTAATTCCGCAACCAACCAGGCACCTACTGGCGCACCTGACTACAAAACCTACTTTAACGGAGGTGCCGCATAATGGCCCGTTATCGTCGAGTAAATATTGACGGTCAGTCACTCTATAAGACTGAAACCCGCGTGGCCGTCGCTGCAATTCTTCCTGGTACAGCAGCTGTGATTAACAGCAGTGACCAGTTCGCGCAGGCCACAGGGGCAACTGGTCGCCTGTACATCATCGATGTCGCTTATCACCAGGGGCTTAAAATCACCGAACCGGTGCCAGCGGGTGATTCTGCTGTTGGGAATTATGTCGAAGAGGGACGCGAACTGGCGCTCCTCTGCGTGCCCGGCACCTACAAGAAGGACAGTCCGATCAAACTTGGCTCAAATGGCCAGTTCACACTGGCCACCTCTGACACCGACACGGTGATTGGTTACAGCCAGGACGAAGCGACGATCGCTGCCAGCACCACCGACTTTATCCGCGTGCGTATGCGCGTCGGTACCGTAGCCTCAGGCGCGTAATCAGGAGAATACAATGTACTTTACCGCTGAAACACTGGCTGCAAACAGCCGCCTGCGCGCCCATTGGGGCGAACTGTGGGCCAACCGTGATATCTTCAATACCCAGCATAACTTGATGGTCAATGCTTACCGTAGTGGCATGACGCCTGAAATGCTGGCGGCGAACGCCGTAGGGGGCTTTACTCGCGAGTTCTGGGCCGAGATTGACCGCCAGGTCATCCAGATGCGCGATCAGGAAGTCGGGATGGAAATCATCAATGACCTGATGGCGGTGCAAACCGTGCTATCGATCGGCAAAACGGCAAAGCTCTACACCGTAGCCGGCGATATTGCCGATGACGTTTCGGTGAGCATTGATGGTCAGGCTCCGTACTCCTTCGACCACACCGACTATGACAGCGACGGTGACCCGATCCCGGTTTACACCGCGGGATACGGTGTGAACTGGCGTCATGCAGCAGGACTCAGTTCTGTAGGCATTGATGCCGCGCTCGACGCGCAATCCGCGAAGATGCGCAAATTCCACAAACGCCGCGTAAAAGGCTATCTGGACGGTAATGCCACAGTGTCAGTTGATGGCCTCAAGTCTCAGGGTATCCGCACACACCGCAACACGGCCAAGATCAACCTCGGTTCAGGTGCCGGTGGCGTTAACATCAATCTGACTACTGCCACCCCGGCTCAGTTACTTGCTTTCTTTGGCCCGACCGGCGCTTTCGGACTGACTGCACGCGCGAACAAAGTCACGGTCTACGATGTGCTCTGGGTCAGCGACGAAATCTGGGCAAATATGGCTAAGCCATACCTGATCGAGGTTGGGGGCGGTGCTAATGCGATGGTGAGCGGCACTGTGCTGGATGCGATTTCGAAATTCATTCCGGCAAAAGAAATCAAGCCGACCTACGCGCTGACCGGTAACGAATTCTTCGCTTACCAGCGCCGACAGGACGTGATCACCCCTCTGGTTGGTATGGCCGTTGGCGTTGTTCCGCTGCCGCGCCTGATGCCGCAGAGCAACTACAACTTCCAGATCATGTCTGCTGAAGGTCTGCAGATCAAGAAGGACGGCGAAGGCCTGTCCGGCGTGGTCTACGGTGCTAACCTGGCATAAGGGGAAAATCATGACTGAAAAATACCAGGTAACGAAGGCGTGGCATGGCGTGGCTGTTGGAGATGTTGTGGAACTGGAGAAGCTCCACCCGTCACTCAAGTCCCACGTGCTTAAGCTGTCCGATAGCGCTGCATCCGGTTTTGCTCCTGCCACGCCGGACGGGACGAGCGAGAAGCTGGCCCGTAAACTGGCCATCGCCAATCGCCTGACTGAACTCGGGATTGAGTTCAAAGGCAACTTGGGGGCTGAGAAGCTCGCGGAGCTGCTGCCGGATGGTGAGCTGGAAAAGCTTTTCCCCACTGAATAATGACCGCCGCCCTGGCGGTTTTTTTATGCCCTGTTTCGGCAGGGCTGCGAGGTTTTCATGGTCACCCAGGAACAGGCAAAACAGTATCTGGAGAGCCAGGGCATTACTTTGCCTGACTTCATTCTTGGCGCGCTGGTTGAGCAGGCAAACGGTATTCAGGAGTGTCTGGATGCTCACTATTCGCCAGCTACAGCGCTACTTATCCAGATGTACCTGCTCGGTCTCATGGGGCTGGGGCAGGGAGATAAGTACATAAGCTCGCAGTCAGCACCTTCCGGCGCATCCCGTTCATTTCGTTATGGCTCGTTTGCCGATCGCTGGAAAGGCTCGCTGGGGTTGTTGCGTGGCCTGGATAAAAAGGGGTGTGCAACAAGCCTCATCCCTTCGGACCCGACTCAACAGGCTTTTGCTGGCATCTGGATCGGCAAAGGTGGCTGCATGTGTGGAGGTAAGTAATGTCCGAACCGAAAGACGAGCCGGAAGAAAAGCCGGACTGCGAGAAGTGCCCGGACTGCCCCGGTTGCCCCGATCAGCATCTGGAGTATCCACTGTGAGCAGTTTAGCCAACTGGAGCTACACCACGCCATGCACCATCTGGAAGCCACTGGGTAAAGACCGTTACGGTCAGTCTCTCGGCTGGTCTGCACCGCTGGTCATCATGGCGGACTATCAGGGCGGACTGTCAAAGCGGCTGGGAGATATAGGCTTTGAGCAGGTAGTTAAGAATACGTTTTGGACCGAATACGCCGAAGCTAAAGCGGGCGATTACATTCTTATCGGCGAATCCGATAACTCTGACCCGATTGCAGCCGGTGCTGATGAAGTGATGCAGTCGATTCAGTACGCCGACACGTTCGAGCGCACAACTGATGACTGGGCCATTTTGACGGGAGTTTAGCCATGGGCGTGAAAGTGAAGGGCATTAAACAGGTCACCCGTAACGTCAACCGGACGTTCGACAGCCAGGACCGCAAAATTGTCAGGGCGCTGACCAGCGCGATGGTTATCGGGGCGGGCCAGGCCGCTATCTACACCCCGATCGATACCTCAGTTCTCATCAACAGCCAGTTTCGCGAAATCGTGGTCACCGGGACGCGGGTTACCGGCCGAGTAGGATATACGGCGAATTATGCCGTCTACGTACATGACCCGAATGTGAAGCAGAACTTCAGGCGGGCAACTGCTCAGAAAGAGTTCCTTACCAAAGGTTTCGAAGATACGGCATCGCTGATTCGCACAACTATTGAGAAGGAGATGTTGTTGTGACCCCGCCCATCTACCAACGCGTCAGCGATATGCTGGAGAATGCCGGGCTGACAGCAGGGTATGAGGTCCAGTGGCTTATCTGGCAGGACAGCGGCGATAAAAAGGCGCGTTACATCGTGGTCCGGCCCAACGGCGGCTCGCCAATCGACCGGGATATGGCCTCCGACTATTACGTGATGGTCGACGTCATCACCGGCACGTCGCCGGGCGATTACTCGCGATCGGAAAACGACGTACAGGCCATCATCGACTATGTGCAGCAAAACCCGCTTAACCCCTGCATCGGCCAAATAACCAACATGGGCGGCATACCATCGCCGGTTCTCACTACCGAGGGGCGCATGGTGTGGCGTCTACAGTTCGTCTGCTTGTACAGCGGGTGATCACCAACAATTCGAACAAGGTCGCCCGGAGCGGCCTTTTTTATTATCTGAAATGAGGTAAGCAACTATGCAAGGCTGCTCCACAAACAATGGCCAGCTCATTGGCCGCGCCAAAACGCTGGAACTGGCGTATGGCTGCCCGGACCATGTGCCGGGGGAGGCCGACTGGAAACTGCTGGGCCTGCCAACGTCCGCAAACTGGGATTTAAGTCCGGAGGCGCTGACGTCGGATGCTGATAACGGCGGTTTCAGCGCCAGCATGATCGTCAGCCTGGACCCGACCTACTCAGTCGAAGGTGAGGTGCGAGTTAAAGATCGTACCGATGAGTTCGGTATCCAGCAGTTCATTAAATACATTGTCGATGAAGTCCGCGCGCGCCGCCAGCCAACTGTGTGGATGCGCCTCCAGTGGGGTGATTACTACCACATCGGCTACATGGTGCCGTCAGGTGCAAGCGACGGCGGCGGCGTGAAGGAGATCGTCACCTACAGTTTCGAGTTCAAACTGAACGATGGCAACACCTTCCAGTTGATTGAAGCAGATGGCGATGTGCCCGTGACCGGCGTCACCGTTCTGCCGACGACCAGCAATATTGCCGTAGGGGCCAGTACCACTTTCGCGGTAACGGTTAACCCTGCCGACGCTGATAATAAGCTGTTTACAGTCACCTCATCCGTTCCGGCTCGCGCTACGGCGGCATTCGCTGGCAATACGGTCACCGTGTCAGCGCCATCCGGTGCTACCGCTGGTACCGCAGTCATCACGGTTAAATCGGTCGACGGTCAGTACACCGCCACGCACACCGTGACGGTCACCGCAGCGTAATCAAACCAAAGGGCAGCGAGCCTGCCCTTGCTTTTGCTTACGGGGGACTTATGACACCAGTTAAAGAAATCGGCGAATGCCTGATTACTGTCGGCGACGAGGAATATTTCTTCCGGCCGTCGTTCCTGGCGATGACGCGGATCGGGGAACCACGCGAAATCGTGCAGGCGTTCTATGACCTGCACAATGACGAAGTGACGCCGCTATTGCAGCGCGCGGTCGATGCTTACGGCAAGGTGCCAGAGTGGCTGGTGAGCTACATCGATGGCCAGCAGATAGCTAAAGCATCTATATCGGCGGCAATGGCCGTAATCGCTGCCTGCTGCGAGCGTGACGTGTCACGGCTGACGGGTGAATTGCGACCGGCGAAGGCAGGGCGAACGTTCAAATACCGCCCGGGTGCCATGACTCCGTTTGATATGGTGGCGGTCGCGCAGGCGCTGATTACCCACGGCATCATCGGTAAAGCCAAGATTCGCCAATTGCAGCGGCATGAAACCGGCCAGGCTACCACTGAGTTTCGCGCATTCGAGTACATCAGCGCCGCCCGCAATCAGTTCGGTATTAGCCGCGATGAAGCGCAGCAGTTGTCTATGACCGAATTCACCCTGATGTTGGCGGCCAAGTATCCGGATCAGAAGGGCTACACCCGGGAAGAGTACGATGCTGAGGCGGATGACTTCTTTGCGCGGCGTGCGCGCCGTCGGGCTAAGGAAAAGGAAAACTAACATGCTTTACAGTTGGTGATTGTCCTCGATACTTATCTGAAATATCAGTCTTTCTTATAATTTGGTTACTTTTTGTTGCATCTGATTGGTAAAATCATGACTCCTACACAGCAAGGGGTCATGAAATGAAATTAAAAATAAGAACCATACATGGGCATGGCAAGGCATCTGAAGAGTACGTGATCTTGGATGTTATCAAAGAATGTAACGCTGACTTCTATATGATTTTAGATACCACGTTCACAAATGATGGGAAAATTTCAAACAAAAATCGACATTCTCATTGGTTTTTGCCAGCTGATTTGAAACCAGGCGATGTGATAGTTCTTTTTACTAAAGAAGGACAGTCTTCAACGAAGAAACAGGATAATGGTAGTACAATTTACTTCCGTTATTGGGGGTTGAAAAGTGCTGTCTGGAATGATGACGGTGATGGCGCGGTACTGATAGAAATCAATGCATGGAAAACATCTAAGGTTGGTAGCACCAAATGAGTTTATAACCCGCCTGCCGGCGGGTTTTTGCTATCTGGCTCACCGGGTGTGGGTAATCACCAGCGAGAACCCCATGGCGATCGCTACCAGCAACAACCCTGCACCATGATCGCCGCCGACGGCAACCATCGCACCAAGACAGGCGCACATACGCTGAAACTTGTTGTCTTTAACTAGTTTTTTCATACATTTCATTACTATAACCTCAAAAATTACCTTACCGGACTGGTTGGCAGGTGCGATCATAATGGCCACACGGCTTTATCTATGAGTAACAATGAGGACAGAATGCGGTCTTTTTTATCGATTGGTTGATTTTTGAGCGCACTCAAGGTTCGTTCTTGCTTCCCTTTGCCGCCGCTGCCCGCTACGATTTGGCGACTTGTTACTAATGGGGATAGGGATGTGAGGAAGTTAATCGCAATAATGGCATTAGCAATATCAACATCATTGGTTGTAGGGTGTGCGCCCAGTCAGCAAATGCAAGATGCCAGAAAAAAAGATGCGGAATTTTCGCAAGCAGTAAAAAATATCAATTTGGAAACTGCTAATGCTGGTAATAAGCCTTCAGATTATAAATCAATAGTCGAAGAAGCAATCCGAGAACAGCTAAAAGATCCTGATTCTGCAAAGTTCTCATCCTTTACCAATCCTCGTAAGGAAGTAATGGTTGAAAATGGAAGCTTTGTATACGGATATTCAACGTGTTTATACGTCAATGCTAAGAACTCTTATGGTGGATATACTGGAAAGGAGTTGTACTGGGTTTTCTTAAGGGACAACAAGGTATTGAGAATTAAGAACACTAATGAAGCTTATGGAAATATGATTTTCGTGGGCAGATCAATAAATTGCAATTGATTTAAACTGATAAATAACCTCGCTACGGCGGGGTTTTTTTATGCTCGGAGAATATCAAATGGCAGGAACCGTTAACGCAGGCAGCATTATTTATGAAGTTGATATGGATACGGCCAAGCTGCTGCAAGCTCGCCGCGATGTTGATGCTGCCCTGAATGGTATGGGCGGTAATATGGGCCGCCTTGAAGCCAATGTTAACCGCACGGAGCGTGCCGCTGATTCAGCCAGCCGCAGTATGTCCAAACTCGGCGCGGTTGCTAGTGGTCTGGTTGCTGCGCTCTCAATACAGCAGGTTGGTGCTTATGCTGATGCCTGGACCGTTCTGAATAACAAGGTCGCCAACTCCGTTAAGCAAGGGGAGCAGCAGGCTGAAGTTATGCAACGAGTCTTTGATATTTCACAGGCAACACAGTCCAGCCTGAACGGGACTGCAACGCTATACGCGCGGCTGGAGCGCGGCACGCGGTTGTTGAACACCAGTTCCGCTGATCTTGCCAAGTTAACGACCATTATCAATCAGGGCTTTGCTATCTCTGGTGCAACCACTCAGGAAGCAGAAAACGCTATCTTTCAGTTGTCGCAAGGCCTCGCTGCTGGCGCATTGCGTGGCGAGGAATTTAACTCGGTGTCAGAGCAGGGCAGCCGATTAATGATCGCCCTGGCCGATTCGCTAGGTGTATCGCTGGGTGAGCTGCGAGCCATGGCTGCGCAGGGTAAGCTTACGAATGAAGTCATTGTGAACGGCTTGCTCTCTCAAGGAGATGCAATCGGCAAGGAGTTTGCCAAAACTACAGTTACCATTTCGCAGGGGCTTCTTGTAGCAGGCAATAATATCACCAAATTCTTTGGTGAAAATTCGACCGTTAAGGCTTTCTCTGCAGCTTTCAGAGATTCTGTAATTGCCATTAGTAGCAATATGGATCTACTGAGCACCGCGCTCATGGCCGCAGCGGCCATAATGGGTGGACGATTCGCTGGCGCGCTGGCGATGTCTGTTAAGGGTCGCGTAAGTGACGCAATTGCCGCAAGAGCTCAATCAGTGGCCACGGCCGATGCGGCGGCTGCGACAGCTAACGCCGCCAAGGTTATTACTATTAAGGCTGGATTAGATAAAGAAATGGCTCTATCTAATCTTGCAGTAGCGCAGACAGAGTATGCCGTGGCGCGAGGATCTGCAGCTGAGGCTTTAGCACTTGATAACCTCATCGCTGTAAAGTCAGTTGCTATCCAGAGGTCGGCAACTTATGCAGAGGCGCAGTTAGCTGAAGCCGCAGCGACGCGAACAGCGGCGGCGGCGTCCGCAGCTGCCACTACTACCATTGGTGGTCTGGCGCGAAACGCGCTGGCTTTGATAGGGGGGCCGGTTGGCTTTGCTGTTATTGCAGCTGCGGGAATTTTCTATTTCTATCAGAAGATGCAGCAAGCGAAACAAGAAAGTATTGATTTTGCCGATAAGCTGGATGGTGTCATATCAAAAATGAAAACTATGGGGCAAGTACAACTTGCTGCCGAAATAGATAGCGCCAATAAATCAATTAAAGTTCAAAGCGAAGAGCTATCTAAAAATGAAGCATCATTGGCTTTATTAAATACACAAATTGAAAAAGGAAAAGCTTCTCTTAAAAGTCTCGGCAAAGAAAATATTCTTTATTATGACGCATTGGCTAATGTGAATGGGCTTGAAAGTAAGTCTATTCAGCTAACTGCACAGGTTGAGGCTCAAAGGAACAAACTAAGCCAGACAATAAGCAAAACTGGAATTCTTCAGGCGCAGATGAACGGTACATTTGTCCAGGGCATAGACCTACTGAAAAGGGACGGTCATGAGGCTGGGGTAGCTGCTGGTCTGATTAACCAATTAGGTAATGCTATTGATTTCGCAGGTCGGACTAAAGAGAAGTTTAATTCTACAAGCCTGCAAATACCTCGCAGTGAAAAGGCCGATGATTACAATAAGGATCTTGAGAACGAGAACACATTACTTGCAATCACAGACAAGAGGCTACGCGCAGTCACCAAAGCGCGGATGGAAGCGGCCGCAAAGGATGGTAACCAGAACCAGATTAACACTGCTGGCGAACTGGCCGGAGCGCAATATGACTTGCAAGCCGCAGAAGCTGCGCGAACTTCTACTGCGAAAGCATCAACCAAAATTGAAAGTCAGGCAGAACAGGCGGAAAAGCGGCGCTTAAAATCCCTCAGCGATCTTAACAATGAAATGGCGGTTGCTGAACTCAAGTACAGGGGATTAAACCGAGAAGCAGCGCAACTTGCTGCAGTGCAGGATTTAGGGGTTGGTGCTACAGCATCGCAGATCGAACAGGCCTCAAAGCAAGCTGGAGAGATTTTTGACATTCAACAGCGATCTGTTGATAAAAAAGCAGCGCTTGAGCAGGATTCCTTTGAGAATGCTGAGCGCCAGCGACGTCAAGATTTGTTGCAGGTGCAAAGGCAATTGGTGGCTGGAGATATTAGTTTTGAGCAAAGTCAGAAGCGGCGTGCTGAGATTGCAGCAATTTATTCCCAGCAAATAGCGCAAGCTAACTCGGCCAGAGCTGTTACACCGCAACAAAGCGCTGCAGGAACAATTGATCCTGTTCAGGAATTGGCAAACGAGAACGCCCGTAAATTAGCGCTAATACAACAATTTGAGGATAACAGCACGCTGACGCATGAGCGGGCTCTTGAATTGCGTAACGCTGCTGAAAGGCAGTTCTAGCAGCAACGTATCGCAGCGCAGTGGGAAATCTGGCGCAACCAGAGCACTGGCAACGAGGCGCTGGCGGCATCATTCGACGCTCTGGCCGGCAACGCCTCCAACGCACTGACAGGCATGATTACCGGCAGCATGAGCGCCAGTGAAGCGATGCGCTCCCTGGGTTCTACCGTTCTCAACAGCCTGGTCAATACGTTCGTGCAGATGGGTGTGGAGTGGGTGAAATCGGCGATGATGGGGTCAGCAGCGCAGCAGGCAGGAATCGCGGCCACAACGGCGGCATCGGTCGCCGGTACTGCTACGTCAACGGCGGCCAGTACCGCCGCGGCGGCCACAACAACAGCTGCATGGACGCCAGCAGCGATTGTAGCGTCAATTGGCTCGTTTGGAGGTGCAGCAGCCATCGGTATCGGTGCTGTGCTCGGAGCGCTGGCAATGGGCATTGCCGGTAAGCGTAAAAACGGTGGTCCGGTCTCCGCTGGCGGCCTGTATGAGTTCGGTGAAGGTAACCTGCCTGAAGTCCTGCAGATGGGCGGCAAAAGCTACATGCTACCGGGTAACAATGGTCGGGTGTTCAGCAATAGTGATGTTAGCGGCGGTTCTCCAGCGATCAGGAAAGCATCCACCGGAAGCGCCCAGGCGACTGAAGCGCCGAGAAACACCTCAAGGTCCACTGGCAACGGACAGGGAGCATCGGTTAATGTCAGCATTGCACTGGAAAGCTACGGCACCCCGCAGCAGATTGTTGATCGGCAAACTGAGAAGGGCATCAATGGTGATGATGTAATCCGAATCATAATTCAGGACGCCCAAGCCTCCGGACCTGCCTCGCAAGCATTATCCAGAAAGATGGGAATGCCTTTAAAACCACTATAGAGATTATTATGAGCGAAAAATTTAGCGAAGCTATGTCAAGTGGATTGGGATCTACTTTGTTTGAGAAATACTATCAAATGCTCGATAAAGAGAGCGATAAAGGTGCAGTTCTTATTGCATCTGGTCTTTTT
Organism: Erwinia sp. S38; assembly: GCF_016624545.1. Classification (NCBI taxonomy): domain Bacteria; kingdom Pseudomonadati; phylum Pseudomonadota; class Gammaproteobacteria; order Enterobacterales; family Erwiniaceae; genus Erwinia; species Erwinia sp. S38. The sequence goes on along the minus strand of NZ_JACVTS010000002.1, from coordinate 294,955 downwards.
GAAGAAGCATTGCAAGAAATTATAATCAAGAGCCTTTACCCCTCAACAACTAAAAAAGACCCATTGTTCGGCGGGGAAGGTTCACCACTGTCGACATTCGGAGCAAAAATCGAAATTGCTTATCGAATCGGTTCAATTAATGAAAGTGTACGCAACACATTGACCATCTTCCGTAAATTAAGAAATGAGTTTGCCCACAGCATCTATAAAACTTCGTTAAGTGAAAGTGATGTAAAGGACAGGCTCAGTGCGATTTATAGTTCAGCTGCCGAAGTGCACGCATCAATTAATTCAGTATTTTACGAAAGTGTCGGGAAATTAACTCAACGACAAGAATTCAATGTCTTTTTTGCTTCACAGATGATGGCATTGAAGATTCAGGCTGAAGTAGTAGAGCCACTGTAATTACCATCCGCTTCGGCGGATTTATTATTTTGGAGCTACCATGGCTATCCCATACCCCGACTGGCTGCCGCTGGCGCAGAAGTCCAACAAAAACCCGAAGACGGACACCGGATTTCGCACCGATCAGCCACAGGTAGGCGCGCCAATCTTCCAGAAACTCACCGACGACCTGAAAACTTCGTTTTCCCTGACGTGGATTTTCACCGAGTACCAGCACCGGGTGTTTATGCAGTGGTTGCGCCACCCGGACTACCTCGACAACGGCAACCAGTGGTTCACGATGCGTGTCGGTACCGGAACGGGCGACGCCGGGATTGAGGTGCTGGAGCTGCATTTTACTGCTTATCCTACGTGGAGCCAGAGCGGCTCGGTATACACCTGGTCCGGCGACGTTATCTGCCGGAAGTTGCCGAACGCCGACGACGACTACGGCGACCTGATGATCGAGCTGCCGCCTCCGTGGGGCAGTATTCTGGACGAGGTCATAACCGAAATAATCCCGGAGGTATAATGCCAACACTGCGCGAAATCAGAGCGCAGAGGCCCAATCGCATTCAGTTCGAAACCATCACCTTTCATCACTCAACGTTCGGGTATGTGCGCCTGGTGAATAACCAGATTTTCGCCAAGCAGCTGGGCGGCACCACGTTCGAGCCTTGCCGGTTCGAACTGACGGAAAGCCAGCAGAGCAATACCCCCGTGATCGACAGCACCCTGAAATTCAGCCGGATGGCCAGCGACTTTAAGCAGAAGCTCAAAGCGTGGCGCGGCTATTCCCGAATCACGCCGATAACCGCCACGTTTGCGCTGTACGACGCGGATCAGGTGACGCTGCTGAAATCGTGGGTGCTGTACGTGAGTGACTGCAATCTTGATGAGTCTGATGTGAATGTGTCTCTGTCGATGACTAACCCCCTCAACAAAAACGTAGGGCTTCTCTATGACCCAGCTGAATGGCCCGGATTGGTTAACGGGTAGTGACTTCGCCCGGGCGATGATCGGCGTGCCGTGGTCGAACCGGGCTTGCTCATTGCAGGCGTGCGACTGCTGGGGGCTGGTGGTGCTGTACTACCGGCACGTTGCGGGAGTGGAGATCCACCACTCGCCGGGCTACGAAGCTGCCGGCGACTTCGTGACCTGTTTCCGTGAGGAGGTCGTGTTCTGGCAGCCGGTGCCGGTGCCGCAGGAGGGCGGCATCTTCATCGGCTACGACGGCAATCAGCAGGCGCACGTCGGTTTAATCATCGATGGCAGGGCGCTGCACAGCCGCGGAGAAAATGGCGCAGTGCGCAGCGATCGCCTGTCAGCGGTCGAGAAGGTTTTCACAAAACTGGAGTACATGATTTATGCCGGTAATTGAACTGCAGCGGGTGCCCGGCGCGCCGAAGGAACGGATCGACGTTCCGACCGGTACCGTGCTGGCCGACTGGCTGCTCAGCGCCGACATTCACGCGGATGTGGTTGTCGTCGTGAATGGCCGCGAACTGGGGCTGGACGATGAGGTGGGATTTGCGCTGGTAGATAGCGATCGGGTGCAGGTGTTCGATCAGCCAAAGGGCGTGATCGGCCAGGTGCTTAATCCGGTATTCAAAGTCATCTCTAAAATCTTCTCCTTTCTCGCGCCGAAGTCGTCGTTCTTTGTCGCGGATAACAACAGCAAAGAAAGCCCGAACAACAAGCTGACCGGGCAGACCAATGTGGCCCGAACCTATCAGGCCAGGCCAGACGTTTACGGCCAGGTGCGTTCGTATCCGGACCTGATTCAGGAGTCGATATTCGAGTTTATCGACAACGTGAAATACGTCACCGAGTGGATGAATTTCGGGATCGGGCGCTACACCGTGGACAGCGTGCGCTACTCAGAATCGAACCTCGGCTCACTGGCCGGGGCCAGCTATCAGGTATTCGAACCAGGACAGGTGATACCGGTGATTTATGAAGGGTTCGAGTTCGACGACGTGGACGGGCAGGAGCTTCCCGGACCGAATGAAAGTGAAGACTTCCCGGCTTATACCGCCACCGCCACGACCGTTATTTCCGGCGAGCTGGCTGGCGGTGAGATAGCGATGAAGATCCTCAAGCAGGTCGAGTTCGATTACTTCTACAGCCTGGCATTCCCGCACGCCGTGACGTTCGTTATCAACGTGACCTACAACACGGCCAGCGGCAGTGTGACACGTGACGTAACGCTGAACGCCAATCTGTTCAACGCAACGCTGACTGATGACGGCGAGCTTGTGGATCCTGAACGGTATTACACTTTCTATTTCGACGCGCTCAGCGGCGGTGATGCGCAGGATATCCCGGCTGATGCGACGATCAACACCACCAAATTTGTACTGAACGACAATCAGCCACTGGTGAGCGGCCCGTTCTTCGCGCCGCTCGAGGGCGACCAGCTGTGGGTGCATTTTCAGGCCCAATTGGCGAATGACAACTGGGCGAACTACACCGGCACCATCTGGAAAATTGACGATGACAATAATCAGATACCCGGCACCGTTCAGACCTTCAGCGGCGGCCTGTCGAACAGCAGCGGCGGCAGCGACACGTTGTATCGCACCGACAAGATAACGCCGGCGGCAGGCTATGGCCGCTATGCGGTGCAGATTGTCCGCACGAACAACAGCAACGATACCAGCGTGCTGCAGCTGACAGAAATTCACTCTGTACGCATACGCACTAACGAGGTCCATCCGGACGATACGCTGGTACGTGTCACCATCCGCGCGACAGAGCAAGCCACCGGCGTTCGTGAGCGCAAATACAACGCGCTGATCACCCGGCACACCATCAGCTACAACATGACGACGCGCCAGGTTGATTACACGCTGCGTCCGTCACGCTCGTTCGCCGATGCGCTGGCGCATGAGTGGCTGGTGATCGGCAAAGAGGCACCCGGCACCATCGACCTGTACGGCCTCTATGAGATCGCCGCCAGCCTCCCGGATGCGCCCCTGGGATATTTCGATTACACGTTTGACGACGAGGATATATCGCTGGGCAGCAGGGCGCAGAGCATCTGTGATGCGGCTAGGGTGATAGCGTTCTGGGAAGATGGCGTGCTGTCTTTCGTGCGCGATGAGCGCGTGCTGTATCCCGCCACGACGTTCAACCGATCGAACATGACCTCCGACGAGTACAAAATCACGTACGAAATGACCATGCCCGGTGGCTATGACGGGGTGGAAATTGAGTATGTCAGCCCGGTAACGAACAAGAAGACGTATATCCGCTACCGGATCACCGCAACCGGCATCACTGAACAGGCCGCTGAGTCGCCGCTGAAGATTAAGCTGCTTGGCTGCCGTAATGAGTACCAGGCGCGCGACAGGGCGCTGCTGGAAGTGAACCGGCTCGTCTACTCCCGCGGGAAGATGACCTGCACCACTCTGGCCGACGGGCAGTATGTTTCTGTCGGTGATGTTGTGCAGGTGCCGGACACGTACGACGTCAATCAGCAGTCCGGATACATCGTGAAGCGCACCGGCAATAACTTCGATACCAGCGAGGCTATCGACTTCGCCGGCGCGATGTTTGTCACGGTTACTGACAGCCTGGGCAGGACGTCGGCGCGCTACCCGGCAACCGTCCGGGCGGATACGCGTTTCGGCTTCACCGCGGCTCTGCCGGCCATCGCACTGAATATCTGGGACGGATACGAGGTTCAGTCGCCGTCGCGCTATGTCATCGCCACTCAGGAGGAAATGGACGCCACTCTGTGGCGTGTCGATGAGAAGAAGCCAAACAGCGACGGAACGACCGCTTTCACGCTGTCCGAGTACAGCGATCTGATTTATCCCTAACAGCTTTCATCTACCAACAACCCGGCCACCGCGCCGGGTTTTTTATTGGAATAATTATGGCGACCATCCCGACTAATAACCCGGTTCCAAGCACCGCGCCGCAGGACTTAAAGTTCAATGCGGAAAAAATGGATCTGATAGTCAGCTCTCCGGAAAAAAGTTATACAGATCGCAAAGGGACATCCCGGAAGACATGGGCTGCAATTGAGAGCGGGTTTGATGAAATTGTATCATCGCTAGACAGCGCCGGAGTTATCACTGTTCCTGATGAGGCTTCCGGCCTGGCTGCGACATCTAACGGGCAATACTTCAGAAAAATAATCGGCTCAGGCGATGATATCGCTTTTGTTTATTATCGAAATATTGATGATGCTGCTGTCGAAATCACATCAGTTGTAAGCTCCGATAAAGTTGAAGCGATTTCTTCTGATGTAACCGGGCTAATTAAGAAAACTGAGTCGCTGGATGAGACTGAAGATTCTGTGTTTGATATTGCAACGAACAACGGTCTTCGGGTTTTTCGCATTCGGGAAGATCTTAAAACCGAGCTGACAGAAGTTGTTTCCCTCCAGACTGGCGACAGTGGGTTAACTTTCTCAGGTAATGCAATTGATAATAATGCTCCTCCGGGCTGGGCATTCGTAATTCATTCCACAAATGGCCTGGTTATTGCGGGCGTAAAAGATGATGGCACCGTAGTTGGTTTCGGCGGCGGAGGGAGCAGCGGCGGGCAGTCGGGTGAAATCATTCCCGGCGATACGGCGGCGACCTACGACGCTATCCGCCAGTACAGTGGTCCTGCGACGGTCAAAGACGTTGTGGGTAACCGTATTGCCGGTCGTTTTGTTGTGGATGCCAGCGACACGAGCTCGCCTGACGATAACGGCGGCTGTCTGGTTGATGTGCTGGGGCGGCGCTGGATCAGACAGGCCGATTATGTGTCGTGGGATATGTTCGGTGCGCCACGCGTGCCCGGTGCCACTTATCTGGCATTCGCTGTCAAAGCCGCTACCGGCGACCGCGCTGGCGCTGCCGCGCTCATGGCTGACCAGACACCTGCGGATGACCGGATTGCCGCCTGTTTTGATTTTGCCAAAAAGATGAATATTCCGGTCAGGCAGAATGACGGCGTCTTTTTGTGGAAAAACACCGAGTGGAATGTTTATACCTACACAAATCTGAACGGTTCGACCATTGTTACCACGGATATCTCCGGGGTTGCAGAGGATCGCTGGGGCCCCATTCCCGGACTGGATGATGATGCGCCGGAGCCGGTGCGTATGTTCATCATCCGCAGCCGGAAAGCGCGTATTCCGCTGACAGCTGCGCAGATTACTGCGCTGAACACCACCTATGCAAAGTATCTGAAAGCGGGAAGCTGCCAGCTCCCTATGCCGGACCTGTATCCGTATCGCGGCGGGCTGCTGTTCGTGCGCTCCAGTGCGGTCAAGTACTCCCGTAACGGGCTTGTCGATGTGCCGCGCCAGCAGGTGCTGTACCGTGATTTCGCCCGTATCGGCAAGAACGGCGCGCTGACGGATATGATGGTGGAGAACATCCCTGACGGGTCGGTGGCAGAGGCGTTTATCGTTCCGAAGGAAGACAGCTATCTTACTTTCGAGCCGCCGCACTTCCATGAGTCCGGCAACAGTCGGCGGTTTTACAACATCGAAATTTACCGTCCGATGACCATTATCGGGGAAATGTCGCTGCGCACAGATGCCTACGGCTCAGCACCTGCCTGGGTGAAGATTTCCGCGCACGAGGTGTTCGATGTTAAATACAAAGGCGGTCAGTGCGATGGATCATTCCAGTATGCGGGGGCTTACGTGCTGTCCTTCCGCGACTGCATTAACATGCAGGTTCGTGACTTCACGGGCATGTATGGCTGGGGTGTCAACGGTCATCACGGCACCAAGGAAATCACGTTCCGCGACTGCATGATGAACCGCATCGACTGGCATACTTTCGGGTATAACGTTCGCGGATATAATGTCACGCTGAAAGGCAATGGTATTAATGCGCACGGCGGAGGGGTCTGGAAGTTTAAAGACCTGACGCACATTATTCCGGTTAACAGTCAGAATACCCGCGGCGAAGCAAAACAAAACTATCTGGTGCAGGCACGGGAAGATTATGCCTGCGACTGTGACGGCGTATTAGAAATTGACGGGCTGCTTATTAAGTTCGACACAACGGATATTCCGTTTACTGCCTCCACCATCGGTTATGACATAGTTCGCCCGGTAGGTACGCAAACAACGAATGACCGCCACGATACCAAATGCTTTAACCGGATCTCGGTTAAGAATGTCGTGGTTGACTGCCAGAACGCCCTTAACTTTGCTGCGACGCCAGGGAACTTCAGTTTCACGGCTGTTCGTTTTGTTCGCAGTGAGCGTATCGATACCGCAACCACCGGGTATAAGACGTACCTGCCGGAGATGATCAGTGTTGAAGGCATGACAGCAATCAACGTGCCGACTGAATACAATGTTCATATGAACCTGATCCGTTTTGCCGATGATTTGTATAAAAATACGTTCGGCTCCCGCCGTAAAAAACGCCCGGACGGAACTAACGCAGAAGTTATCGGCCGCGATATTGTCAGTGTAATTAATAATCCCACCGTAGAGTTAGATACCAACAACACGGTGTGGTTGCCGGGAACTTCAGCAAACTGGACGGATGAATACAAAACATCCCCGTATTCATGGATACCCAAAATTACGCTGGATAACTGCCCTAATGCGGTTGTTGATACTCGCGGTGCAATCAGTACCGTTCACGTTACAGGTGGCTCGCTTGCCCGATACCTGAACGGTAACGCAGAAAGTCGAATGCGCATTAACGGTTCAGATATTCAGTTGATGCCGAATCTGGCCGGCAATCTTTATTTTGACAGCGCGCACGCTGTTGCCGTTGGCTGCACCTGGCTCAATCCGGCTGGTGGTGCAACTTACAACGGTAGTCTTCGTGGCGCATCTAATGAAAATCGTGGCGACACGTCTAAAGCACCGAATATCCCCTCTTCTGTATTTTTCTGATCCTGAGGTATATAAATGTCTGGCCTTCGCCTTGTCAGTAATAAATTCATCCCGCTTACATCGTGGGATCATGATTTCGTCGTTGTAAACTCACGGCTGGTGGATGATATCCCGCTGCCGTGCCTGGCTGCCTTTGATTTGTTAAACCCGCTTGATAACAGCGGGCATGGCTGGAAGGCCACAAAAGGAGGGGGTGTCATCAGGAATTACGGGCTGGATTTTACGCGCACAGGGGGTGGGGGCAGTACGGATTTCATCGCAAGCAAAGATGCTGTCTCTGTGCTGTGCGCAGTGAAGCCAAATACATACGACGCTTTCTCGACATTCCTTGACTGCAGGAACGTGACAGCGGGAAGTGGAAGCGGTTTCTGCATCGATTTTTCACCGAATGACAGAGCGGTACGTGTACAGGTTGTCTATCCGTCAGGGACCGGAGTAAGTTACCGATCGCCGACTTTTGTCGAAAACGAATGGAACATCCTGTGTATCACTCTGTCATCAGCGTCATTACGGATTGAGAATCAGCACGGCGATGTCGTTCCGAACGAGTTCACCTCCCCCATTAATATCACACGTTGGGCTATCCCGATGCTTATGGGGCAGGGGGTTTCAGGCGGAACGTGCGACGGTTCTGTCGGATTTTTCTCGGTTTATGATGGATATATGACACCAGCCCAGCGTAAGTCAGCCATCGCTGTGGGAAAGGAAATCATGGCCAGTCGTGCATAAGTCAGGAATAACACGTGATCCCTCCCCAAAAATCATAATGCTGTTCTTATATACAGTATTTTTTGACGGGAGGGCATAATGCCGCGCTACTACGAAATCCCCATCGCTTTCAGAAACAGCATCGTTCATGAGCCTGGTGGCCGGCGCGTAGTTTGCACTATTCTGATTATCAAAGCAGGTAGTACTCGAGTATCACTGGTCGCTAAAATAGAGGTGCCATTTTTGAGTAAGTTATCAATGCATCCTTCCCCTTAAAAGGGTAAACAACCTCTAAAAAGATATCTATACCGGACATTTTTGATTTGGAAGTTTGGCCAAGATTTGTGAATGAAGTAACCATGCAGAGTACTGACTATGAATTCTTAGTGTTGCTATTATTTATTTAATTATAATTCATATGGTTAGACAGCATACTTATCCTTTATTGGATTTTATTGGAAGTTATTAAGCTTAATAAGCTCAGAAGTTCTTGTTCTTTTTTTTTGTAAAGAGCGCTAATGAAAGTAGGCGAAGTTTAGATAACCAAAATTTCATAATTTAAACAATGCTAATAAAATCATAAGCTTTGCGGACGTTCAGTTTTCTAACTCGTTTCGATTCATTCAATTGCAAATCCCACGGCGATAATATTTTTCTTAACCCCCTGCTAAATGATATTGAAATATAAAATTCATATGCTAAATTATCTTTGCACTTTCCTGGATGGAATGTTTGGTCTTTAAGTATTGAGTAATTGAGAGGCAGATTCATGAAGGCAAAAATTGCAGTATTTTTGGTACTGTCTTCACTTGCTGCTGGTGTGCAAGCTGCACCGGTAGAAGGTGGGGCAGCTGGTGAGGGTGCTTTCGGACTCTCACAAGGTGCTACTGATGCGATCGGTGTTGGTGCGGTAGCTGCGCTGGCTGGTATTGCTATTGGCGCTGCTGGTAGCGGTGGTAATGGTTCTAATACCGGTACTTCCACAACTACCACCACATCAACTTCTCGTTGATATTCTTGGCCTGAGCCGTGTTGTACAGGCCATTTTCCTGGGTCGCGAATTAACTTAAGATGTTTTTTGCATAAGTTGTCGTGAACCTGGGCTTATGCATATTATTTTTAATAAACTCCTTGATAGCATTCTGTTCCCCTTTGAATTCTCCCCCCTGCGTTCTTTGATTCACTCTCTACTGAGCCTACTAATTTCCATAAAAAAAAGCCCGCATAAGTACGGGCAGTAAAAGGCTAATAAAGCCCGCATAAGTACGGGCAGTAAAAGGCTAATAAAGCAAAGGAGTTAGAGGAGAGTGACGCATGGCGTCAAATTAAAGAATAGTATAAATCAATAAATGTGTAATAATCTGGCAAGAAAAAATTAAATCGATAACATCAATTATTTCAATCAATTTTTTTACAAAAAAGCCCGCGTTACTCGGGCATAAATTTGAACAATAAAAAAATAAGGGGTCCATATCAGCTAAAAGCTGAGATGGCATCATACATCCACATCAGCCTGATGGCACAGTGGATTTATAAAAATATTTAATGAAATTCAATTTAGTCTTTGGCTGTCTTTCACTAAGCACCAGGCATCCAGGCTCCGCTGGCTATAAACCAAATAAGAAGAATTATCCCGGCAATCCCACAAGCAGCAGGAAATAAGTATCCAATTTTCATAGCTATCTCTTTTTCGATTTACCCTTGTAAAAAACTCTATCAAATCTTGCATAAATTCCTATGCAACAGATACTTAACAAAGTCACACCTATCGCGTAAAGCCAGTCATAAAGATCCATTTTTTCACCAACTATGCTTATGAATTGAACATCCCTGTTGTGAATGCTCCAGTTTTATCAGCCCTGATGCTGATTTGTTTGCTTTACTTAACTACATGAAAAAACTGATGTTTGTTATTTGTTTGTAAGCGTAGCTAAGTACCAGAAATAACTGGTATTAATGTTTTACAATTTACCAAACCCCTGTGTCAACTATGGAAAACGTGCCGAGCATGATCCGACAATCTCTTAAGGTGGTTGATGCGCCCATGATGGCCGGCTTGAGCCAGCAAATGGCACATACTTGCAGTTAGTTTCAAAACTATATGACCTGCGAGCAGGTATGCATGAACAACTTCAGTCCTTGGTGTCAAAGTTCAATACAAAGCATGGCCCCAAGGTTCAGCACTTTGAGCACCTACACAAGGCAGCAGAAAATTTAGAGGTTGTGAGCTTTTTCGTTCAACGATGTGACTACCTTCGAGTTTCATAAGCATTAACTAACATGAAGTGTGAGTTGGGCCGAGGTGTGACAAATTTGTGCCAGAGGGCTGACACAAAACGTCATAAAATAGCTGAAGGAGTGGCGCGTACATTTCGCAGGCTGGCTATTGTAGCGGGTTGACGGGTTGTTACGGTGTGCTCATTTTTATCACTAATCAGACTAGAGATCTGTCTGTGAATAAACAACCAGCCAGCAGTAATTAACAGGAGAATGGAATGCAAAAACTGGAAGTATGCTGCTATGGGGTGGATTGCGCACGGGTGGCGGAGCAAGCCGGTGCCGATCGAATTGAGCTTTGCGCCTCACCTGCTGAAGGCGGATTAACGCCGTCTGCGGGAACACTGATGGCCGCCAGAGAGCACGTGTCCATACCGGTTCATCCGATCGTCCGTCCGCGGAGTGGGGATTTTTGTTACAGTGTCACCGAATTTGAGCAAATTAAGTCGGATATCGCTTTTGTTCGTGAGCTGGGATTCCCCGGCGTAGTGGTTGGCCTTTTAGACCTGGATGGCCATATCGATCTTCCGCGCATGTTGCAAATAATGCCTTTGTGCGCCGGCATGGAGGTGACCTTCCACCGCGCATTCGATCTCTGCCACAGCCCGCTGATGGCGCTGGAACAGCTAACGGATTTGGGTGTGGCGAGGATACTGACTTCTGGTCAGCAGCAGAGTGCCGAAAGCGGATTGCCGTTATTAAGGGAACTAACTCGTATTACTCGCGGTCCAAAAATTATGGCAGGTGCGGGAGTGCGCTTAAGCAATCTCCAGAAGTTTATTGATGCGGGTATTACGGAATTACACAGCTCCGCCAGCCAGCGAATTTCATCTCCAATGCGCTACCGTAAGGCCGGAGTCTCCATGTGTTCCGAGGCTGAAAACGATGAGTTTAGCCGTAGCGTGGTTGACGGGGACGTGGTGGAAGCGATGAAAAGCGTTATTACTCTGGGTTCACCAATACGAGTCGCCTGATGACAAAAGATTTTGCCGCGCAGCACGCCGAACCCTGACGTGATGTTTGCAAGTACCAGACCCCAGCATGATTTGTTGGGGTTTTTTTTGCCGTTTAAGCATCATGGCAATGCCGACATAAGGCGGTTGCTTATACACTTATCCCTATGGATTTTCAGACTGTTGCGAGAGTCGTGATGAGAACGAGGAAGACGAGCTGTGTCCTGGTCTTAATGTCAGGTTTACTGGTTATTCAAACGGCCGCTGCGGCGACAAACAAAGCGAAAGTTCAGCCTCCCCGCTGCGCGGTTAATCAGCAGCAGATCAACGATAACAATAATCTGCTGCTGCTGGGCGGTACTGCAAAAGGGCCGATGAAGCAGTTTATTGTTGGTGAGTTCGGTAAAGATGTCGATCAGCAAAAGCGCATGCTGGGAAAGTTTGATCGCTGCGGCGTGCTGACTCAGGCCGATATCAGCTATGACAAGCAGGACGCCAATACCCGACTCAAGCTCGACATGAAAATTGAACGGGTCAGCGTTGGCTGGCAGGCGCGCTACGAAATTACCGTTTTCGCACTGCGTGATGATGCCGAAGCGGTACTGCACCATAAACAGGGCACCACGCTCTATTTTGCCGGGCGTAACGGCAGTATTACCAGCGCATCCGAGCAGTTTGTTATGCAGGGGGAGGAGGGCTTCACGGAGACCGTGAACGATTACGACCGCCGCAATCGGCTGATCCGCAGCGTTGCCCGTGGCTCAGACAACACCAGCAACGGCGAATATTTCTATCGCTGGAATGATAAAAACCAGCTGCTGTCCTCAGGATCGGAGCGCAGCACGATTCAGTGGAATTATGATAAGCAGGGCCGTGAGCTGGGGGTCAATATCCGCGAATATAACCCGTTCAGCGCCACGACAACGCAGGACGAATGCCAGCTGTGGGACGAGCGTGGAAACTGCACGTTGAGCTATTCACGGGAGATGGAAGTGTCGGCGGTGGGTATGTTCCGGCGCAATATCGCCGCCGCCAGCCGTTATGAATACTGGGACCAGCCGTAGGGCCGGTCCCGGGCGGGATTATTTCACCGACTGGCTGAACGTATCAACGGCCAGGATGGCGTTGGCGATATCTTCGGCGCTGAGGTTCGGGTTAAGATTTTTCAGCGTATCGCCGTCGCTGTTGGCCAGCTCACCGATTTTTAACAGGCTTTCCCAGCTGGCATTTTCCAGATGCAGCTCTTTTAGCGTGGTCGGCATTTTAATGGCGCGATAGAAGCGCACGTAGCGCGCAATCTCTTCATCAGGGCGCTGTTCCAGCACCATCTGGGTCAGCGTGCCGTAGGCGACTTTCTCACCGTGCGTCAGATGGTGAATATCACCGTCAACGGCGGTGAAGCCGTTGTGGATGGCATGCGCCCCCGCCAGACCCGCATTTTCAAAGCCCAGACCGGACAGCAGGGTGTTGGCTTCTACCACCGCTTCCACTGCAGGCGTCACCAGCTGTTTCGCTACCGCTTCATAGGCGCTCAGGCCGTAGGTCAGCAGCGTTTTCTCACAGGCTTCCGCAATCGCCAGGCCGGCAATGGTCGGATCGCCGTTCACCATGGATTTGCTGTGCGAGCGCTTGACCGCCTGTGCTTCAACCCAGGTGGCCAGACCATCCGCAATACCGGATGCGAACAGGCGCACCGGCGCACGTGCACAGACCTGGGTATCTATCAGCACCAGATCCGGGTTTTTACTGTAAAAACGGTAGCTTTCGAATACGCCACTGTCGGAGTAGATGACCGACAGCGCGCTGCACGGCGCGTCTGTAGAGGCGACGGTGGGCACAATGGCGACGGGCTGTTTCAACTCATCAGCGACGGCTTTCACGGTATCGAGGGTTTTACCGCCGCCAAGACCGACGACCACGGCGGTGCCGCTGCTTTTAGCCAGTTTGGCGAGGCGGGTGATTTCGTTGCTGGAGGCTTCGCCGTTGAACTCTTCATAGTGAAACTCCACATGGCTGGCGGTCAGGGATTCCCGAACCTGCTTGCCAATCAGCCCCCAGACAATCTTATCGGCGACGATAAACGCGCTGCTGCCGAGGTCGGCAAGATTCTCACCCAGCTGGGTAATCATGCCTGCGCCCTGGATATATTTACGCGGGGAAGAAAAAACAAATTTACTCATACCAGATACTCCGTTCAGGTGAATGAAATTGTTTCTGTCCACTACCGTAACGTTTTGGCAATCGTAATGTTATTGAAAAATGTGCTTTCCGATAAAGTTATCATTCGCATTGAGCCAGATCAGAGTCAATGCGGGAAGGGATTGCCGAAAACGATGCTGCGTGCTGAGACAGGCCCGAGGGCCTGTCTGCTAACCGCAAATCAGGGCTTAGTCGCCACCAGCACCGCGCGCAGCGGAGCCGGATAGCCTTCAACGGTTTTGGTGGGATCGTTCGGGTCGAGGAACTCGGCCAGCGATTCGCTGGTCATCCAGCTGGTGCGGCGCTGTTCGTCGGTACTGGTTACCGAATAATCGGCAATGCGCACGTCAGTAAAACCGCACTTTTCCAGCCAGTTTTTCAACGCGCCGGTGGTCGGAATGAAGTAGACGTTACGCATCTGAGCATAGCGTTCACCGGGAACCAGAACCTGCTGGTCATCGCCTTCAATCACCAGCGTTTCCAGCACCAGCTCGCCGCCGCTGACCAGCTGGTTTTTCAGCTGATAGAGATGATCGAGTGGAGATCGGCGATGGTACAGCACGCCCATTGAAAACACGGTATCAAACGCCTTCAGCTCGGGGAGCTGTTCGATACCGAGCGGCAACAGGTGCGCGCGCTGATCGCCACCCAGCAGCTTGCGCACCGCCTCGAACTGGCAGAGGAACAGCTGCATCGGGTCGATGCCGACCACCAGATGTGCGCCGGCACCAATCATGCGCCACATGTGGTAGCCGCTGCCGCAGCCGACGTCCAGCACCGTGCGGCCGGCCAGTGGGGAAATATGCGGCAATACGCGCTCCCACTTCCAGTCCGAACGCCATTCGGTATCAATATTCACGCCGTACAGCGAGTACGGGCCTTTGCGCCACGGCATCAGATTGCGCAGCAGCTTTTCAATTCCACCGCGCTGGCGCTCGGTCAGCTGACTGCTGTCGGCGCTGACGCTGTGCAACAGATCCAGCGTTTCCGGCGTCAGCGAAGGCAGATACTCAACCGAGCGATCCCAGTTTTTAAAGTGGCCGTGCAGCGACTCGCGTTGCCAGGCGGCGATCTGCGCGGGCAGGGTTTCCAGCCACGGTGCCAGCGGGCCTTTGGCGATAAGCTGATAAAAATTTCCGAAATCCATCAGGCATCACCCGCCTTCAGTGCGACCAGCGAGCCAAAGTTAAAGCACTGGAACCAGACTTCGGCGTGCTGGAAACCGGCCTGACGCAGGCGCGCTTTATGGGTTTCCACGCTGTCGGTCAGCATGACGTTTTCCAGCATGCTGCGCTTCTGGCTGATTTCCAGTTCGCTGTAGCCGTTGGCGCGTTTGAAGTCGTGATGCATGTTGAACAGCAGTTCGCCGACGTCGGCATCTTCAAAGCTGAACTTCTCCGACAGCACCAGCGCACCGCCGGGCTTCAGCCCCTGATAAATGGTGTTTAACAGCTGCTGGCGCTCTTCCGGTGCCAGGAACTGCAGGGTGAAATTCAGCACCACCAGCGAGGCATTTTCTAGCGGGATCTGGCGGATATCGGCTTCAATCACCTCAACCGGCGTATCGGCGCGGAAAGCATCGATATGGCGGCGGCAACGCTCAACCATCGCCGGGGAGTTGTCGACGGCAATAATTTTGCAGCCGGGAACCTGAATATTACGCCGTACTGACAGCGTGGCAGCGCCCAGCGAGCAGCCCAGATCGTAGACGTGGGAGTCGGGCTGAACAAATCGCTCGGCCAACATGCCAATCATCGAAATAATGTTGGAGTAGCCGGGAACGGAACGCTGAATCATGTCTGGAAAGACTTCAGCAACGCGTTCGTCAAAGGTCCAGTCGCCGAGTTTGGCAACGGGCGCTGAGAACAGCGTATCGCGGTTAGTCATAGTGGTAAGTCCGGAGGAAGCTAACGGAAAGCGCATATTCTGGCAGAAAGCGATGCGGGCTGCATCTTTTCTGCCAGCGGCGTGTTAAATCGTTAATGCAGAGTCAGTACCAGATCCCACGGCAGGAAGATCAGATTGACGATAATCATCACCAGCAGAGTCAGTAAGGTCAGGATCATGCCATTGCGGCGCCACAGCATCGTACGGCTGCGTAGTCCCCAGGCATGCAGCAGGCGGCCAAAGAAGAAAAACAGCCCCAGCAGATGGATCAGCCAGATATCAGCGCCGTTCATCTCCATCACGACCAGCAGCAGCACCGCCAGCGGAATGTACTCCACGGCGTTACCGTGAATGCGAATAGCCAGCTGTAAATCCGAGACTCCGCCGTCGCCAATCGAAATGCGGTACTGCCTGCGCAATCGCACCACATCCAGTGAAAATTTAATAATCAACAACGCGCCAAAAACGACGTAGAGAGCGCTGACCATGACTCACTCCATGATGTAAGAATTATCTTGCGGCTATCATAGCGGGCAATCTTAAGACTGTCTTCCCGTCCGCTATCCGATTGCTCAGAATAACGTTTCCTGCTGCGGCCAGTCGGGAACATCCCCCAGCTGCGGCAGCGCTTTTTGTAGATCGGGCCAGAGATAGCGCACCAGTTCCGGGGCGAAGGCAATATCCGGAGTGTGAATAAACAGCCACGGACGGGTGGTTTGGCACCATTCGGGCAGGCGGGAAAGCCAGGCGCGGAAGTCGTGCAGATTCGCCTGCGGATTGTCGCCGCCGATAAAGCGGATCATGGGCTCGCTGGCAGTGATCACCGCGTGAACCGGGAGCTTCGGTTTTTTCCGCTGTGCGTCAACGATAGCAGGGGTTGTAGGCTTCGCCGCATGCACCGCTCGGGTATCCAGAATCACCCGGTTGACGCCGCGCTGATGCAGCCCCCGGTTCAGCGCACGTTCAGCGTCACCTTTGGCAAAAAATTCCGCATGCCGCACCTCCACGCCGTAATGAAACTCCGTAGGCAGCGAATCCAGGAAGGCCCACAGTGCGGGCAAATCGGCAGGCGAGAAGGCGGCGGGCAGCTGTAGCCAGTACTGACCCAGGCGGCCGGCCAACGGTTCCATCAGCGCAAAGAATTCCGCGGTCAGGTCACCGCACTGCCTGAGCGCCGCCTGATGGCTGATGGTGGCGGGAAACTTAAAACAGAAGCGGAAATCATCATGAGTCATTGCGCGCCAGCGTTGAACCACCTCCGGGCGCGGCAGGGCGTACAGCGTGGTATTTCCCTCCACGCAGTTAAAATAGCGGGCGTAATCTTCCAGCGTAGACATACCCAGCTTTTTCCACTGCGGATGCTGCCACTGCGGCAGCCCAAGATAGAGCGGCGTCATCATAAATCCTGTTACATTTTGATTGAGCGACTGTAGCGGTGCGGCGGGCGGAGTGCAAATCTGGCAGGACCGGGTCCCTCCGGCCCTGGTTTTTTTACAGTGCGGCGATCACTTCATCAGACTGGCGTACGCGGGCGATACGCGGGAAGATCCATTCAACACTGCTGCGGTGCTGCTCGCTGCTGCCTGCGCTACAAATGTCTTCAGCGATCACCAGATTGAAGCCCAGCTCCCAGGCGTTACGTGCGGTAGATTCCACGCCGATATTGGTGGAGATACCGCCCAGCACGATGGTATCGATACCGCGACGACGCAGCTGGAGTTCAAGATCGGTGCCGTAGAATGCGCCCCACTGGCGTTTGGTCACCTGAATGTCATCAGGCTGTGCGCCCAGCTCAGACGGGAAGGTCCACCAGTTTTCCGGCAGCGCGCCGCCTGGGTGAGCGGCATCCACCGGCTGCTTCAGCGCTTCGGCAAAATCGGCCGACCAGCCAACGCGCACCAGCACGACCGGTGCGTTCAGCGCGCGGAACTTTTCAGCCAGCACGGCGGCTTTTTTCACCACATCACCGGCAGTATGCGGGCCTCCGGCGAAGGGCAGAATGCCTTCCTGAAGATCGATAAGTACCAGCGCGGTAGTCTGTGGGTTAAGTTTAAACATCGTAATTCTCCGGAAGAGTGGGGGAAACCAGAGAGAATACAAAGCAATGTCCCTGTGACGCGACGATAACTGTGTCGGGAGCGTGGGGGAATTTGTTAACGTGTATGTCATCGACTGAGGCGAATGACGATATTTCAGCACGAAGATTCTTCGCCTAAACGCGGTGACCGTTGTTTTGTTGACCGCTAAAGCCGGGATGAACGCATCTTGCCGTTTTTCTGCCGCTTTGCCCTCTCGACAGCACTTATCCTGTGCGCCGTTTTCCATTATAATGGCCGCCATTTTTCGCGGCAGCAGCCCCTCCGGGTCGGGTTTTCTTTAAAATGCCGCGCCCGCAGCGGTGAAGTTAAAAGGATATCGTTATGCGTACTAAGTATTGTGGACAGATCAACCTGTCTCATGTAGGGCAGCAGGTGACACTGTGCGGTTGGGTTAATCGCCGCCGCGATCTGGGTAGCCTGATCTTTATTGATATGCGTGACCGTGAAGGCATCGTTCAGGTGTTCTTCGACCCGGATCGTCAGGACGCGTTCCGCCAGGCTTCCGAGCTGCGTAATGAATTCTGTATTCAGATCACCGGCACCGTGCGTGCGCGTGACGAAAAAAACAAAAACAGCGATATGGCTACCGGTGAGATCGAAGTCTTCGCCACCGATCTGACTATCATCAACCGTTCTGAGCCGCTGCCGCTGGATTCCAACCAGACTAACAGCGAAGAAGCGCGCCTGAAGTATCGCTATCTGGATTTGCGCCGCCCGGATATGGCAAACCGCCTGAAAACCCGCGCGAAGATCACCAGCTTCGTTCGCCGCTTTATGGACGACCACGGCTTCCTGGATATTGAAACGCCGATGCTGACCAAAGCCACGCCGGAAGGTGCGCGTGACTATCTGGTGCCAAGCCGCGTGCATAAAGGTAAATTCTACGCGCTGCCGCAGTCGCCGCAGCTGTTTAAGCAGCTGCTGATGATGTCCGGCTTCGACCGTTACTATCAGATCGTGAAATGCTTCCGTGATGAGGATCTGCGCGCTGACCGTCAGCCGGAATTTA
Source organism: Erwinia sp. S38 (assembly GCF_016624545.1). Taxonomy (NCBI): domain Bacteria; kingdom Pseudomonadati; phylum Pseudomonadota; class Gammaproteobacteria; order Enterobacterales; family Erwiniaceae; genus Erwinia; species Erwinia sp. S38. The sequence goes on along the minus strand of NZ_JACVTS010000002.1, from coordinate 276,565 downwards.
CCCAGATCGACGTCGAAACCTCCTTTATGACCGCGCCGCAGGTGCGTGAGATCATGGAGCGTCTGGTTCGTGATATGTGGCAGGACGTGAAGTCCGTTGATTTGGGTGAATTCCCGCAGATGACCTTCGCGGAAGCGATGCGTCGCTACGGTTCAGATAAGCCCGATCTGCGCAACCCGATGGAGCTGGTGGACGTTGCTGACCTGCTGAAAGACGTGGAGTTCAAAGTCTTCTCCGGCCCGGCTAACGATGCTAAAGGCCGCGTTGCCGCACTGCGCGTGCCGGGCGGCGCTCAGCTGAGCCGCAAACAGATTGACGAATACGGTAAGTTTATCGAAATCTACGGCGCGAAAGGCCTGGCCTACTTCAAGGTCAACGAACGTGCTAAAGGCCTGGAAGGTATTACCAGCCCGGTTGCTAAGTTCCTGACCGCTGAGATCGTTGAAGCCATTCTGGATCGTACTCAGGCCGGCGACGGCGATATGATCTTCTTCGGTGCCGACAGTGCCAAAGTGGTCACTGATGCGCTGGGTGCGCTGCGCCTGAAGCTGGGCCGCGACCTGAACATTACCGATGAAGCCGCGTGGAAACCGCTGTGGGTTATTGACTTCCCGATGTTCGAAGAAGACGGCGAGGGCGGCCTGAGCGCGATGCACCATCCGTTCACCGCGCCGAAAGAGATGACCCCGGACGAGCTGAAAGCGGCACCGGAAACGGCCATCGCCAACGCCTACGATATGGTGATCAACGGTTACGAAGTGGGCGGCGGTTCCGTGCGTATCCACAATGGTCAGATGCAGCAGACCGTGTTTGCCATTCTGGGCATTACCGAGCAGGAACAGCGCGAGAAGTTTGGCTTCCTGCTGGACGCCCTGAAGTTCGGTACGCCACCGCATGCCGGTCTGGCTTTCGGTCTCGATCGCCTGACTATGCTGCTGACCGGCACCGAAAATATCCGTGATGTTATCGCCTTCCCGAAAACCACCGCAGCGGCCTGTCTGATGACCGAAGCGCCAAGCTTTGCTAACCCGGCGTCACTCGCCGAGTTGGGCATTGACGTGGTGAAAAAAGAAAAACCGGCTGAGAGCGAATAATGACGTTTAAGCATCCGGTTTCGGTGCTGGTAGTGATTTATGCGCAGGACACCGGACGGGTGCTGATGCTGCAGCGGCGCGATGATGTGGATTTCTGGCAGTCGGTGACCGGCAGTCAGGAGCCGGACGAAAGCCGGGAAGACACCGCGCGGCGGGAAGTGTGGGAAGAGACGGGAATTGATATTAACGCCGGGCAGTTCACATTAGTGGATTGCCAGCGTCATATAGAATTCGAAATCTTTGCGCACTTCCGCCACCGCTACGCGCCGGGGACCACCCATAACCGGGAACACTGGTTTACCCTGGCGCTGCCGACCGAAAGAGACATTGTGTTGAGCGAGCATCTGGCCTTCCGCTGGCTGGATGCGGCCGAAGCAGCTGCGCTCACCAAGTCCTGGAGTAATCGCCAGGCAATTGAAGAATTTGTAGTCTAATTTTGGAGACAAGAATACATGGCAGGACATAGTAAGTGGGCGAACACCAAGCACCGCAAGGCTGCTCAGGATGCTAAACGCGGTAAAATCTTCACCAAAATTATTCGTGAGCTGGTAACGGCTGCCAAACTGGGCGGCGGTGATGCAGGCTCTAACCCGCGTCTGCGTGCTGCGATGGATAAGGCGCTGGCAAACAATATGACGCGCGACACCATGAACCGTGCGATTGCCCGCGGCGTGGGCGGCGATGACGACAGCAACATGGAAACCATCATTTATGAAGGTTACGGTCCTGGCGGCAGCGCGGTGATGATCGAGTGCCTGAGTGATAACCGTAACCGTACCGTTTCAGAAGTGCGTCACGCCTTCACCAAAACCGGCGGCAACCTGGGAACCGACGGCTCCGTGGCTTATCTGTTCACCAAGAAAGGGGTGATCTCTTACGCTCCGGGCCTGGAAGAAGATGCGGTCATGGACGCGGCGCTGGAAGCCGGTGCTGACGACGTAGTGACCTACGATGACGGCGCAATTGATGTTTTCACCGCCTGGGAAGTACTGGGCCAGGTTAAAGATGCGCTGGATGCTACCGGCCTGAAATCGGAAGGTGCGGAAGTCACCATGATCCCATCGACCAAGGCCGAGCTGGATGCGGAAACTGCACCGAAGCTGCTGCGCCTGATCGACATGCTGGAAGACTGCGACGATGTTCAGGAAGTTTACCATAACGGTGAAATCTCTGATGAGGTTGCGGCGACCTTATGATTTCTCACCGCATCCTGTATGCTGTGAGTTATCGTAAAAACACCATCAACCCGGAGAACGCGATATGACGGTTATACTGGGTATCGATCCCGGTTCGCGCGTTACGGGTTATGGTGTGGTTCGTCAGGTTGGGCGGCAGATTACCTATCTGGGCAGCGGTTGTATTCGCACCAGTTCCACCGATCTGCCGCCGCGCCTGAAGCTGATTTACGCCGGCGTGTCTGAAATTATTACTCAGTTTCAGCCGGACTATTTCGCCATTGAACAGGTGTTTATGGCGAAAAATGCCGACTCGGCGCTGAAGCTGGGCCAGGCGCGCGGGGTGGCTATCGTCGCCGCGGTGAATCACGATCTGCCGGTGTTTGAGTATGCCGCCCGCCAGGTCAAGCAGACCGTGGTTGGCATCGGCAGCGCCGAAAAAAGCCAGGTGCAGCACATGGTGCGCACGCTGCTGAAACTGCCCGCGAACCCGCAGGCCGATGCGGCCGATGCGTTAGCCATCGCCATTACCCACTGCCATTTGAGCCAAAACGTTGCGCGAATTGCAGAAGGCAAACTTACCCTGGCACGCGGTCGACTGCGCTCCTAGGCTGGATATCCATCCAGCCTTTTTTATGCTATAACGTTCATCCCGGTACTCATCCCCACTATTCTTATCTGAAGGAAGCTAATGTGATAGGTCGTCTGAGAGGCATCATTCTGGAAAAACAGCCGCCTGTGGTGCTGATTGAAGCCAGCGGAGTTGGCTATGAGGTGCAAATGCCAATGACCTGTTTTTATGAGCTTCCTGAACTGAATCATGAAGCGATTATCTTCACCCACTTTGTGGTGCGTGAAGATGCCCAGCTGCTGTTCGGCTTTAACAGCAAGCAGGAACGTGCGCTGTTTCGTGAACTGATTAAAGTGAACGGCGTGGGGCCAAAGCTGGCGTTGGCCATTCTTTCGGGCATGTCGGCGCAGCAGTTTGTCACAGCCGTTGAGCGTGAAGAGATTGCCGCGCTGGTGAAACTGCCCGGCGTCGGCAAGAAAACCGCCGAGCGTCTGGTTGTCGAGATGAAGGACCGCTTCAAGGGTATGCACGGCGATCTGTTCGCTACCGATGCGCCGTTTGCGCTGACCAGCGAGGTGCAGAGTGCGGCGGTCAATGATGCAGAGGGCGAAGCGGTTGCCGCGCTGGTGGCGCTGGGGTATAAACCTCAGGAAGCCAGCCGCATGGTCAGCAAAGTGGGCAAACCTGATGCTGACTGCGAAACCCTGATCCGCGAAGCGCTGCGCGCAGCTATTTGAGGTAGAGCATGATTGAAGCCGATCGCCTGGTCTCCGCCGGGGTTATCACCGAAGAAGAGGTCATTGACCGCGCTATCCGCCCCAAGCTGCTTGACGAATACGTCGGGCAGCCGGTCGTGCGCGAGCAGATGGAGATTTTCATCAAGGCCGCGAAGATGCGCGGCGATGCGCTTGATCATCTGCTGATCTTCGGCCCGCCGGGGCTGGGTAAAACCACACTCGCCAATATCGTTGCCAATGAGATGGGCGTGAATCTGCGCACCACTTCCGGCCCGGTGCTGGAAAAGGCGGGCGATCTGGCCGCGATGCTCACCAACCTTGAACCGCATGACGTGCTGTTTATCGATGAGATCCATCGCCTGTCTCCGGTGGTGGAAGAGGTGCTGTATCCGGCGATGGAAGACTATCAGCTGGATATTATGATTGGCGAGGGCCCGGCCGCACGTTCGATCAAGCTGGATCTGCCGCCCTTTACCCTGATCGGCGCAACGACTCGCGCAGGATCGCTGACGTCGCCCCTGCGCGATCGCTTCGGTATCGTTCAGCGCCTGGAATTTTATCGCGTTGAGGATCTGCAGCACATTGTCAGCCGCAGCGCGGGCTGTCTTGGACTGCCGCTCAGCGCCGAAGGTGCGCTGGAGATCGCCCGCCGCGCGCGAGGCACGCCGCGTATTGCTAACCGCCTGCTGCGCCGGGTGCGCGACTTCGCCGAAGTCAAAGCCGACGGCGAGATGACCGGTGAAGTCTCTGCCCGCGCGCTGGATATGCTGAGCGTGGACAGCGAAGGCTTTGACTATATGGACCGTAAGTTGCTGCTGGCGATTATCGATAAATTTACCGGGGGGCCGGTCGGGCTGGATAACCTGGCCGCCGCCATTGGTGAAGAGCGTGAAACCATTGAGGACGTGCTGGAACCCTATCTGATCCAACAGGGCTTTATTCAACGCACCCCACGCGGCCGTATGGCCACTCAGCACGCCTATAAGCATTTCGGCATTGACCGCGAAGCCTGAGAAAACCGTCTGATGCAGGCTCGCCTGCGCACAGATCGCAACAGCCCCGGAATGTCATCCATTCCGGGGCTGTTTTTTTAAAGACTGTAAAGGCGGGATTTGAGGACTGTGAGACGTCTTCAGCGGATAATCAGATCGCCGGTTTTTTTACCATGCTCAGGATAAACATCGCCGCCGCACCCAATACTACCGACGGACCGGCAGGCGTATCGTAAAACGCTGAAAAGGTCAGCCCGGCGGTGACAGCCAGCATTCCAACCACGATGGCAAACGCAGCCATCTGTTCCGGCGAACGAGCGAAACGGCGAGCCGTTGCGGCAGGAATAATCAGAAGAGAGGTGATAATCAGCGCACCGACAAACTTCATCGCCACGCCGATGGTTAGCGCGGTCACCAGCATCAGGATTAGCTTACTGCGCTGAATGTTGACGCCATCGACCTGGGCCATTTCCGGGCTGATGGTCATCGACAGCAGGGCGCGCCACTGCCAGGCCAGTACAATCAGCACGATCGCCACGCCGATGGCAATGGTCCATAAATCGGCCGGAGTCACCGCCAGCAGATCGCCAAACAGATAGGCCATCAGATCCACGCGCACGTCGGACATCAGGCTGACAACCACCATACCAAGAGACAGCGCGCTGTGCGCCATAATGCCCAGCAGGGTATCGATCGCCAGATGCGGCCGCCGTTCCAGCCAGACCAGCACCAACGACAGGATCAGCGTCACTGCAATGACGGCATAAAACGGACTGACATTGAGCAGCAGGCCAAAAGCGACGCCGAGCAGAGAAGCATGGGCCAGGGTATCGCCGAAATAAGACATGCGGCGCCAGACGACAAACGATCCAAGCGGCCCGGCCGCCAGCGCCAGTAAAATGCCCGCCAGCCAGCCGGGTAACAACAGTTCAATCATGACGACCGGGTCCCTTACGTAAAATGATTCGTCCCTTTAAGTCGTGACGATGATTATGGTGGTGCCGATAGATAGCCAACTGTTCAGCGCCGCGCGGGCCAAACATGGAGATAAATTCCGGGTGCTTTGAAACGGCTTCGGGGGTGCCGGAGCAGCAGATATGGTGGTTAAGGCACAGTACTTCATCGGTCTTGGCCATCACCAGATGCAAATCGTGGGACACCATCAGTACGCCGCAGTTCAGCTCGCGACGCAGCTGGTCAATGAGATCGTACAGCGCCACCTGACCGTTGACGTCCACGCCCTGTGTCGGCTCATCCAGCACCAGCAGCTGTGGCTGATTGAGCAGTGCCCTGGCCAGCAGCACGCGCTGCGTTTCACCACCGGAAAGCTTTTGCAGCGGATAGTTCAGCAGATGCGAAGCCTGTACGCGTTTTAACGCGGGCAATATGTCTTCACGCTTTACTCCAGGGCGCAGGCGCATAAAGCGATCGACCGTCAGCGGCAGAGTGACATCAAGATGGATTTTTTGTGGCACATAACCGATGCGCAGATCCGCAGGTTTATTTACCGAACCGGACGTAGGGGCGATCAGGCCGAGCACCACTCGTACCAGCGTTGATTTACCTGCGCCGTTTGGGCCGAGCAGGGTCAGAATGCGCCCGGGTTCCAGCTTCAGCGACACATCGGAAAGTACCCGGCGTTGACCAAAGTTCACAGCTACATTTTCAAGGGAGATCAAGGATGACATGTCGATTACGGTTGCAGAAGTTCTATAATGTTATAATATCACAGCCCATCAGCTTATCACGATGGATTGAATCATTATGTTACATAAAAAATCACGTCTCTTTGCAGCACTTGCCGGCGTCGGCGTTGCTGCCACTTTCGCGTTTCCTGCACAGGCTGCCGTTGTGGCTTCCGTTAAGCCAGTCGGCTTTATTGCGTCCGCGATTGCAGATGGTGTCACACCTGTAGAAATTCTGCTACCGGATGGTGCATCAGAGCATGATTATGCATTACGTCCATCGGATATAAAACGCTTGCAGGGCGCGGATTTAGTGGTTTGGGTTGGCCCTGAAATGGAAGCCTTTATGGCTAAAATGGCGGCCGGATTACCGCCGCAAAAGAACCTGGAAATGGACCGTATTGACGGTGTACACGCGCTGCTGCTGAAAGGCGGGGAAGACGAAGAAGAGGAGCATGAAGAGCATGCTCACGGCGCGGCTGATGACCACGATCATCATCATCACGGCGAGTACAATATGCACCTGTGGATGTCGCCGGAGATTGCTAAGAAAACTGCGGTTGCAATTCACGCAAAATTATTGGAACTTATGCCGCAAAGCAAGGACAAACTAGACGCCAACCTGCAGCATTTTGAGTCAGAATTGGCGTCAGTCGATGCGAAAATTGGTAATCAGCTGGCCCCGGTTAAAGGGAAAGGATATTTCGTTTTTCACGATGCTTACACCTACTTTGAAAAACACTACGGACTGACTCCATTGGGTCATTTTACCGTAAATCCTGAGATCCAACCCGGCGCGCAGCGTTTACATCAAATACGAACACAGTTGGTTGAGCAGAAGGCCACATGCGTCTTTGCTGAACCACAATTCAGGCCAGCCGTGATCGATGCGGTTGCCAGAGGAACCAGCGTGCGTTCGGGCACCCTCGATCCTCTTGGTACTGACATCACTCCAGCACGAGACAGCTATGTGAAATTCCTCTCACAGTTGTCCAGCCAGTATACGAGCTGCCTGAAAGGAGAATAGAGGAAGACTTAATTGCAGCAGATAGCCCGCGCTGTCGCCATGGCGTTCAACAACTTACCCCGACCTCACCGCATCATGCTGGGGTCACTTACCGTCGTTACACTGGCCGTCACCGTCTGGCGGCCTTACATTTATCATCCCGGTAGTGAAAGCCCGATTGTTAAAACAATCGAACTGGATAAAAACGAACTGCGTACGCTGCTTCCCGAAGCCAGTGAACCCATCGACCAGGATACCCCTTCTCCGGATGATGACACGCCAAAAGATGAGATCGATCAGGACGTACCGGATGAAGCCGGGACGCATGATTACGTGGTCTCCACCGGCGACACCCTCAGCAGCGTTCTTAACCAGTACGGCATTGATATGTCGGATATTACGCAGCTGGTGAAAAGCGATAAAGACCTGCGCAACCTGCAAATTGGTCAGCAGCTTTCATGGACGCTGACCGATGACGGGCAGCTGCAGCGTCTGACCTGGGAAGTCTCCCGCCGTGAAACCCGAACGTACGATCGCTCAGGCGATAGTTTTAAATCCTCCGCTGAAATGCAGAAAGGGGAATGGAAAAACAACGTTCTGAGTGGCGAAGTCAACGGTAGTTTCGTGACCAGTGCCAAAGCGGCCGGGTTAACCAGCGCAGAAATCAGTGCGGTGATCAAGTCGCTACAGTGGCAGATGGATTTCCGCAAGTTGCGCAAGGGCGACCAGTTCTCTGTGCTGATGTCCCGCGAAATGCTGGACGGCAAGAGTGAGCAAAGCCAGCTGCTGGGTGTGCGCATGCGCAGTGGCGACAAAGATTATTACGCCATCCGCGCCGAAGATGGTAAGTTTTACGATCGCAGCGGCTCCGGGCTGGCGCGTGGCTTTATGCGCTTCCCAACCGTTAAGCAGTATCGTGTTTCCTCTAACTTTAACCCGCGTCGCCTGAACCCGGTGACCGGGCGTGTTGCGCCACATAAAGGTGTCGACTTCGCTATCCCGTTGGGTACACCGGTACTGGCGGTGGGTGATGGTGAAGTTATCGTCGCCAAGCGCAGCGGTGGGGCTGGCAACTACGTCGCGATTCGTCACGGTCGCCAGTATATGACCCGCTATATGCACCTGAAGAAACTGCTGGTCAAACCGGGTCAGAAAGTGAAACGTGGTGATCGCATTGCGCTTTCCGGCAGTACCGGCCGTTCAACCGGTCCGCACCTGCATTATGAAATCTGGATCAACAACCAGGCGGTTAACCCATTAACGGCCAAGTTGCCGCGGATGGAAGGCCTGGCGGGTAAAGAGCGCAGCGACTATCTGGCTCAGGTCCGGGAAGTCGTACCGCAGCTGCGATTCAAGTAATTCGCTGCCGCTGATAACAGAGCCGATGGAGCACTCAGCCCGTCGGCTTTTTTATTGCCAGAGTGCACGAAATCCGGGTGAGACGGGTCTAAAGACTGGCCGTTTACCGGAAAAATCCAGGTTAATGCATTGCAAAATTACCTGCCAGCACTATCATTAGCCCGTTATTGTAGAGGCCGGTGCATGGAAAACATAAAAAAAAGTCACGTTGAGTTTATTCCCGTTTTTAAGAAATCCTTTTTACATCCTCGCTACTGGGGCAGCTGGCTGGCGGTAGGTGCCTTTGCTGCTATTGCTTTCGTTCCTCCCCGTTTACGTGATCCGGTTCTGGGATCGCTGGGCCGTATGGCCGGTAAACTGGCCCGCAGCGCACGCCGCCGTGCGCAAATTAACCTGCTTTACTGCCTGCCGGAGGCTCCGGAGGAAGAGCGGGAGAAAATAATTGATGAGATGTTCGCGACCGCACCGCAATCGATGGTGATGATGGCTGAGCTGGCGCTACGTCCGCATAAGGTCCAGCCGCGTATTCACTGGCAGGGCCGCGAGCTGATCGACCAGCTGCGAGAAGCACAGCAGAATGTGATTTTCCTTGTGCCGCACGGCTGGGCGGTGGATATCCCGGCGATGGTGCTGGCTTCGGAAGGGCAGAAGATGGCTGCGATGTTCCACAATCAGCGTAACCCGGTGATGGATTACGTGTGGAATCGCGTGCGCCGCCGTTTTGGTGGCCGTATGCACGCGCGCAACGACGGGATCAAACCGTTTATCAGCTCGGTTCGACAGGGCTACTGGGGTTATTACTTGCCGGATCAGGATCACGGCGCGGAGCACAGTGAGTTCGTCGATTTCTTCGCGACTTACAAAGCCACGCTGCCTGCCGTTGGTCGCCTGATGAAGGTGTGCCGTGCGAAAGTTGTGCCGCTGTTTCCCGTGTATGACAGCAAAAGCCACAGTCTGACCATTCATCTGCGTCCGCCAATGGACGATCTGCTGGATGCGGACGATGTCACGCTGGCGCGGCGTATGAATGAGGAAGTGGAAATTTTTGTTCGCCCGAATCCGGAGCAATACACCTGGATTCTTAAGCTGCTGAAAACCCGCAGACCGGGTGAGACTGAACCTTACGATCGCCAGGAACTGTATCCAAAGAAATAGCGCCCTGGCTGCGTTTGACTGGCATAAAAAAGCCGCAATCCTCTGTGGGGCGCGGCTTTTTTTATGCGCCAGCCCGCAAGCTTTAAGCGGCGGGCTGCACTAAAGGTGATGAATCAGTGCGCGATCAACGTGGAGCGGCGTTGCCACTCACGCAGGAAGGCGTGCACCAGCAGGAACCAGATAACGCCACATGCCAGATTTACCAGGCTGAACGCCCGCGACCCGTCGCTGAAGTAGGCAAATTTCGCCAGCTCAATGCCCAGTGCGAACACCAGAATGCTGACCATGCCGAGCATCGCCGCCACGCTGCCTTTACCTGACTCGTTGGAGAACAGCGTCAGTCGGTATAAACCGGCATTGACCAGCCCGGTGCCGAATCCATAAATACTTAAACCGGCGGTCAGCCACAGATAACTGTGGTTATCGATCAGCGTGGCAATGGTGGAAATCGCTAACCCCAGCAAAATAGGCCAGGCACCCAGCCGCAGCGGCTTATCGATCGGAAGGCGAGATGCCAGCTTGCCCAGCGTCAGGTTGCCGATAATCATCGCTATAAATACCGGCAGCTGTAGCAGCGCGTAATCCATCCGCGTCAGCCCCTCGTCGTGGATCAGAATAACCGGTGACAGCGCCACCCAGGCCAGGCAGGGAATGGTAACCAGGCCGATAGCCAGTGAACCACTCATCACCTGGCGGTCTTTCACCAGTACCGCATAGCCCTTAGCCAGCGATGGCAGCGACAGTGACATCTGCGGGTTGCCGGAGGTTTCCGGCATCGTCAGCCATAATCCTACCAAAGCGAGTGCCGTCAGCGCGCCAAACAGCCAGAACATGGTGCGCCAGTCGCTGAATTCAAGAAATGCCGCCCCCGCCAGCGGGCCAGCCAGCGGAGCCAGCAGGGCAACGTTGGCCATCAGCGCCATCATTTTCACGCTCAGCGCTTCATCGAAGGCTTCCTGGATGGCCGCATAGCCTACCGCGCCGATGAAGCACAGGCTGGTGCCCTGAAGGAATCGCAGTAGCACAAACTGCTCGATGCTCTGCACCCAGTGTGTGGCCATACAGGTCAGCATAAAGAACGCTACGCCGCCGAGGATCACCGGCCGGCGGCCAAACTTATCCGACAGCGGACCGAGCAGCCACTGCAGCATAATGCCGCCAATAAGATAGGCGGTTAACGACGCGGAGACCCATTCCGGACCGACGCCAAATTCTTCGGTGACCAGCAGCATACCCGGCTGGATCATGTCATGAGCGATATAGGTGGCGAATTCAAACAGCACCAGCGACAGAGGAAAAATCAAGTACCGCGGGGTCAGACTCGACAGAGGCGTAAATGACGCCATGCTGGCTCCTTCCAGTAAGTTGAAAATGCGAAAACCGCCTGAGCGGTTCGCGAATAAAAAAGGGCCTGTTGCCTGGCCCATTCATTCATCAATAGCGAGCGGGAAATTACTCTACGCGCAGCACGCGGCTGGTGTTGGTGGTGCCGGTGGTGCTCATCACGTCGCCCTGGGTAACGATAACCAGATCGCCGGACACCAGGAAACCTTTCTCGCGCAGCAGGTTGATAGCGTCGTGCGCTGCCGCCACGCCGTCGTTGTGGCTGTCGAAGAACACCGGGGTCACGCCGCGATACAGAGCGGTCAGATTCAGGGTGCTTTCGTGGCGAGACATGGCGAAGATTGGCAGACCTGAAGTAATGCGTGAGGTCATCAGCGCGGTACGGCCGGACTCGGTCATGGTAATAATCGCCGTAACGCCCTGCAGGTGGTTAGCGGCGTACATCGCGGACATGGCGATCGCTTCTTCGATGTTATCGAACTGCACGTCCAGACGGTGCTTAGAGACGTTGATGCTTGGTACTTTCTCTGCGCCCAGACACACTTTCGCCATCGCCGTTACCGTTTCAGCCGGGTACTGGCCCGCAGCGGTTTCGGCTGACAGCATCACTGCATCGGTGCCGTCGAGCACGGCGTTAGCCACGTCCATCACTTCAGCGCGAGTTGGCATCGGGTTGGTGATCATCGATTCCATCATCTGGGTGGCGGTGATCACCGAACGGTTCAGCTGACGCGCACGGCTGATCAGTGCTTTCTGAATACCGACCAGCTCCGGATCGCCAATTTCAACGCCCAGGTCGCCCCTTGCCACCATTACCACGTCCGAGGCGAGGATGATGTCATCCATCGCTTCCTGAGTGGCAACCGCTTCAGCACGCTCAACTTTAGAGACGATTTTCGCCTCACAGCCTGCTTCGCGCGCCAGGCGACGAGCGTAGTTCAGGTCTTCGCCACAGCGAGGGAAGGAGACTGCCAGGTAATCCACGCGGATCTGTGCCGCTGTCAGGATGTCGGCTTTGTCTTTTTCGGTCAGCGCTTCGGCTGACAGACCGCCGCCCAGCTTGTTAATGCCTTTATTGTTGGAAAGCGGGCCACCGACGGTCACCTCGGTGAAGACTTTCATTCCCTGAACTTCCAGCACTTTCAGCTGTACGCGGCCGTCGTCCAGCAGCAGGATATCGCCAGGTACCACGTCAGCAGGCAGGCCTTTGTAATCGATGCCGACTTTTTCTTTATCGCCTTCACCTTTACCTAGGCTGGCATCCAGCAGGAAGCGCTCACCGATATTCAGGAAGACTTTGCCTTCTTTAAACGTAGATACGCGGATTTTTGGTCCCTGCAGGTCACCCAGGATGGCAACGTGACGGCCCAGTTTAGCGGCAATAGCGCGAACGCTGTCTGCGCGTTTCTGGTGATCTTCCGCTGTGCCATGTGAGAAGTTCAGACGAACAACATTGGCACCTGCTGCGATGATCTTTTCAAGGTTATTATCGCGATCCGTGGCAGGCCCCAGTGTGGTTACAATCTTGGTTCTTCTGAGACGTCTTGACATGTATAACTCCGTTGACTTTTAGTGTGGTGTTGCAAGTGCAAGCACTACCAGGTTTTATCTCTGGGTATATGATAAGGAACGGATAATCCCGAACCTTCATCGTCGTTACTAAGTAAAACTGCTAATGACTGATGTTAACCTGGCCTTCCTTTTCCAGACGCGACTCTTTCAGTGCATCCTTAACCCGCTTCAGATTATCGCGAAACTTCGCGCCGCGCCGCAGGGTAAAACCGGTGGCCAGCACATCGATCAGCGTCAGCTGCGCGAGGCGTGAAACCATCGGCATATAAATATCGGTGTCTTCCGGTACATCAAGGGTCAGCGCCAGCGTCGCTTCCCGCGCCAGCGGGGAGTCTGGCGAGGTAATCGCCACGACCGTAGCATCATTTTCCCGCGCCAGCCTTGCCAGCTCAACCATTGATTTTGTGCGCCCGGTATGGGAGATCAGTACCATCACATCTCCCTCGTTGCTGTTCATACAGCTCATGCGCTGCATCACAATATCATCGGAATAGATCACTGGCACATTGAAGCGAAAAAATTTATTCATTGCGTCATGCGCCACGGCGGCCGAGGCACCCAAACCAAAAAAGGCGATTTTCTTTGACTGGGTCAGCAGATCGACGGCACGATTGACGGCGCTGGTATCCAGGCTCTGTTTTACCCGATCCAGCCCGGCCATCGCCGACTCGAAAATTTTACCGGAATAGGACTCTACGCTATCTTCCTGTTCGACATTGCGGCTGACATACGGCGTACCGTTGGCCAGACTTTGCGCCAGCTGGAGCTTAAAGTCCGGGAAGCCTTTGGTATTCAGTCGATGGCAGAAGCGGTTTACGGTAGGTTCGCTAACGCCTGCTGCTTTTGCCAGCAGTGCAATACTGGAATGCATCGCGGTAGTCGGGGAATCAAGGATAACGACGGCAACTTTGCGCTCGGATTTGCTCAAATTTTCCAGGCAGGATTGAATTTTTTCCAGCATATTCATAGGACTAACCACTCATACATTCTGACGATTTCAATCAAAGGAGAAATCGATGTCATTTTGTAGAGAATATACAATGCGCTACGGCAGAGACGGCAGTAGCATGATGAGAAAACTTTACATTTTTTACCATAGTTTGAGCTGTGTCAGGTTTTCAGATTGGTAATAACAACATCAGAACTGATGGTTTATTACGCAAAGCGTAGACGCAGATCGACCGTTTTTGCCAGTTATTTAATCATCGAATTGAATACATTGTGCCAGAGTTACCTCACCTGGTTTACGCGGGCCGGGCAAACGAAGTACAGTGTGTTGAAATAAAATTACAATAAGATCTGTCCAACTACGGAACCTACATGGACAGTCTAATCCTGCAACGAGGAGAATGAAATGGCGGTTACACAAACAGCCCAGGCATGCGATCTGGTGATTTTCGGCGCCAAAGGCGACCTGGCGCGCCGGAAACTGTTGCCCTCTCTGTACCAGTTAGAAAAAGCGGGCCAGATCCATGAAGAATCACGCATCATCGGCGTAGGCCGTGCGGAATGGGACAAAGCTGCCTATACCAAAGTGGTGCGTGAAGCGCTGGAAACCTTCATGAAGGAAAAAATTGACGAAGCGCTGTGGGATAAACTCAGTAGCCGACTTGATTTCTGCAACCTGGATGTTAATGACAGCAGCCATTTCCCGCGTCTGGGCAAAATGCTTGACCAGAAAAAACGCGTGACCATCAACTACTTCGCTATGCCGCCAAGCACCTTTGGTGCAATCTGTCAGGGTCTGGGCCAGGCGAAACTTAACGCCAAGCCTGCTCGCGTGGTCATGGAAAAACCGTTGGGTACCTCGCTGGTGACCTCTCAGGAGATCAACGACCAGGTTGGCGAATATTTCGAAGAAAGCCAGGTTTTCCGCATCGACCACTATCTGGGTAAAGAAACGGTTCTGAACCTGCTGGCTCTGCGCTTCGCCAACTCCCTGTTTGCGTCCAACTGGGATAACCGCACCATCGACAGCGTGCAGATCACCGTGTCGGAAGAAGTGGGTATCGAAGGCCGTTGGGGCTACTTCGATAAAGCGGGCCAGATGCGCGATATGATCCAGAACCACCTGCTGCAGGTTCTGACCATGATCGCCATGTCACCGCCTGCCGATCTGTCCGCTGACCGTATCCGCGATGAGAAAGTGAAAGTTCTGCGTTCCCTGCGCCGCATCGATCAGACTAACGTGCGTGAGAAGACCGTACGTGGTCAGTACACTGCTGGTTTCGTACAGGGCAAAAAAGTGCCTGGCTACCTGGAAGAAGAGGGCGCGAACAAGCAGAGCAGCACTGAAACTTTCGTTTCCATTCGCGTGGATATTGACGACTGGCGTTGGGCTGGTGTTCCGTTCTACCTGCGTACCGGTAAACGTCTGCCGACCAAGTGTTCCGAAGTGGTGGTGTACTTCAAAAACCCTGCGCTGAATCTGTTTAAAGATACCTGGCCTGAACTGCCGCAGAACAAACTGACTATTCGCCTGCAGCCGGATGAGGGTGTGGAAATCGAGATCCTGAACAAGGTTCCGGGCCTGGATCACAAACACAACCTGCAAACCACCCAGCTGGATCTGAGCTTCTCTGAAACCTTCAACCAGTCACATCTGGCGGATGCCTATGAGCGCCTGCTGTTAGAAACCATGCGCGGTATTCAGGCGCTGTTTGTGCGCCGTGATGAAGTGGAAGAGGCCTGGAAATGGGTTGACTCCATCATGGATGCCTGGGCTGCGGATAAAGACGCACCTAAGCCGTATCAGGCGGGTACGTGGGGACCGGTTGCCTCCGTGGCGATGATTACGCGCGATGGCCGTTCCTGGAATGAAATCGAGTAAGATTTTCTGACGTCATCTCGTAGATAAGCGGCCTTCACTGAAAAGTGCGGGCCGTTTTTTTTGCCTGATATTTTGAAAATGACACAATATAAAAAATATTTTTGAACCTGTGTTTCAAAAATAGCGGAGAGCGATAGACGATACTCCCGCACTGTTGTAAGGTAAGTCACCGTTTCGGAACCACCGCATAATATTTGCCTGCTATCTCAAACAGGGAAAGCAGGCCAGACAGGAGAAGGTTGTTAATGAGTAACTGGAAAACAAGCGCAGAACAGATCCTGACCACCGGCCCGGTTGTCCCGGTGATTGTCGTTAACAAACTCGAACATGCGGTGCCGATGGCTAAAGCGCTGGTTGCCGGTGGCGTGCGCGTGCTGGAAGTGACCCTGCGTACTCCGTGTGCACTTGATGCGCTGAAAGCGATGGTGAGAGAAGTTCCGGAAGCTATTGTGGGTGCCGGTACGGTGCTCAACGCCCAGCAGCTGAAAGAAGTCACCGATGCCGGTGCGCAGTTTATTATCAGCCCGGGGCTGACCGAGCCGCTGTTGCGTGCCGCTGTCGACGGCCCGGTGCCGTTGATTCCGGGCATCAGCACCGTTTCTGAACTGATGACCGGTCTGGATTACGGCCTGCGCGAGTTTAAGTTCTTCCCGGCCGAAGCCAACGGCGGCGTGAAAGCGCTACAGGCTATTGGTGGACCGTTCCCGCAGGTGCGTTTCTGCCCGACTGGGGGGATTTCTCCGGCGAACTACCGTGACTATCTGGCGCTGAAAAGCGTGCTGTGTATTGGCGGTTCATGGCTGGTCCCAGCCGATGCGCTGGAAGCGGGTGATTACGATCGTATTACTCGTCTGGCGCAGGAAGCGGTGGCTGGCGCGCGCTGATGCGTGACGGTTAGTGGCGGTAAGCGAGTCGTTTATCTGACCACGGTTTAAGAATTTAAGGCCGCTGTCTCTTTGGGATGGCGGTTTTTTTATGGGCGGTAAAAATGTTACCTGGCTGTGGCTGTGGCGCCCCTTCCTGAGTTGGTAAGAGAAAACTAAGAGGCTTTACAGCCATAAAAGGGTTAATTTTCAGAAAATTCAGTTATAGAAATTTGTTTTTCAGCCAGAAGGTGCCAGATCTAACAGCGGGCTGGTGGTTCCCCAGAGGGGGGAGCCACCAGCCAGAGCGAGCACCGTTGCTTCAGGCAATACGACCCCAGTAATTACCCGCTAACTTTGACGCTAGCCGCCGCAGCAACCGCACGCTGTACCGCGTCATCAATATCCGTACCGGTCGCCAGTGCTACACCCAGACGGCGCTGACCGCGGATCTCCGGCTTACCGAACAGACGAACCTGCAAACCGGCACCGACAGCCGCCTGCAAATTGCCAAACTGAACGTTATCACTATCCAGCTGTGGCAGAATAACGGCAGAGGCCGACGGACCATACTGACGAATCCCCCCAACTGGCAGGCCGAGGAACGCGCGAACGTGCAGGGCAAACTCGGAAACGTCCTGAGAAATCAGCGTCACCATCCCGGTATCGTGTGGGCGAGGGGAAACCTCGCTGAACACCACTTCATCACCGCAAACAAACAGCTCAACGCCAAACAGGCCGCGTCCGCCGAGGGCTTCAACCACATTGCGGGCGATATCCTGTGCGCGCTGTAGAGCCAAATCGCTCATCTGCTGCGGCTGCCAGGACTCACGGTAATCGCCATCTTCCTGACGGTGACCGATTGGAGCACAGAAATGAACGCCGTCAACGGCGCTGATGGTCAGCAGCGTGATTTCAAAATCGAATTTCACCACGCCTTCAACAATCACACGGCCCGCACCGGCGCGGCCACCCTGCTGGGCATATTCCCAGGCTGCTTCCAGCAGCGAAGCTTCTCGGATAAAGCTCTGGCCTTTGCCGGAAGAACTCATTACCGGCTTAACGATGCACGGGAAGCCAATTTCATCGGCGGCGGCAAAGAAGGCTTCACGGCTATCGGCGAAGCGGTAGGTGGAAGTCGGCAACGACAGCTCTTCGGCGGCGAGGCGACGAATGCCTTCGCGGTTCATGGTCAGCTTTGCCGCACGCGCGGTGGGGACAACGTGCTGACCCTGTTTTTCCAATTCAACCAGCATGTCGGTGGCGATGGCTTCGATTTCCGGTACGACGAAGTCCGGTTTTTCCTGGGCTATTAAAGCAGCCAGCGCGGCACCGTCCAGCATATTGATCACATGGCTGCGGTGGGCAACGTGCATGGCAGGGGCATCGGCGTAGCGATCAACGGCGATCACTTCCACGCCAAGACGCTGACATTCCAGCGCCACTTCCTTACCCAGTTCACCTGATCCTAACAGCATTACGCGAGTCGCCTGTGGGCGCAGCGCGGTTCCAAGAGTCGTCATAATCTCTACCTGATTGAATGGAAAAAACGCGCGCAGTATAAACGAAAACGTTTGCGTATTCATCCTGAACGCTAAACTTGAGTCAAATCCGCTTCGGTGATAGACTGTATATAAACACAGTATAGCGAGAAGAAAATTATGGCTGTTGAAATTCAATACGTAGTCGTCAGAAAAGGTGAGGAAAAGATGACGTTTGCCAGCAAAAAAGAAGCCGATGCCTACGACAAAATGCTCGATATGGCCGAAGTTTTTTCTGAATGGCTGACCACCAGTCCGCTGGCGCTTGATGAGCAGCAGGGTGAAGCACTGGGCCTGTATCTGGCAGAAAACAAAGATGCACTGCAGCACATTCTGCGAACCGGTAAAATGCCGGAAGAGGCGGCCGCATCAGAAGATGAAACAGCCGAAGCTGACGGTAAACTGCGCGCGGTGTGATTTCCGGGCGTAGCGTAAAAGGTGGTGGCTAATTTTACACCGGTTGTGCCTTCGGCTATTGGCAATCAGGCATCTTGCTGCCAGTCTTACAGGCAGGCACAGCAACCGTGAAAATATCATGACACCACCTAAAGCAAAGAAAGTCCCTCATGTGATGACTCAGCACGGTGACACGCGCTGCGACAACTATTATTGGCTGCGCGATGACCAACGGGAAGATCCGGAAATTATCGCCTGGCTCAAAGCAGAAAATGAGTACGGCGACAGCCTGCTGGAGCCGCAAAAAGCGTTACAGGCGGAACTGCTGCAGGAGATCATCGATCGCATCCCTCCGCGCGACCAGTCGGTTCCCTACGTAAAAAATGGCTATCGCTACCAGAGCCGCTATGAAGAGGGCAACGAGTATGCCATCTACAGCCGTCAGCCTGCGGAAACCGCTACACCCGAGCAGTGGGAAACGCTGGTCGATGCCAACCAGCGCGCGGCGGAAAGTGAGTTTTATGCGCTTGGCAGCCTGGCGATTACCCGTGATAACCAGATCCTGGCTCTGGCCGAAGATTTTCTCTCTCGCCGCATCTACAGCATTCATTTCCGCCACCTGCAGGACGAGCGCAGCTTTGACGAGGTCCTGGAAGGTGTGACGGCCGGCATGACCTGGGCGAATGACTCGCAAATGCTCTACTACGTGCGCAAGCATCCGAAGACGCTGCTACCTTACCAGGTCTGGCGGCATACGCTGGGCACCGCGCAGGAAAGCGATCGGCTGGTCTACGAGGAGCTGGACGACACCTTCTATGTCGGCCTGTATAAAAC
This sequence comes from Erwinia sp. S38, assembly GCF_016624545.1. NCBI lineage: Bacteria > Pseudomonadati > Pseudomonadota > Gammaproteobacteria > Enterobacterales > Erwiniaceae > Erwinia > Erwinia sp. S38. The sequence continues at coordinate 257,411 of NZ_JACVTS010000002.1, read as the reverse complement.
CACCTCCGAGCAGTTTATTGCTATTTCACTCAACAGCAGCACCACCAGTGAAATCCTGTTGCTGGATGCGAATGTGCCGGATGCCGAACCGGTGATGTTCAGTCCGCGCCGCAAAGACCATGAATACAGCGTCGATCACTACAAGGGCCATTTTTACCTGCGATCGAATCGCGATGGTAAGAACTTCGGCCTCTATCGTACCGACAGCATCGGGCAGGACGACTGGCAGGCGATTATCGCGCCGCGTGCCGATATCGTACTTGAGGGCTACTCGCTGTTCCGCGACTGGCTGGTAGTGGAAGAGCGTCAGCGCGGCCTTACCCGTCTGCGGCAGATTAGCTGGCAGAATGGGGAAGAACGGGCGATTGCCTTTGACGATCCAACCTATGTCACCTGGCTGGGCCATAACCCGGAGCCGGAGACCAGCAAGCTGCGCTACGGTTATTCCTCAATGACCACACCGGACACGCTGTACGAACTGGATATGGACAGCGGCGAGCGTCAGGTGCTGAAGCAGACCGCGGTAAAAGGGTTTGATGCCGGTCATTATCGCAGTGAACGCCATTGGATCACCGTGCGTGACGGAGTTGATGTGCCGGTATCGCTGGTGTATCGCAAGGACAGCTATCGCCCCGGCAGCAATCCGCTGCTGGTCTACGGTTATGGTTCCTACGGCAGCAGCATGGACCCGGATTTCAGCGCCAGCCGGCTCAGCCTGCTGGACCGTGGCTTCGTCTTCGCCTTAACCCACATTCGCGGCGGCGGTGAAATGGGTCAGCAGTGGTACGACGATGGCCGCCTGCTGAATAAGATGAACACCTTCCACGACTTTATTGATATCACCGATGCGCTGGTGGAAAAGGGCTATGGCGATCCGGCTAAGCTCTACGCCATGGGCGGCAGCGCCGGTGGCTTATTGATGGGCGCGGTAATCAACATGGTGCCGGAACGCTTCCACGGGGTGGTAGCGCAGGTGCCTTTTGTTGATGTGGTGACCACCATGCTGGACGAAAGTATTCCGCTGACCACCGGTGAGTATGATGAGTGGGGCAATCCCAACGACGAGCAGTATTATCGCTACATCAAGCAGTACAGCCCGTACGATCAGGTTATTGCGCAGGATTATCCGCATTTGCTGGTCACGACCGGCCTGCACGACTCTCAGGTACAGTACTGGGAACCGGCCAAATGGGTGGCTAAGCTGCGCGAGCTGAAAACCGATTCGAACCTGCTGGTGCTGCATACCGATATGGATGCCGGCCACGGCGGCAAATCTGGCCGTTATAAAGTGTGGGAAGAAGTGGCGCTGGAGTATGCGTTTCTGATTGGGCTGGCGAACGGCACGCTCACCAGCAGCTCTGCTCACTAATCATCTATGCCTAAGGCCCGCTGCATGGTAATACGCAGATTGGGCTTCAGGTCCGGGATGTTTTTCAGCATCCAGTGCAGATATCCCGGATCTTTCTTTGCCACGGAATCAATGGCCTGACCGCGATACTTACCGAACGGGAAGGTGCTTTCCAGTCCTTTCGTCTGCATCCTGCGGACCATTTCCGCAGCGTCCCAGCCGCTGGCATCCATAATATGAACCAGCAGCGCAGCGGTGATGTAGCAGTCATACAGCGCCCGGTGCGCATGCAGACCGGGTGGGGTAATCACCTCAAGATTCAGCGCATCGCGCAGCGCCTGATTGCCGTACTTGAGGCCGGGCCACAGGCGACGGGCAAGCGTCATGGTGCAAATCCACTCACCGTGCATTTCCGGCAGCATCCGGCGATCGAAGCTGGCATTGTGCGCCACATAGTACGCGCTGCCCTGATAACGCCCCACCGCCTGCTCAATGGTGGGTTTACCGAGCACCATCTCTTCGGTGATCCGATGAATAGCCATTGCCTGCCGGCTGATAGGCCGATCCGGGGAGATCAGATCGCTCATCGGATTTATGATCTGTCCATCGACCACATCCACCGATGCCACTTCGACAATACCACCCTGCAGGCCACAGGTTTCCGTGTCAATTACACGTAACATACTCTCTCCCTTTTACAGAACCGAGGTGCAGGGTAACGGATGAACCTCCCCCTGCCAATGATTACCGCTGCGGCGGGCAATAATCAGCTGTTCTCCGCTCCCGCCTTGTACTACCTGACGCCCGTCCGGCCCCCAGAAAGCGCTTTTTCCTGCACTTTGATAGCCACCTGTCGGCCAGGCGTGATTGGCCATCATCACCGCCATCCTGTAGTCCCGCGACCAGCGCGCAAGATAATCACAGTCCTGCTGATAGCCCTGTTCGGACACCAGTACGCTGGTCGCATAGAGATCGGCACCCTGGCGTGCAGCATCCTGGGCAAATTTCTCTACGCTGATGTCGGCGCAAATCGCCATCACCACGTTGTGGCGCTGATGGCCAAACATCGGCACGGCCACGCCCTGGACAAAAATCTGCTTTTCTTCACCATACAGATTGCGTTTGCTGTAGGCGAAACGGGTGCCGTCGGGCAGGAACGTTGCCGCTGACAGCCGTACGTTATTTTCACCGATCAGCGGCAGCCCGATGCTGATACCCATCTGATATTCTACGGCGGCCTCGGCAAATACCTGCAGTCGGGGATCGTCGAGGGACAGGGCCAGTTCTCCCATCAGCGGCAGTTCATAACCGGTGAGTGACAGTTCGGGAAACATCAGTAAATCAACGTGCCGGGAGGCAGCAAGGCGGACAAACTCAAGATGGTGTTGGATATTCCAGGTGATATCGCCAGGGCGGGACCCTGACTGTGCAGCAGCAACGTTCCAGCCGGACATAATGACTCCCATGGTTGAGATTAGGTGCAGTAATGCTCTGCTGATTATCTCAACCGATGCCCGGCAAAATGACAAGCCCTTATTTTTGCTTGGGTTCGTACGGCAGCCGCGAAAGGGAAAGTGACAGCTGGCGATAGTGTGCCAGCCGCTGGCGGAACCAGTCACGCAGAGCCTCCGGCTGTTCACGTTCGACCATTTCGGCAATCACCGGCATATTATAGCGTTCTTTAAACGCCACCCCGGCGGCAGCCAGATCGACGTTGATTTTATCTTTTTCTTCCTGCGGCAGCGTGGCCAGGTTAGTGCTCATGGTGTTCTCCAGACAGTTTGCCGCAAAAATAATGCAGAAGGCACGGATTAGCAAGTTTACCGGCTAACCGATAGTCGTTATCACCTCGACACTGCTATTCAGGCGGGGTATTCTTTCGGCCTCTGGTCGCCCGACGCCGCTACTCGCAAGGATGATTGAGCACGATGCGTAACAACAGCCTGAAGTAATATGTCGCTAACCGGCTTCTATATTTTCTGCCGCTGGCTGCATTTTGGCGCGCTGATGTCGCTGGCAGGAGCGGGGATCTTTACCACGCTTTTAGCGCCGGCACGATACCGTGCGCGTCTCAGCGACCGCTTCCGTCCGCTGATACAGATATCCTGCTGGCTGACGCTGTTCACCACGCTACTGCTGCTGAGTGCCCAAACCGGGCTGATGGGTGATGGCTGGCGAGATATGATCAATGCCGACGTCTGGGCTGCCGTGTTACAAACCGGATTTGGCCGTATCTGGCAGTTGCAGTGCGTGCTGGCAATGCTCGGCTGCCTGATGCTGTTGCTGCGGGGCAGGCTTCGTCAGCAAATGATGTTGCTATGTGCACTACTGCAGCTTGCTGGACTGGCATTTGTCGGCCACGCTGCGATCCTTGACGGTTGGCTGGGAGCACTGCAGCGCGGCAACCAGATCGTCCATTTGCTGGCCGCAGCATTCTGGGCGGGTGGTCTGTGGCCGGTGGCGCTGTTGATGCGAGAAGCTCGCGATGCTGCCTGGCGCTACGAGGCAATTAAAACCATGATGCGCTATTCGCGCTACGGCCATCTTGCCGTGGCGCTGGCGATCGTCAGCGGCATGGTAGCCGCTCTGCTGCTGCTGGGATGGCCCCTTGTCAGCTTCCAGCTTTATAGCCAGCTGCTGTTGCTGAAAACGCTGCTGGTTGCCGCGATGGTCGCCATCGCACTGTTTAACCGCTACTGGCTGGTGCCGCGCTTTCAGCGCAGTGGAGAGGGGGCTCAGCATAATTTCGTCATCGCCACGCTGGTGGAAGTGGCGTTGGCGGCGCTGGCGTTGCTCTCAGTCAGCCTGTTTGCCACGCTGGAACCTGCCTGATCGGCAGCCAGCGCCGGTGTACTGTTTAAAGCACTGTTTGAAGGTATGAAAAGTCATGAAAAAACTGGCATTAATGTTTGCCGTATTGAGCGTCAGCACCAGTGCGCTGGCCGGGATTGAAACCGTCAGCCGTTTTGATATGGGTAAAGACAACTGGCCTTTCACCCGTGAAGAGATGATGCTCAGCTGCGAAAAAGGCAACGTGCTGTTAGCGATTAACGACGGTACGCTGGTTCAGTACCCGCTCAATGCGGCGGCGGAAGAGAGTATTAAAGCCGGTCGCATTAAGGGTGTTCCCATCGATAATATGCTGGCTGACGATCCGGCCAATCCGGGGCATAAAAAAAGCCTGGCACCGATTATTGCCCGAGCCGAGAAGCTCTGTAACTGATATCTGATGGATGCGCTGGCACAGCCCTGGCGCATCCCTTATCTCCGCATCAGCCCGCGTATTCCGCGGTAACCTGCCGTTTCTGCCACGTTGATCACAATGCTAACAATCCGTAACTACTTTGCAACATGCGGTCTGGCAATCCCCTGCATTTCGTCTATCTTTTAAGAGTCAGGCAACAAGCCTGCATTAATGCCAACTTTTAGCGCACGGCTCTGAGAAGAGCCATTTCCCTGGACCGAAGACAGGAATCGTCTTCGGTCTTTTTTTGGAAGGTGTTCTAAAACAATAACTTAGTTAAGAATCAACGTGTTACAACCAACCTCATTACACTGAATTACACCCTATTTGAAGCTGTGTAGACACTTTGTAGTCATTTTTTGTGGCCCATTCTTGCCAACGGATTGTTGCTAACAGCCTCTTGCAGATGGTCAGGCGCGAAGTGTGCATAGCGCATGGTAACGCGTATATCTGAGTGCCCGAGAATACGCTGGAGGACGATAATGTTTCCTCCGGCCATCATAAAGTGACTGGCAAAGCTGTGGCGTAAAACATGGCTCATTTGCCCTTCGGGTAGCTTGATTCCCGCCAGACGGATTACCCGATAAAACTGCCGATAGCATTCAGAAAAGAATGCGCCTTCTTTGTCTTTGAGATCGTTATACAGTTCATCGCCGATCGGCACCGTGCGATTGCGTTTACCTTTGGTGTTAATGAAAGTGATTTTGTTGGGTGATATCTGGCTGGACTTTAGTCCGGCGGCTTCACTCCAGCGTGAACCGGTTGAAAGGCAGATGCGAACAATCAAAGTCAGCTCTGGATTACCATGCCGATCGCAAGCCTCGAGTAGGCGCAAAATTTGCGTTTCGGTCAGCCAGGCCATCTCCTTTTCTGGCTCATCGAACTCGCGAATATTTTTGAGAGGATTGGGGTAGGTGATCTCGCCAAGACGCTCCAGCTCATTAAAAACGGCGCGTAAAAACGCATGTTCACGGTTCACCGTTCCAACGCTGACTTTAAGTGATTTCTCGCTTGTCTTGTAACCATTTTCAATGAGACCACTTAGCCGACGTTCGCGGTAATGCGCCCAGTCCTTAGCCGTAATGCTGGATGCTATCGGGTCGCCTAACCCCCGGCAGATAATGTGCAGTTTACCTAAGCGACCTTTCTTATCACCCAGCGCGCAGCCATGCAGCTTGTACCATAAGCTGATTATCTCACCGAGTTTTCTACGGTCTTCTTTCTCTCCGAGCCAGGGTTTTGCTTTAAACTCTTCGGCTAAATAGTGCTCATAGGAAATAGCCTCTGCACGGGTTTTGAAGCTTTTCCTAATGCGTTTACCATCACGTCCATTTGGGTAAAAATCGCAAAGCCACTTACCGTCGGTCTGTTTCCTGATAGCCATAATATCGCCCTGTAAAAAAAGCGATAAAATACTGTATATAAAAACAGTGTTCAATGTTTGTTTCAGGTTTTCTAAACATGTAAAAAACCCGCTTTCGCGGGTAGTCTTAATGGAGAAGTGAGGGCTGTTGTCCCTGCGCTGTATGCAGTGGAACTTGCTTAATCGTGCCCGGTGAAACGATGATCTGTTCTATCGACTCATAGGTTTTGAAGGTACAGCTGCAGTTGATATTCTGACACTGATGGTAACGCTCTTTTGTCTCACGAGAGATATAGCGGCTACTTTTTGCGTGTGCAGCGGTCTGGCATAACGGGCAATGCATCATGTCTTTGTTACCTGGCAGGGTAGGGGAGAATGATTGCATTTTGCATATGCGAGTTATGATTGGCAAATACAAACTAAAGTTATTTTTTTTAGTTATCTTCCTGTTCTACCTGATAATCTATGTTTGTTAAAAGCACTTCAAAATTAAGGTTTGTGGTGTATCCACTGCTACCGAGATTATGGGTAACCTTGCTTATCGTCCAGGCTTGCGCATCAATAACCGACTTGAAACCTGTCACCCGCACGGGGGTTTCAGGAAAGAGATCGGCACGGCCTTTTGCTAAAGTGAGCGAGAACTCTGCAACGCCGCGCTGAAGCTTTTCCCACTTTGCCCGCGCTGCACCCATTGCGGCTGCTTTGGTGCTGTATACCGTGGTGAGTGCGAACACGTTCTCCTCAGAACCTACCAGATATTCTCCCTCTTTCGCCTCCACCGCTTTCACCGGCTTTGCCGTTACTTTCTTCGCCGCAGGATGCTGCAGCGCCCTGAGATTCTGCACTTTAGGTTTGCGCTGGAGTTTCACTTTTTTAGGTTTGGGGTCTTTGGTATGTAACCAGCTGGCAGTAACGCCGGTATAAGCCCCGCGATCGGCAATGCTGAACGAGTGCCTGTCACCGTCAGCCCGGGTGATTGTCATCTGAGGAATAGGCTTTCCACTGGCCGTCACACCGTTACCTGGCCGAATGAACATCAATTTACCGGCTTTGATTGCGACTACCGCCCCATACAGCGCAGCCAGGCGGGTTAGAAATTTGGCATCGCTCTCCTGCGTCTGATCGATATGTGAAACGGCTATACTCGCCAGTCCCTGCGCCAGCGTCGCGGCCAGCTTATTACGTTCAGCCACCTGAAGAACGATATCACCCAGGGTCGTATCATGGTAAGACACTTCCCGGCGGCTGTTAAACGTTCCCCGGAAATCGACGCTACGCGCGCGGATAGTCATTGTGTCGGGCGCGCCGTGATGTTCCACTTCATCAACGGTAAACTGCCCCTTACTCACCAGCGCTTGGCCCTGCCAGCCGAGAAACAGCGTCACCAATGCACCGCGCACCGGCATTACCAGCTTGCCGTCGGCATCATCCAGTTCAATATCGAGCTGGTCCGCTTCGAAGCCGCGGTTATCGGTCATGGTAAGCGATAGCAGACGCGGCTTGATATTGGCCGTCACGTCCTGGTTGTTTACCGAAAGCAGAAAGTCTGGACTGAGGTTAGCACCGGCCGACATTTTAAAGTTACTGATCCCCACCATCAGGCCAGCCCTACCACGGTAGAAATTACGCTGCCGGCAGCGGTCTTAACTTTATCCATCGCCGCCGTGATCTGCCCCGGCAGGTTACCGATGCCCGCAATTGTTTCATCAGCCTGGGCGCGAAGATCGCCAAACATTGAGGTCAGCGACTCGTCTACGCGCAGCAGACTGAATGAAAATGTAATTTTCCTGGCGCTGCCGTCGGAGTAGAACTCGCTTTGTGTCGCGGAATAGTTCTCTACAACGTACATGCCGTAAATCGTGCCGTTGCCACCAATGAGCGGCCATGCCCGTCCCTCATCGGCCAGCAGTTTAAAGGTCAGCATCGACAGCGCACCGCCGGTTATTTCCGGGCGTAGCTCGCCTGACAGGGTAATTTTCTCATCACCCGGACCGAGAAACTGAGCTGATGCACGCTGGCCGACGCGGCTGTTAGTCGGCCAGCGATAGTCAGCACTGTGCTGAAGCTCTGAATAGGGCAACGTCTGGCGCATAAAAGGCAGCAGACCATAGATCATCATCATCGGTTAGTCCTCCCAGCCTAATTTGCTGCGCTGCTGTGCCGCCCGATTACGCTGTTCACGTTCCTGGTGTTGCGCCATCAGCGCCAGGGCATCATCTTTGGTCATGCCCGGCTGCATGTTGATATCGTATTGATAGTGATTAACGCTGCTGTCGGTAAAACTGCCTTTGGATGCAGGGGCGCTAACAGGCTGATACCCTGCACCACCGGTGGCAAAGTTATATTGGAGGCCATCTCCCGACCAGCCTGCGCCGCCGGTAGCCACCGAATCCGGGCCGGGAACCTTATCGCTTAAGTCCTCTGACTTTTTATCAATAACGCCGAGCTTTTCCAGCACCCAGTCAATGCCGGATCGCAGCTGCTTTAGGGCCTCACCGGGAATTTTGAGCGCATCAGCCAGCATGTTGCCGAACTTTTTCCCCATATCCCCAGCCGCCTTCAGTTCAGTCTGCGTGGACTTCACCGGCTCAAGTAGCTTGCCGAACCAGTCCCACAGCGCTTTTATTTTCTCCGTTACCCAGTTGAAAACCGGTTTAAGCCAGCTGAATGAATCTCCGATCGGCCCCATCGCTGCTACAAACCCCTCGGCAAAACCGGAGATAAACGCGCTGACAGGTTCCCAGTATTTGCGCACCAGCAGCGCACCAGCCACGATAGCCGCTGCGACGGCTACCACCGGCAGCGTGATAGCACTCAACGCCGCGATTACCGTACCACTCACCAGGCTAAATCCCGTGGCCAGTAGTCCGGCACCGGCAATAATCATATTCAGCCCGGCCACTACCGGCCATGCGATTAACCCAACCAGCCCCAGCCCGGCAACCAGCGCAGTTACCGCACCGGTAACCATCACAATTTTATTGGTCAGCTCAGGGTTGGCCTTTACCCACTCACCGGCCTTAATCAACCAGTCATTGGCCGTTACGGTGAGTTTTCGCAGCGCTGAGTTCTGCTGGTCGAACACCTCAATACGGATATCTTCCCAGGCAGACGACAGGTTTTTTAAATCACCCGACAGGTTATCGACCTGTATATTCGCCACGCGTTCTGCTGCGCCTTTCGAATCCATCAGCAGCGCATACTTGGCATCGAGCTTGCCGTCACCGGCGGCGTCGATCAGGTTGATAACGCTTTTCGCCGCCTCTTCACCGAAGATCGTCTTGATGTATTCAGCCTGCTGAGCCGTACCCAGGCGGTTTTTCTTGAATGACGCATCAATGGCTTTCAGGATACCGAACACCGGCAGCATGTTGCCTTTGTTATCCCGTGTCTTAATCCCCAGCTCGTTAAGCGCGGCGGGAGCCTGGCCCACCGGTGCCTGAAGACGGCTGAATATTGCGCTACCGCCGGTTCCGGCCATCGATCCCTTAATGCCGTTGTCGGCCATGATGCCGAGCATCGCCGTGGTTTCTTCGATACTGGCTCCGGCTGCACGCGCAATCGGCGCAGCATATTTCATCGCCTCGCCCAGTTCCAGCAACGAGGTATTGGATTTGGTGAAGCCCTTCGTCATCACATCCGCAACGCGCTGGATCTCCGACATCGGGATTTTAAATGCGGTCTGCATATTGGTGACGATATCCGCCGCCTCGGCAATATCGACCTTGGACGCCAGAGACAGGTTTACCGTGGACTCAGTGGAGGCCAGTACCGCATCGGCGTCGTAGCCAGAACGCGCCAGCGTACTCTGCGTGCGCGCCACGTCGGTCGGGGAAAACGCTGTACTGCCACCAATTACCCGTGCCTGATTACGGATTGCCGTCAGTTTCGGATCGGCCTTGCTGACGTCAAGCAGCGCCTGTGTTTCAGACATCTGCGCGTCAAACTCCACTCCTGAAGCCAGCAGCGCACCACCGGCAATCAGTGCGGCAGAACCCCCGGCAAACGCGGCCGCACCTCCGTTACGCACTTTCCCGGATATCTCCTGGCCGCGCCGGTAACGTTCAGTTGTTCGGTTTAGCCGTTCCTGGTGCTGGTTAAGCCGTTGCAGCTCGGCGCGCTGGCGGGCAAGGTTAGCCGTCACCTGCGCGGCCTCGGTTCTCAACCGCTGCTGTTCACTGCTCAGGCGGCGCGTCGAGATGCCTGATGCGTTTAACGCTTCGCGCTGTTGCTGTACGGAAAGGCGCAGGTTGTTTGTCTTCACCTGTAAGGCACTGGCGGCGGCACGGGCCTTATCCAGCTCGCGCGCCTGCGCCGCCGTGGGTCGGGCGGTATTATGAAACTGGACGGCCAGCCGCTGGGCTTCGTCTTTGGCCTCTTTCAGTTTCTGTTGAGTGACAGCCAACTGGGCACTGGTTTTGCGGAAACCGTCGATACGCGCCACTTTGGCATCAAGCGCGGTCAGTGCAGCCTGCGCCTGGCGGATGCCCTGTGATGTCTGTCTGGTCGCATTCTGCACGGCTTTAAAGGGACGGCTGGCCTGATCTACCGCTCTCAGCAGTACCTGCAACCTGAGATTGTTACTCATCCGGTTTTACTCCGCTGCGGATCATCGCCTGATACCGCCAGTCGAGCAGCTCGGCCAGCGGCATGTGATACATCTCAGAAGGGGGCCAGTGAAAGATGGTGGCAACATCCGCCATCAGATCGCCGACGGTCATGCTGCGGGGCCAGCTTACCCGGCCGACTTCGGCGATAAAAAACCAATCACCTGCCCGCTGAGGCCGATCAGATCCACCGGGTCGAGCAGCATACACTCAGCTTTAGTCAGTGAAGGGACAGTGATGCGCGGCAGGACTACCATCAGCGAATCCACATCCGATGAACACAAATCTGCAAGGCGAACACCGCGTAGCGCGCCCGCCGTTGGCTTGATAACTTCCAACTCGGTAATCTCGGTTTCGCCGCGCTTCAGCGGGGTTTCCAGAATAATGATGTTTTCTTTCAGTTCCATTTTTCAGTTCTCGTTATTCAGTGAGTGCCAGCGCCGGGCGCTGGCTGCAGGGAGGGTTAAACCAGACCGATGTTTTTGCGGTGCTGTTCCAGCCGGTCAACGCCGTTGACCTTCTCCACCATGTTCACGGTATCGATCTCAATCAGCTCTTTACCGTTCCAGGTGAGTTTGTAGTAGGTGCATTTGGTGGTGATTTTGGTTTCAGTGTCTTCACCCTGTTTACCTTCACCGAAATCAAATGCCTGATGCTTACCGCGCAGCTCAATCTCAACAGCGACAATCTCGGCAGTGTCATCGCGCTGATAGGAACCGGTGTAGCGGAGCGGTACAGCTGACGCCCCCCACTGCGACAGCACCAGTTCGTTAATGCCGCCAATGGTCCACTCAACATCCAGCGCGTCATCGTCCAGGCCGTTATCGATATGAGCCGCGCCGTTCATACCACCACCCCGGAACGGGTCCAGCTTGCGGGACAGCTTCGGCAGGGTGATGGCAGTGACTTCACCCTGGAAGCTGTTACCGTCGGCAAATAAATTCAGGTACTTCAGTTTTTTTGGCAATGCCATTTATCCGGCTCCTTAGCTGTTAACCGACGCGGCAAAGTTCGCCAGATAGGTATCGGTGATGCGCTGGCGCAGGGTTAAATCTTCCAGCGGCGGGACGGGGGTATAGTCGTAATCAATAAACAGCTTGCCCGCTTTCAGGGTGGCCGTATCGTTGGCGCTTTCGTCATACCAGCACGATGCACCCAGCAGATAACCGGCATTAACCAGCTCGCGGAATTTCGCGTTGATACCCGCGATAATGTCGCGTACCAGCGTCGGGGTCAGTGGCTTATCGTTGGCCCACATATGCGCCTCGGCCATCGTATCGGCCAGTACCTGCGCAGTGCGGGTGTAGTTCTCAAAAGCAAAGAGTGGGTCATCGCTGCACGAGCGGTTCCCCCAGAAGCGGAAACCATCTTTACGAATAAGCGTGGTTACGCACGCCTCATTGAGCAAATCGGCATCGGTGCCGGTCTGCTGCAGATCCCAGAAAACCGACGCCGAAACGCCGGTTACGCCGTTCACACCAACGTTAGACAGGGTTTTATGCCAGCCGGTATCGTTGTCGATTTTGGCACGCAGCCCCAGTGCGCGGGCCGTTGCCCATGCGGTTTCTGATGCGTTGGCCGTGGTATTCCAGGCGATAAAGTCCGGCCAGATAACCATCAACTCGCGCTGGCTGAAGTTCTCGCGATAGGCAATGGCATCCGAGATGGTTTTGCAGTTCCACGCGGTGACGTAGCCAAAGCCGCGCAGCTGCTGGCAGATGCTGGCGAGCGCGGTCGCGACTTCCAGCGAGTCGAGGCCCGGCACGCCGAGGATGCGCGGCTTAACGCCAAGCTGAGTCGGAGCTGACAACAGCGCTTTCATGCCGGTGTAACGACCGTTCTCATCCGTGCCACCGATGAGATTCGAAACCGTTTCCGCTTCTGTCGCCCCTTCTTTCACGCGAACAACCACGGTGACTGGCTTTGACTGGTCGGCAATCGCCTGAAGGGATGCGGCCAGGGTGCCTTTCTTTCCTGCCCTGGCGATCGCTGCCTGTACGTTGGTTAACAAAACGGGGGTATTCAGGGGAAACGCGGTAGCGTCGGCATCCTCGGCGGTACAGACCATACCGACAATCGCTGTGGATACGGTGGAGATAGTGCGCGTGCCGTCGTTGATTTCGACGACACGGACACCGTGATGATAATCAGACATCTGATGCACTCCATTATAAGGGTGCGCTCAGATTGTCAGCTCAGGGGGCAGGGTGCATTCTGTGACGGCTTGCTGGTCAGTGACCGGACAAACGGCCCGGCAGGGGATGTTATTAAGCGGTTCTGGCCCAGCACATCAGCAGGGTGTGTGCCTCAACGATGCTTAACGTTTTACCTTCACCGAGTGCGGCAGTCTCGCCGCTAACGGAGCGCTCCGGGACCGTCAGGCTGATGGTGTGTTTATGGGGCTGAATCTCCAAGGGTACAGGGACATCACCCATTTCCACATCGTCCAGTGAAAAGCGGCCTTTGCTGTTCTCCCGTCCGTCAGCACCGAATCGGTAAACGTTAAACTCTGCGCTTCCTGCCTCCGTGGTTTCCACATTGTTCAGTTCAGCAGATTCCGCTTTACCGGACACGTTGATTTTTTCAGCTGGCAGGTTTTCACGCTTGATTGTCGCGGTATCGCTGCCGCCGTTCTGGCCGACGTTACTGCCGTCAGCTTTACCGACACGGATAGATTTATTTTCGCCGGTATAAACCCACGTTGACCAGGGGTAAAGCGTGTTCGGGTCCACCTTTTTCGCGTAAAACCGCACCGTGCCAACGGGGTTTTCTTCCTCCCAGAAATCACGCCGTGCAGTCTTGACCGCTTCTTCAATGCTGTTGTTAATAAACTCTTTCAGGGCTTTATCAAGCTCGCCGACTGTCTCGTCGGTATAGTCTTTAGCGGCGTTTTCTGCGTCGGTGACGCTCTTGACTGTCGCCAGCACGACTGATGGATCGGCAATCAACTCCACCGCACCTGTACTGCTTACCCTCAGTTGCATCCTGATAACCTGAAACCGCCCTGAACCTTCCGCCAGTAATGGCTTATAGGTTTCCGGCATGTTTCCCACCGCAACGCATGTTCCGTCATCAGTAAACACGGCCATTTCGCGCAACCAGAACCCCCCGGCCTGCGGGGGGATAATCATCTCGGCTTCGATAACACTGGCGTTACTGTCTGTTATATCCAGCCGGTTCAGGGTGCCCCGGTAGACTTCATTAACCAGCCCTTTCCACTCAGGCTCTGGCCTCGGCAGATTTCCCAGGCCATCCCCGACAGCCATAGACGTTATTTCAACGGGCTGGCCGGTGACAGCGGCGCGGGCTATTTTTTCATTACCGGCAACAGTCGTAACGACATAAAACGGATTTGCAGTCATGCTCACCCCTCGCGCGAATTGATGACTTCAATTCCTGTTCTGATGGCGGCCTTGCGCTGGGCCGGTGTCAGAAAACCATCATAAATAGCAACAAATCCAACCGAACCGTCGCACGTACCGCCCGAAACCCCCTGACCGATAATCAGTGGGCGCACCCAGTGGGTGATATTAATCGGCGAAGTAAACTCATTCGGAACGACATCGCCGTGCTGGTTTTCCATGCGAAGGGATTGAGCAGACAGCGTGATACACAGGATATTCCATTCATTTTCAACGAAAGTGGGTGAGCGGTAGCTGACGCCGGTTCCCGACGGATAAACGACCTGCACTCGCATGGTTTTATCATTCGGTGAAAAATCGACACAGAAGCCGCTGCCGCTACCCTCGGTCATCTGCCGACAGTCCAGGAACGTTGAAAAGGCGTCGAATGAGTTCGGTTTTACCGCGCACAATACAGAGATAGCGTCTTTACTGACGATAAAATCCGTACTGGCACCGCCACCCTGTCGGGTGAAATCCAGCCCGTAGTTTTTAATTATTCCCCCGCCCTTGGTGACTTTCCATCCATGCCCGCTGTTATCCAGTGGATTAAACAGATCGAACGATGCCAGGCAGGGCAGAGGGATATCCTCTACCAGTGGTGATTTCACCACGACAAAATCATGATCCCAGCTGTCCAGAGGGATAAATTTTTTACAAAAAATACGAAGACCGTTCATGGTGACCTCAGATAAAAACAGAAGAAGGGATATTCGGGGCTTTGGTGACATCCCCCCGGTTTTCGTTAGATGCGCCACGAAGTGAACCATCGTATGACACGCCGCCAGCCGGATTAAGCCAGGTGCAGCCAAAGGCAACAGCGTGCGCGCTGTCAAAATAAAGATTACCGGCCAGATTAGGCATCAACTGAATATCTGAACCGTTAATGCGCATTCGACTCTCTGCATTACCGTTCAGGTAACGGGCAAGCGAACCACCTGTAACGTGAACAGTACTGATTGCACCGCGAGTATCAACAACCGCATTAGGGCAGTTATCCAGCGTAATTTTGGGTATCCATGAATACGGGGATGTTTTGTATTCATCCGTCCAGTTTGCTGAAGTCCCTGGCAACCACACCGTATTGTTGGTATCTAACTCTACGGTGGGATTATTAATTACACTGACAATATCGCGTCCGATAACCTCTGCGTTAGTTCCGTCCGGGCGTTTTTTACGGCGGGAGCCAAATGTATTTTTATACAAATCATCAGCAAAACGGATCAGGTTCATATGAACATTGTATTCTTTCGGCACGTTGATCGCGGTCATGCCGTCAACACTGATCATCTCCGGCAGGTACGTTTTGTACCCGGTAGTTGCAGTATCGATACGCTCACTGCGAATAAAGCGAACGGCCGTGAAACTGAAGTTCCCTGGCGTCGCAGCAAAGTTAAGAGCGTTCTGGCAGTCAACCACGACATTCTTAACCGAGATTCGGTTAAAGCATTTGGTATCGTGACGGTCATTCGTTGTTTGGGTACCTACAGGGCGAACAATGTCATAACCAATGGTTGAGGCAGTAAACGGAATATCCGTTGTGTCAAACTTAATAAGCAGCCCGTCAATTTCTAATACGCCGTCACAGTCGCAGGCATAATTTTCCCGTGCCTGCACCAGATAGTTTTGTTTCGCTTCGCCGCGAGTATTCTGACTGTTAACCGGAATAATGTGCGTCAGGTCTTTAAACTTCCAGACCCCTCCGCCGTGCGCATTAATACCATTGCCTTTCAGCGTGACATTGTATCCGCGAACGTTATACCCGAAAGTATGCCAGTCAATGCGGTTCATCATGCAGTCACGGAACGTGATTTCCTTGGTGCCGTGATGGCCGTTAACGCCCCAGCCATACATGCCCGTGAACCGTTTGACCTCCATGTCGATGCAGTCGCGGAACGACAGCACGTAAGCCCCCGCGTACTGGAATGACCCGTCGCACTGCCCCCCTTTGTATTCCACGTCAAATACCTCGTGCGCGGAAATCTTCACCCAGGCAGGTGCTGAACCATATGCATCTGTGCGCAGCGACATTTTCCCGATAATGGTCATCGGGCGGTAAATTTCGATGTTATAAAACCGGCGACTGTTGCCGGACTCATGGAAGTGCGGCGGCTCGAAAGTAAGATAGCTGTCTTCTTTCGGAACGATAAACGCCTCGGCTACCGACCCGTCAGGGATGTTCTCCACCATCATATCCGTCAGCGCGCCGTTCTTACCGATACGGGCGAAATCACGGTACAGCACCTGCTGGCGCGGCACATCGACAAGCCCGTTACGGGAGTATTTGACCGCACTGGAGCGCACGAACAGCAGCCCGCCGCGATACGGATACAGGTCCGGCATAGGGAGCTGGCAGCTTCCCGATTTCAGATACTTTGCATAAGTGGTGTTCAGCGCAGCAATCTGCGCAGCTGTCAGCTGAATACGCGCTTTCCGGCTGCGGATGATGAACATACGCACCGGCTCCGGTGCATCATCATCCAGTCCGGGGATAGGTCCCCAGCGGTCCTCGGCTACCCCGGAGATATCCGTGGTGACGATGGTCGAACCGTTCAGATTTGTGCAGGTGTAGACATTCCACTCGGTGTTTTTCCACAGAAACACGCCGTCATTCTGCCTGACCGGAATATTCATCTTTTTGGCAAAATCAAAACAGGCGGCAATCCGGTCATCCGCAGGCGTCTGGTCGTTCATGAGTGCGGCGGCACCTGAACGATCGCCGGTAGCGGCTTTAACGGCAAATGCCAGGTAAGTGGCACCGGGCACGCGCGGCGCACCGAACATATCCCACGACACATAGTCAGCCTGCCTGATCCATCGCCGCCCCAGCACATCAACCAGACAGCCGCCGCCATCGTCAGGCGAGCTCGTGTCGCTGGCATCCACAACAAAACGACCTGCAATACGGTTACCCACAACATCTTTTACTGTCGCAGGACCGCTGTACTGGCGGATAGCGTCATATGTTGCAGCGGTATCGCCGGGGATGATTTCACCGGACTGCCCGCCACCACTTCCGCCCCCATTGCCACCAAAGCCGACAACCGTACCATCTTCTTTCACGCCCGCTATGACCAGACCGTTCGTTGAGTGAATAGCAAAAAGCCAGCCTGATGGCGCATAGTTGTCGATGGCGTGGCCGGAAAAAGTCAGCCCGCTGTCGCCGGTCATCAGTCTGACAATTTCAGTCAGTTCAGTTTTCATATCATCGCGAATACGGAATGCCCGGACGCCGTTTTTTGCGACAAAATCAATCACCGAATCTTCGGACTCAGAAAGTGTTGAGCGTATTACGCTGGATAAATAGGAAACCAGCTCACCGGAAAAAAGTGTTTTGCCTGTAGGCTGAATAACTCCGCCGATATTTTCACATTCGATAAACCAGAAATCGGCATTATCTGTACGGGAGGTGATGATCGCACCTTCGGGTATTTCCCCACGGTCAGCAGCTGCCTGCGCCTCACTGATGCTGAGATACGGGCGCTCACCCAGCCGCAGCCCTTCCAACGAATCTTTGAGATAATTGGTTCTGGACGTCAGCTGACGAGCCTGGATATTGGCCGTCCCGTTTGCGCCCCCGGAAACTATGTCACCGCGTTTAATCTGGTAGACTTCATCCACCCAGTCTTTGCATGCTGTCAGATTCGACATATTAATCCCCGGAGTAGTAATAAGCGCCGCCGAAATCCACAACGCCGTTATATCTGATACTGTCGTCCGGCTTATACCCCTGCGCATAAACCGTGACGATATCGCCGCAATACATTGCTGCGGCGGTGTGAATCAACCCGCCGGATTTTGTTGCTATGTTCATCTGAGCAAGATGCCTGCTTACTGGCTTTACTTCATCAATGAGTCGGTTTAATTCATCCAGTGTTTTAGGGGTGAGGCCAACGCTATTAACATCAACCTCAAGCCGAAATGTACCTGGTTCATCACCGATCTCGAACCATTCCAAAAATGACGGCGTAAAATTCATATATTCAATAACTCGGCGTACTGCCGCGCGCGTTCCCTTTCGCCGGTGAAGCCAGAAGGAGTCTTTTACAGCCTGCCGCTTAGCGGTCTCTGTCCAACCTTCATCCCACCGGTCAACCGAAAACGCCCAGGCGAGATACGGCAGAAACTGAGCCGGGCAGTTATCGGGATTCCACAGGTAGCGCAGTGGTACATTCAGATCGCCAATACGACTACAGACCTGCGCGGCGCGCTGCTCCAGCAGTGCCGATCCCGGTGGCACTAAGCTATTCATCAGAACCACCGGACAGGATGATGTAGTCAGTGCAGTTTGCGGCCTGGGTCTTATCCAGCACGACATCAGCAAGCGGGGCGGCGAGCTCAACCCGTTGCACGCCCTGAGTGTGCAGGGCGGCATAAATTGCGGAGCGGCGGATATCACGCCCTAACCGGCGCTGCTCGTTGATATACGCTTTCAGGCGTGCCGTGGCATCGGCAAAAATAGGCTCTACGGCTGGTCCCGGATAGGTGTAGAGCATGGCCTCAATCCGGTAATCCACAATCTGTGCGGACTGCACCGTTACACGATCGCCAACGGGCCGCACGCTTTCATCATTCAGCGCCGCAGCCACGACTGCCAGCAGGTCAGCGGGTGCAGTGCCTGTGCCATCACGTGAGAGCACACTGACTACCACAACGGCAGGTGATGGACTGACCGCTGATGCATCTGCCACACGGCCATCGGCACTGGTCGCGTGATATTCATACGCTCCAACCGGACCGGCTACGCTCATTCCTTCAAACGCAGCGGGTATGCGCTGGCGCAGCTCGGTATCGTTCTCATACTCAGCCAGTACCGGCGGCGTAACAGTGTCGTCTGCTGGCGTGGTAATCAGTCGCTGAACGTTGTTGTTAGCCGCGAGCTGGTCGAGATCGTTACCGTTTGCATAAGCCACCATGACAGCCTGCGCCGCTTCGTTAACGCGCTGGCGCAGAATGACCTCGCGATAGGCATTCTCCTGCAGCACCTTCACAATCGGTTCAGATTCCAGCGCGAGGGTGGCTGCTATGGCGCTCTGCTGATCCGCCGGATAGAGCGAAACCAGCGTGGACTTACGCTCAGCCAGCAGGGTTTCATAGTCCAGCTCTTCCACCACAAGGGGCGCGGGCAGCTGGCTCAGGTCGATTGTTGCCATATCAGCTCACAGAAACGGTTAAGGAGAAATCGGTGCCGGTATCTGCCCGACTACCGGTGATTTCCACCACCGCGCCGCCGTTGAATGCCGGTTTATAGTTAATCGTGGTCAGCGTGACACGCGGTTCCCAGCGCAGGATCGCCATATAACAGGCCGACATTATCTTGAGGCGCAGTGCCGGATTTTGCGGTTGGTCAATCAGGGCAGACAGCAGCGAACCATATTCGCGGCGCATGATCCGTGTTCCCTGCGGGGTGACAAGAATGTCGCGGATTGACTGGCGGATATGCTCAATCTCGGTGATGGTTTCGCCCGTATCCCGGTTCATGCCGATATATTTCTCACCGCTCATTTCGGGCCATCCGTATCACTGCCGCCGCGTTGCACGCCGCCGTGCGCATGTTTGTCCACCACCACGCCGTTAGAGCTGAGTCTGCCGTCAGTGTGGGTGACATTACCTTTCATCGTGCCGCCGCTGCTGACTTCCAGCGATGCGGTTTTCAGGTGCTGAGTGCATTCAACCTCTGGCGCATCCAGCAGGATTTTTACCGCTGCCCGAATGGTTGCTGACTGAATACCGGTTGCAGTCAACGCGCTGGTTTCCGGCTCATACTCAATCACCGCGCCATCCGGGAACGACCAGTGAACCGCGTCACTGGATGCCGACGGTGCCGGGTTGTTATCGGAGAAAATCCCCGGTAGTACAAAGCCGGTATCCAGTTCGCCGCCCAGGCACAAAACGAGCACCTGCTCACCGACTGACGGCGCGCTCCATGAACGGGTATTACCAGCGCGTGCGGTCAGCCAGTTCAGCCAGCCAGTGGTGTTATTCCCAGTCTCCACGCGGCATAACCCGCCGTCCAGATTTACGGCGGACACGGTTCCGATACGGATAATGTTGCGCAGTAAACGCAGGATTTCAGTGAGTTGTTCATTCATGCACTAACCTTGCATTAGTGTCATTCTTTACTCAATTTTTTGTAGTTTACTCACACATCACAGGGCGTTATAGTGAGATTATTATTGCAGGGAAAACTGTAGTTCGTTAAGTGTTAATATTTCATGGCCCAGTATAAATATAATAATGATGACTAAGTTACTTAGTAAAAAGCTAGCCAAACCCTAACATTACAAGAGGAAAAATGGATATTTTAAAGGCGGTTAGAGTCAGAGATTTTCAAGAGAAACTAGATAATATTTATGGAGGTAAAAACTCATCCCGTACTCCTGAATATATTTTTTCCTATTTAACTAGGAACTCATCATATCTTTCAAGAAGTGTTTTGAGAGAAGGGGATGTAAACGGGTTTTTCATCAAAACTCTGTCTTGGCTTTTTGCTTTTTCAACAAAATTAGAAATAAATTTAGAGGATGGTTTTTTAAAAAAATTCCCCGGAATTTGTCCATATTGTACAGCAACTCCCTGCACTTGCCTTCAAACTCACAAGCAACCTTCAATATCAATGCCTGCATATAAAATCAGTGAAATACTGAGGGAGAAATATGAGAGTATGATTGGGTTTTATGTCGGGGAAAAATTGAGTCTGGATCTACTAGTTAAAAACACACACTCGATATATCCTTCAAATCAATCAGTATGGTCAATATATGGAAGTTTTTATCATTTTACGAGAGTTTTTGAAGAGCTAGGTGAAATTCATGAAGCCTATGCAGCATACTGTTTAGATGCTTCCAGGAAAATTAACCTTGAAGAAGAAATAGCGGACTTTACTGCTTGGTTGTTTTCAGCTTGGGAAATAAAAAACCCAAAAAAATCTTTAAAGGATGCATTAATTGACTACTATTCTAAAGGTTGTCCTGTTTGTATAAAACAACAATGTGAGTGTCTTGATTACAATGACCGCCGAGAAGCAATAGTTAAGGAGAAAGACCTTGCTGAACTCAGGGAGAGTGTTGGTGAGTTGCAAGAATTAGTTTTAGATAAAGAGAATGAGATTAAAGAGTTAATAGCATCGATAGATGCTGCAGTGAGTTCGAAATCAACGACAGATGCTAAGCGAGTTTTGAGTCAGACAAAAAGCACTCTGGATGATATCAATGCTGTAGTGACTTCAGCCTCTGCTACAGCTGAATCATCAATTAAAGCCGCAGGTATCATCAAAACATTATACCAATTCATCAGTACATTCTCTTGGAATAATTAAAATCTAACAGCTAGGGGCTGCTTACTTAGCCTCTAGTTGATTACCTGCTAATTTCCATAACAAGCAGAAAAAAACCTATTTGCTAATATGAAGGTTATGCATTAATGAGGAAATAATCATATCCTCAATCATCTGCCTGTCAGCATCAGTAATCCCCAGCAGCGGGCGCGGTTCATACGGCACCGCTTTTGCGCTTTTTGTCGGCCTGTCGTGCAGCCCATAATGATGCACCCGCGCCATGCGCTGCACGCTGCCGGTCAGCTCAACCAGGGCACCATCCCCGGTGCCTTTCGCCTTCATGTATTTAGCGGTGCGCAGCTTTGCGAACATCTCACGCTTTACCCGTCCCTTTTTCCCACGAAGCGATTGAGCTTTACGAGGCTTGAACGGCGTTCCGTCTGGAGCTTGCTGGCGTTTGATGCTGGTCTGCTGCCGTGCGCGCAGCCGTTTAGCAATATCGCTTGCCATCGACTTACGCGCAGCGGGCGTCAGGTTGCCAATCAGCGCCATCAGGCGGGCGGAATAATCATCCAGTTCACTCATGGTTGCCACTCGCTGACCAGCTCGCCGCCAGCAAACTGCCGACGCGGACGTGGGATATTATCCGGCAGCGGTGGCTCTCCGGCATGAGTAACGTGCAGCGCGCCGTTTTCCTCCCGGACAATCACCCGCTCGGTGAGCTGCAGGTCGATACTCAGATCGCACAGCGTA
Organism: Erwinia sp. S38; assembly: GCF_016624545.1. Lineage (NCBI taxonomy): Bacteria > Pseudomonadati > Pseudomonadota > Gammaproteobacteria > Enterobacterales > Erwiniaceae > Erwinia > Erwinia sp. S38. The sequence continues at coordinate 235,419 of NZ_JACVTS010000002.1, read as the reverse complement.
TCGCTGAGAACGTCAGCCTTAAACGTGAAGCCGCTTCGGCGTTTTTCTTCCGTCGCCATAATGTCGGGCTGATTTTCACGCAGCCAGGCCAGTACCGGCACCATCACCAGATCGATATCGCCGCCATAGTCGGTGATCACCAGGTTAAGCTGATACTGATACTCAAAGGAGAGCGATGCGGCCAGCGTGCTGACGATGCGCCCGTTATCAACGAACATGTTCAGACTGTCAGGGTTGCGTTGCAGCAGGGGCACGCTGCGGGTCAGCGCCTCGCGCAGCTGTTTTGGTTTCAGCATCGTGATGTTCCTGGCACTCTTTGATGGTTTCCACCTGCAACCCGCATGATGCAAGCGCAGCCTCTAACTGTCGATTATCTGCCGCCAGACTGCCCTGATCGCTGAGGTTGTTGCCCGGCATCAGACAACTGACCACGCGTGGACAGCCAATCCACATAATCTCTGGCGTTACTGAATGCCGGTCTGGCGTGCAGCCGGATAACATCACCAGGCAGAGCAGTAGCGGACCAGTTGCGCAGCGTTTCATTGGCATTAATTTCCCCCTGGATAGTGATTTCCCGTTGCAGTGCGCCACCGGCAGCGCGGCCCTGCATCAGCCTGAGCTGCGTCTCTCTCCGGCTACTGTCAGCGGCTTGTTGTTGAAGTCGGGCAATCGCCTTGTCGCGGCTGTCGATACCCGCAGATAACGTGCCGATGACGCGCTGTGCTGCACCAAGATCGCTTTCGGCATCCCTGAGCCGCCAGCCGGTATAAATCATCGCGACAATCATCCCGGCCAGTAGCATTATCATCAGCCGCGTCATGCTCCCGCCCCTTTCATACACCATGCGATTTCCCTGGCCCGGCGGTTTTCCAGTCCGGTACTCTTCACGCCGCCAACATACACCCATCGCCGGAGCTGATCGCACGCCTGCCACCACTGATGTCGTTTGATAAAACTGACCAGCGTTGACCGACAGGCTGCGCCGGTGCCAACGTTAAAGGCGAACGATACCAGCGCGTCATACACCTGCGAGGGCATATCGACAGGCACGCAGATTTCCAGCGCCCGTTCAACGCGCATGACGTCATAAACCAGATTTACTGCCGCCTGTCGTTCACTTACCACGCTGGACGGCGTCACCCCCTCCGTGTGGCCGATACCGTTCGTCCATACACCGGCACTGCACTGGTAAGGCGTGGTGCGGCATCCTTCGGCATCCGCGATCAGCTGCAATCCCTCGCCGGATACCTTCAGCGTTTTGAACTGCGGCAGCAGCGCGGCAATCGCCAGCACAGCCAACACGGCACAGCGTTTAGCGATCTGGTTCAAGGCTCACCCCCTGTTGGCGTTGCAGCTCGTAGGTTTTGCGGCGGTAGTGCCAGTTGATAAAGAACGTTGCCACGTTGATGCAAAGTGTCACTACCGCCACAAAGGCACCAACCGTAAAGGCGATATCCTGAATGGTGTGACGACTGAACCACATCATGATCAGGCCGATGATGTAGCTGATAACTGAACTGTTTTTATCCATCTGCTAATCCCAAAGGTTAACCGTCTCACCCGTTGAAGCCGCCGGGAGGTCCGGCAGCAACAGCTCATAGCCGTGCGGCAAAACCGGGCCGTGATCTGCCAGTCCGGGATTAGCCACATAGACCAGCTCAACGGCCTGCTGCGCGCGGCCGTAATGCCGGTGGCAAATCTCATCAACGGTATCGCCCTGCATCGCCCGGACTTTCATCACAGCAGCCCGATGATACAGGCCGGTTTATCGGCAATCCGGCTGATGCTGAACCGCGCATCGCGCCAGAACTCATCCGCAGTGGCCTCGATATCTGCCGACTTCTTACCGCCGCCAGCGTCGTAGCCGCGATAGCGCTCGGTAATTTCGGCAGCGGTCAACGCGCCGACGGCGGCGAAATAGTGCGTGGCTTTCTCGCTTTCGCCGTCGATAACTTCCGCCGGTACATCTGCCAGGGTGGCAAAGCCAGCGCTCATCTGTGCTGCGCGCCAGTCGTACAGCTCGGCGTTAACCTCAGAAATTGCCGTTTTGACTGCCAGACGCAGCCGGTCAGCGGTGACGGTTCCCTCAAATCGCAAAGCGGCACGCAGCCGTTGCAGGTCCACATCAGGCCAGAAAAAGGTATTCTTTACCGGCGGCTCGGCATTTACAGCCGGTCGCGGTTCGGTGATTACTACCGTTGTCATAGTGGGCCTCTGAATAGGTGGGCGGTGGAGGGTGACGCAGAAACCTGTAAGGTCCATTGTCATCCTGCCGCCCGGCGCGGGGGCGCGTTCGGTTAGCGACCGGCTAATGTCTGCTGTTTCAGCTGAGTAGCCAGCCGCTCAATGTCCTTTTTAACGCCGCTGCCCTGGTGAAGCTGCAGCGCGCGTTTCAGGTGTTCCATCGCATCCAAAGCCCTGCCCGTATCGCGAAGCACGTAGCCGGTGATTTTGTGCAGCTTGGCGCGCACTTCATCCGGCATATCTTCGGATCTCGTCAGTTCAAGCGTTGCCAGCAGCGGGGCAACATCAACGCCCGCTTTGGCCGTCCATGCCCGGGTTGCCGCGTCGGCCACTTCCTCAGCCAGAAGATACGCGGTGCTGTTGCGCTTGTAGGTGTCAGTCGGCACCAGACCATGCAGCAACGCATAACGGGCAATCTCCAGCGCACCGGGCACGTCACCGGCATCAAGCCGCCAGACCATGACGGTCATCAGGATGGCATCCTGTGCGCCTTTGCCGCTTTCCAGCACTCCGGCTACCCACGGCAGATAACCCGGCAGCATTAGCCGTTTCATTTCGGCTTTACGTTCCACAGAGCGCACCTTCTTCAGCTGCCGCTTATCTTCGTTGAGCTTCAGTAGCATCAACTCGTAACCGTTGGCATGGCGCAGCGGATTTGTTGCCAGCTGCTGCGAGGCTTCAACCGCCTGCTGGCGCATCTGATGACGTCGGGCAGGGCTTAACATGCGTTACTCTCCGTTCCCGTCAGCTTTTGCGGCAACCATCTGGATGTTTTCAATCAGACAGCCCGCGTCATAATCTTCGATCACGTAGTCTTCGTTGACTGACTCGTAATTTTCGATGCGATCGCGTTTTGCCACTTCCAGAATCAGGCGGCGGTGGGTTCCTTCCTGCCAGTAAATCGACAGGTTATCGAGTCGGGTAACCATCAGCGCATCTGCCGGGAAGTACGGCACGCGCACGGCGGGCAGATTGCCGATACGCTTCTGACTGATAATCATGTCGGCGGCGAGCTGTTCGGTGTTGGGCTGCGACTGATTGACCAGCGGGAAGTATTTGTCAGCCAGCAGCTGGCGGCCACAGATCACCACCAGTTCAGGATCTTCCTGATACCACGGCGCAATCAGCGTGTTGGTGGCATCCATCACCAGCGCGTCGAGGTTGGCATAGTCACCACCGGCACCCACGCGGATTTTTTCAGAGATAACGGCACCATCTTCCCCCATGACTTTGCTCATCACTCGGGCCGGTGCATGGTTGCGGTACTTCTGCAGCCAGCCGGTGGCGACATCCTGCAACATCGGGTTAGCCTGGCGGTTTGACGTTTTGGCGCGATGCGTGCCGTTAAAGCCGATCATGATGCGGTCAAGTGACTGACGCTTGACGATGGCATCACGCAGACGGGCCTGGAAATCTTCATAACGCGCCCACAGGTCCAGCTGGTTGTAGCGGATATGGAAGTCATAGTTAATCTGAGCACATTCATAACCTTCGCTGTCCAGCGCGGAGAAATCAGCGGTTTCACGCTCATCACCACCGGCGGTATCGGCAGTACTGGCAATGGAACCGGATACGCCGATACCGATTTTCGCGCCTTTCATCTCTTCAACCGGCACGATGTTGATGCGGGTCAGAAACTCGGACGACTCCTGTACGCGGGTCATTAGCGTTTGAGACACCGACGGTTCAACGGTGAATTTCTTATCCATATCACCGGTTTCAACGCCGTTCAGTTCAGCAAGGCGGGACATAAAAGCATTAAATTTAAAGCGGGTCTTCTGGCGCATTGGCGCTCCTGTTTATTCGGTTCGGTTGTTCAGTTCACTAAGGCCAGAGTTATCAGCAGTCCGTTTGCAGTGCTGAACCGGTATCACCGCCGGTGGCCTGTGGGCGACGGCTGAAGCTCCCATCCGTTGAGGCAAGGCTCTCGGTCAGGCTGGTGATGGCCTCACGATCTTTTTTTGCCTGGGTTTCCAGCTCACCGAGGCGCTGAGTAAAGCGGGATTCAGCAGCAGAAAGTGCCTGCGCATGGCTTTCTGCGTTGGTCTGTACCTGCTCCGCGACGGCAGTCACGGCGGCACTGACATCACCGAAACGTTCGTCATCGGTTTTCTTTTTGCTGGAAAATAGCGCCGTTACGCGGGCCATTAGCGAGGGGGTAGGATCGGCTTCTTCGATAAACTCGATCAGCGTCTCTTCCGCTGCAGTAAACAGGTTGTCGGCGTGCAGCTTGCGGGATGCCAGCGGGCTGGCCTTGGCCTTAGCGCTGAATGCCAGATATTCCGTGCCAAGGCTGGCGGGATCATCGGTTACAGCCAGGCCAATAAGATAGGCCGCGCCGGTGTCGGCGAACTTGGGGTTAACCTCGATCGAGGTATAGATTTTCTGGCGTGCCCTGGTCAGCTCGACCAGCTCCGGGGTAGGGCTGATTTCCCCATACAGCGCCAGCTTGCCTTTCAGTGGCCCCTCGGTGATTTCCTCTGCCGTGACGGCGGTAACGTCGCCATAGCGGCGGAACGGACTGTCGGGGTAATAGCCCTTGATGTGCTCCATATTGATACGGGCACCGTACACGGACGGGTTATAGCTCGCGGCCATCTGCGAGATCCATTCGCTGGAAATCTCGCGGCCGTCAGTGGTAGCACCCTCGACGGCGATACGAAAACGCTTTGCTTTGATAGCTGCCATTAATCAGGCTCCGGTTGTGGGCGGGTTCGGTTCGGGGTCAGTTTCCCCGCACACCACTCAACCCTCAACGAATGCCAGCCCGCCCAGCCGTCACCGGACAGGGACAACAGGCGCGCTGTTTTTCGCCCCGGTAGCCTTGCTGGCATGAACACGACACCCGGCACCCTCATCAGCGATCCGCGCCGTCAGGCTGCACTGCTTTACTGGCAGGGCTTATCCGTGCGGCAGATAGCGGAAACGCTCAGTATCAAAACGCCAACCGTACAGAGCTGGAAACTGCGCGATGCGTGGGAAGACGTCACGCCCATCAGCCGCGTTGAGTTCAGCATGGAAGCGCGGTTGATCCAGCTCATTATGAAAGAGGTGAAAGGTAATGGTGATTACAAGGAGATAGACGCGCTGGGCCGCCAGATTGAGAGGCTGGCCCGTGTGGAACGCTATCGCAACAGCGGCAATGAGGCCGATCTCAATCCCAACGTGCGCAACCGCAACAAGGGCGAACGCCAGCCGGTAATTAAAAACGTCTTCAGCGAGGAGCAGACCGAAAAACTCACTGATATGTTTATGAGCGGCTGCTTTGCGTATCAGCTGCACTGGCATAACGCAGGGCTGACACACCGTATCCGCAACATCCTTAAATCTCGCCAGATTGGCGCGACGTTCTATTTCGCTCGAGAGGCGCTTATCGACGCGCTGACTACCGGACGCAATCAAATTTTCCTGTCTGCCAGTAAGGCCCAGGCCCACGTTTTTAAAAACTACATCATCGATTTTGCCCGTGAGGTTGATGTTGACCTGAAAGGCGATCCGATTGTGCTGCCAAACGGCGCACGTCTGATTTTCCTCGGCACCAACGTCCGTACTGCGCAGAGCTACACCGGGAATCTGTATCTGGATGAATATTTCTGGATACCCAAATTCCAGGAGCTGCGCAAAGTCGCCAGCGGCATGTCGCTGCACAAAAAGTGGCGCACCACCTATTTCTCCACGCCGTCCAGCCTGTCGCACAGTGCCTATCCGTTCTGGTCCGGTGAGCTGTTTAACAAGGGCCGACGCAACCGCGCCGATCGTATCGAGCTGGATTTAAGCCACAGCCATCTTGCAGCCGGTTCGCTTTGTGCCGATGGCCAGTGGCGGCAGATTGTCACCGTGGAAGATGCGCTTACCGGCGGCTGTACCCTATTTGACCTGGATCAGCTGTCGCTTGAATACAGCCCCTCGGAATACCAGAACCTGCTGATGTGCGAATTTGTTGACGACGAGGCCAGCGTGTTCCCGTTCGCCGAGTTGCAGACCTGCATGATCGACAGTCTGGAAGAATGGGAAGATTTTAACCCTTACGCACTGAGGCCATTCGAGTATCGCCCGGTCTGGATTGGTTACGACCCGTCACACACCGGCGACAGTGCCGGTTGTGCTGTCATCGCGCCGCCACTGGTTCCCGGCGGTAAGTTTCGCGTGCTGGAGCGCCATCAGTGGCGCGGCATGGATTTTGCTGCACAGGCGCAGTCGATTAAGGAGCTGACTGATAAATATGTCGTGGAGTATATCGGTGTGGATGCCACCGGTATCGGCCAGGGTGTTTTCCAACTGGTTCGCCAGTTCTTCCCGGCAGCGCGTGAAATTAAGTACAGCCCTGAAGTGAAAACCGCAATGGTGCTGAAAGCGAAGGACACCATCGGCAGCGGCCGTCTGGAGTACGACGCAGGACATACCGACATCACACAGTCCTTTATGGCGATCCGCAAAACCATGACGGCCAGCGGCAATCGCTCCACCTATGAAGCCAGCCGCAGCGAAGATGCCAGCCATGCCGATGTCGCCTGGGCAATCATGCACGCACTGCTAAACGAACCGCTAACCGCTGCCAGCGGCGGCGTTAACCCTTCTTTCATGGAATTTTACTGATGAGTAAACGCAAAGGCCGTAAATCGTTCACTGCTCCGCATCAGACAGCAGTCAGCCAGTCCGCACAGCCGTTTGAGGCGTTCTCTTTCGGAGAGCCAACCGCTGTACTTGATAAGCGGGATATTATGGATTATGCCGAGTGTGTGAGTAACGGCCGCTGGTATGAGCCGCCGGTCAGCTTCCACGGCCTCGCGAAAAGTATGCGATCGGCAGTGCATCACAGCTCGCCGCTATACGTGAAGCGGAATATTCTGGCATCAACCTTTGTGCCTCATCCAATGCTCAGCCAGCTGGAGTTCAGCAAGCTGGCGTTAGACTTTCTGGTGTTCGGCAATGGCTTTCTTGAGCTGCGTCGTAATGGTCTGGGTGAACCGTGGAAACTTGAGGTTTCACCGGCCAAATATACCCGCCGGGGAGTAGAAGAGGGGACTTACTGGTTTGTCAGCGACAGCAAAACGCCGCACCAGTTTGCAAAGGACAGCGTTTTCCATTTGATTGAGCCGGATATCAATCAGGAGCTGTATGGTCTGCCGGAATACCTGAGCGCGCTTAACTCCGCCTGGCTAAATGAGTCGGCTACGCTGTTTCGGCGCAAGTATTATCAGAACGGTGCGCACGCGGGTTACATCCTGTATATGACCGATGCGGCGCAGAGCAGCAGCGATATTGATCGGATGCGGCAGGCTATGAGGGATACGAAAGGGATCGGGAACTTTCGTAATCTGTTTATGTATGCGCCAAATGGGAAGCCGGACGGTATTAAGATACTGCCGCTCAGTGAAGTGGCTACGCGGGATGATTTCTTCAATATCAAAAAAGCGAGCCGTGATGACCTACTTAGTGCGCACCGCGTGCCGCCTCAGATGATGGGGATTGTTCCTGATAATGCGGGTGGGTTTGGTGATGTGGAAAAGGCGGCGACGGTGTTTGTTCGTAATGAATTGACACCGCTGCAAGAACGAATGAAGCAGATAAATGAATGGATAGGACTTGAAACTATCGCATTTAGAGAATATGAGCTCAGTAATTTTAGAACCTAAAGATTTGGGTCCGCTGGGTCGTGATAAAAATTTATAGGATAGTGGGTTACTTCATAAAGGAGCCCGCTAGTCTTATGTGTATGTTTACTGTAAAATACGAGAGGATTTTTTGCGCATGGCGTGATGTTAACTGAACGACACGAGTGGATGCGAGGTGCACATTTAGCAAGATGCTTTGACCAAGAATCCATCATGGCTTTACATTTGATATTTTTTGAATAGATTATCAGACCTCCGCTACAACTATCCACAGTCCCTGAACTATATCGTTCTGTAAGTTGAGCATACCCTTTAAATAAATAGCTGTAAGCAGAAGTGTGTTTTTTGGCTTCCCCATGCCAAATGAAATTGTGAACCTTAATTGTTATGTCACAATGTCCGCGCTGATTGTTTTCATGGTAAGCCTCAATTCCCACATGTGAATTTTTGATGTTAGATAACAAGAAAAGTGTTAATTGGTCTTCTGTTAAATCAAAGCTGATTTTATTGACATTCTGCTCGATGTATTTTATAGCTTCGTCAAGTTCAATGCGAACAAACTGTTTAAAATTATCATAAGACTGCAAGGCGAATTTAACTCTTTCAATAGAGTAGTGAAATTTAGTGAGGAATGCATTTTGGTCTAGCTGGGCTAAGGACATTGGTTGAGAAGGGAATGACATTTAGCTACGCCCCAATTCGAATTCATCAACAGTAAAAAAAGGGAATACATATCTTTTGTAATCGTAAACCAGTTCACCGGTATACGGGTGTTCAATACTTTTACTGAAATTGGCTTCAAAAACATCTTTTAAATCGATTTCAATAGGATCATTGTAATCATCAATGAAGTAATATTTTAGCTTTAAGAAATCAATACATGGGTTGCAAAGTACTTGAACAGCATTGATGGAGATTTCTTCAACCTTTTTGTAAGCTTTAGCTTTATAGTGTTTTTTAGTTATAGAAAAAATATCGTTATAACTTAAAAGCATATTGGGGGCTTTTTTCGCATAACATTCAATCTCATCATACAGAAAACATGCTAGGACACCCACTTCAGGAGTATCTTTGCATAGTTCCATGATTTGATTAGACATTTTTTTACCCCCCATACTCAATTGTCCTATAGTATCAGCTTAGTTAGAGTTTCGAAATCGTCTTTACAGATACATTTGCTCAATAGAGCATAGCTCACAGGTGAAGTGCTGCTTCCACCAAGATGCCTCCTCAGTGTTCCTGGAATGATTAGTTCAAGGTTGTCTGCAAGCTGCAACTGAGGATTATTCCTTTCCACTCGGATGCCAATACGATAAAGGCCAATGTTTCCTACCGCCTTGATACCTTCCTTATTGAAAATATCATCCCTCAAATCTTTATTTGCAGTGTTTTTCTTTTCTTTATGTGTGGTCCCTTCATTTGTTAGAAACGATAAATCGAACACCTTGTAATCTAGGTTCGAGTAAGGTAAGGAATTTTGGTTGAATATTGGTTCAATTAGAGGGTAAAAGTCCTTTTCATTCGCCTTGAAATTACTCCCATACTCAAGATATAGCTCGCTAACAATATTTCCTTTAGAAAAAAGTATGCTCTCGCCAATTGCATTTCCTGCAGTGTCGATTAAAATGTGAATTTTATCACCACTAAAAATGCATACATCATAACACTGTTTCTTTTCTTTCCTCTTAGCTATTATCTCATCATAATTATTGAATTGAGGTAATGCTTGAGTTGGTATTTTTTCACGGATGACCTGTTCTCTTATTGATGAGAAAAGAACAATGCTTATATTGTTATGAGATGAGTGAAATACTAATTCAGGTTTGTTTTTTACAAGAGAATTAACCTGCGCTTCATCAAGTAATGTTTCTGATAGACTGTTTGGTTTTTTATTTGCATTCCATTTGGTTAAAAATTTACTCTTTAAATCATCAATAATTAATTTATCAACTGTAAGGCTAAATAATGCTTTTTCTCCAAACATTATTTGACCATCAAGTACATCATTAATAGTGCCAATTGTTGTATTAAATTTATTTGGATCTATTTTTTTTAGCTCTAATAATGCTTCAACGACCTTATCAGTTGTGGCCTCCCGGCCTTTTCCTGTTGGTAACCCTAACGAACCAACAATCGGTCTAGCTACATTCCAGCTAAGCCGTTCAGTTAATGTTAAGACAGATTTTAGTTCTGAATCTGAAAGAACTGCAGGAGTATGACCTATCATTTCACCACCTAAAGTTGATGTATTTCATATAGATACACCGATAATATGCAAGGATTCGTAAGTTATCAGCTAAGCAATAGGAATAAACTTATCTTAACTGTTAAAAGTATTGCAAGTGATTTCAAGAAATGCCGATAAAGGCTGCTTGATTTTTTGCAGCCAGGGGGAAACTCGATATCTGAAATTTCTCCTAGCGCGCAATGCTATCCCCGCCTCGCCTGCCCGCTTTTCGCATCGTTTTTCATGCAGACGCATGCGGTACGCGAATCCGCGCCAACTCTGGTGTGACGTAGGGAAGGGGAACTAATCTGGATCATGCGATCCAATGCATCAGAATGCGTTTTCAGATAAGAGAAAGCCGTCCTGCAAGACGGCTGGGTTACGTCCGATTTCTAAGGCACCAGATGTGGTGCAAAACATCACTCGGCCTGGTAGAAAATCCGGTCCTGAAGCTGTGAAGTATCGATTTCACGGCTGAGGTCACTAATCATAGACATAGCCAGCTTGAGTTCTTCCGCTTCACATTGTGCGATGAGCGCCACATCAGCGATGAACTGTATACGTGCAATTGTGACGTTTAATTTATCTAACTCCATCAGTCCCTTACCCCTTGGTTAAATATTAATACTGTATATATAAACAGTATCATGCTGTTAACTAAGCGTAAAGATTCGTATCACTAAGATTCGTCCGAGTGACTGTTTTTTATGCGGATTGTCCCTTTCATAACGTTGCTTGCTAACGCGTCAAAGCGCGCCCGCAGGTTCGGACGTGCCTTGTTACCGCCGTAGAGAATCCCCCGGGTTCCACTTCGATACGTCCGGCCCTGAATAATCACCTTTCCTCCAGCCATCATTCTGCTGATCTCCATCTCTGTGAGATCTTCACCAGATACCTCTTTAACGTTTTGCCGCAGGTTTAGCCTGGTATCGGGGTTGCCTGGGTACTTAAACGGCGTTTTAACCTTTTCTGGTGCTTCCTCCGCACGTATTCGTGCAAGCATTCGTCTTCGTTCTGCGCGTGATGGTGGTTTGGAGAAATCTGTTATCCGTTGCTCCGTACAGTTATTGACAGAACTCCGAGAGGGCGCGGTCGCGCCCTTGAGGTCAACGGCCAAATCAACGGCGCGCTTCGGCACAATTTTCCACTGTGTCAGGCGCGTTAAAATCGGCGTGTCATCGCCAACGGAGGTTGCATAAACTCCCTTGATGCTGACAGTTTCTTCACCGTACTCGTTAAGCTCGTTACCCGCCTGATACCAGGTGCGCACCGCCAGATCGTCACGACGAACAAAAGGGCCACCCTGAGCGTTAACGTATGCTGCCCAGTCACCGGCATCTGCTGCGTCATGCGCAGCAGCAAATTCCACGCTTAATCCCTGCGCGGTTTCACCGTCAGCCATACGACGCAGTTCACGATAAACAGTGACTGGCGCACCGCCGACAAACTGGAACTGGCGGATATGCCAACGTGCAGCCCAGGCTGAAACTGCCGGTGCGGTTTCTTTCAGCTCCTGGCCGCTTTCATCGTCCAGCTCACCGTCCAGCGCGTAGCCGTCGATATTCTTCGAGATATATTTCGCCACATAACCGGTGGCGCTGCCTTTCTCCGGATCGATAGCTTCGGCATGGAAACGTGCTTTTCTGGCTTTGTCGGTTGTCAGTTCACCGCTATCCTGCTGATGAGCATAATCACGCAGTATCTCACGCACGCGATCGACGCTTTCAGGCAGCATAAACATCAGCATATGCCAGTGCGGGGTGCCATCATGATGTGGTTCGGCCACGCGGATACCAAAAATGCGGATCTCTTCGCGGTGGAGTTTGGCGCGGATTTTCTGCCAGATATTACAGAGATAACGCTGCGTATCTGAGGGACTCGCGCCGTTCCACTTGCGGTTCCGGTGTCCGGTTTTAATTGTGGCGTGATAACGGGCCGGGGCAGTCAGGGTATAGAACTCGCCGACGTATCCCATTTCGTTGCAGATATTTTCGAAGCCGCGAATACGCGTCATCAACTCACAGCGGCGTATCGCCGGGTTCGCTACGCTTCCATCATACTTATCGATAAGGCTGATGCGGTTGCCTTCCTCATCTTCCAGTTCAAGTCCCTTGAGAAACTCACGGGTACGACGTTTCTGTTCACGCCATTCATTGACGCAAAATTTACTGGCGTACGGACTGTGCTTTTTGCTGACGTTAGCCAGCGCAATCTGGAGATGCTCGCGCCACGTTGACGCGACGCGGCGTAAGCGTCCTTTCCACCACTTATCATTTTTCATCCGATGGATCGCCGGCGTGACATCTTCGGGATTAAAAAAACGCGAATTGACGGTATCCCAGAGCGGCGGCAGTTGTCCCAACTGGCGGGTTATCGTGGCGGCAGTCATGTAAATATGATGGGTGTACCGGTAATCGGACTCAGCTCCGATATGTTCATGCGCCTGGACAATTTCAGCCATGATAAAACTGGCGATATCACCGGCCAGCAGATCAACATCGGCACGGGCCATATCCGGCAAACGGTTAAATCGCCGGATGAGTCGCCAGAGGTTTTCCGGTGCGACAAGTTTTTCGGCATTACCTGATTCGTTGCCCGCTAGAATGCTGAATGTGCCCGGTTCCATTGCGTTTAAGCGGTACTGCTCGTTGACTTTTTCAACGCGTGGCAATGTGCGCTCAACAAATGTCTTTGATAAGTACGCATTGGCACGGGCTAAACCCTGTGTTTTTTCAAGCTGGATAAAACGATGCTTAACATCACGTTGTACCAGTTGCGGCTGCTTATCCAGCAGGTCGTTTGCATGCGACAACGCCGCAATCATTTGATCGCGGCGGCGGATTTGTTCATAGGTGAGATAAGGGCTGGCAATAGCCGCCCGTGGTTTATTCCACGGGTAGGCATACTGGATAGTCACTGCTGTTTACCGTAATGAGCGGCTTTAAGCTCTCCGATGGTTTTGCAGTGAACGCAAGTTATCACACCCGGCAACGCCTTACGGCGCGCTTCGGGAATAGGATCGTCACACTCTTCACAGAAATAGGCGCTGACGCCGCCCGGTCGGTGAGTAATATTCGCAAGCGCGCGCGCCAGGTTCTCGGCTTCACGTTGCTGTGCGATATCAATATTGTCAGCCATTAGTGCAGCTCCTGTGATTCGTTCTCAAAACGCAGGGCTTCCTGGCGCAGTAATTCAGCCGCTTCAATGCCGTTCATTTCGTTGCGAGTGATATGAATGGCTAACGCCTCAAGACGGATAGAAACGGCCAGCGCCTTATCTTTACGTTCCTCATTACGCGCTGCTTTTAGCAGTGCCTCAGTGTTGAAGTCGGCTCCGATAATGAACGGTTTGGATTGAACATTACGCATACAGTTTTCCTTATTTTTGGCAATAGAATGCCCGGCGGGTTGACGCCTGATTTTGGGATTGAGGTTATTTAGTCAGAGAGAAAACAGTCTGATATTGAGAATCGACGCGGAAGCATTTCGCTCCAGCGTGACATTTTATTCATCGCTTTAATAATCAGCTCGCGGCGTAGTACATCGAAGCTTTCAAACGGTTTGCCGATCTCCTCCAGTTTAAAAGCGCCTAGCTGTTCGCGGTTCGCCAGTGTCAGCACGCAGAACTTGAATTCATCACTCTGGCGATTGAAATAGCGCAGGGCAGGGTTTTCATTGTTTTTACGCATCTGTCGCCAGCGCTGCTGAAATTCCCGGAATGTCATCGATTTGACCTGATCCACACGAGCATGGATAAGATGAACATCACTGAATGCGGTAGCGCTGTTGTCAGATGTTTTGTTTACGAGACTGGTCATATTAATCCCCAAACCGATTGCAGAATGATTTGAACCGCGTTGGCTTACGTGTGGACAGATCACGTAAAAGCGCTTTCTGACAGTGGCATGGGTGCCAACGTTTGCCATCTTTTCCCATAATCCAGCCATGCCCATAGGAAGGTGACTGGCTTTGCCTTTTTAGCAGTGGTGCGATTGATACTGGCATAGTCACCTCAGCTCAGGCCGATGGAAGCGCCGATACCACTGACAGCATCGAGCGTTGAACACATCGTGGGATTGCAGTGAATCCGGGCATGAACGGCCATTGCTGCAAGGGTTAAACAGCGAATACCTGAGTTCACACTATCGACAAAAGCGTTTTTGCGTGACTGAGTCATGCGCTCCGTGGAAACCACGCCAGCTGCGACTTGGCCGACGGCGGCGGTGGCATTCATGACGTAGGCACTGAGGTTATCTGCGGCCAGCTCGTTAATGGGCACAGAAGGTAAGCAATGCAGCTGTGCAAGCAAGCCGTCAACCAGTGCTGAGTCTTCGGTGATATCAGTCAGCAGCAGTACCTCGGTTAGCGTTAGCAGATGCGGTTGATCGGGATTGAGCTTGTTACGCAGCACCTGTGGCTTCATCTCGATTTTGCCAGCCAGCTGGCTTAGGTTGTGCTTATGCGCAAACTGACGGCAGGCATTATCGAGATGCGGGTGTTTGGACACTTGATAATCAAACATGATTCAGATCCTTGAAACTTGCAAAATCAAGTTATGGTTTGATGTATCGGCAATGAAGCGCGTGTTGACGATTTTTCTCACGCCATGCCGCGACATTAATCAGGGCGTTGCCGTGTTTTTCCATCACGTCAGTACGCGGTTTTCCGGTCTTACGACAGGTGGAGTTACGAACAACAGTGGTAGTCGGCGTTGGGGCTAATAAAACCACGCCATCGCGAATCCATTTTTCCAGCAGTGACTTGCTGATACCGTTGATCATGGCGAAGTCATCTTTAGACATAGTGGGGGAGGTATTGAAAATGACAGCGCGATTAACGGCGTCGTTAATCACAGCACTTAGTGCCGGTAACAGTGCTGTTGTGATAGTGGTTAGAAGATCGGGTGACTGAGCTAAGTCAAATGCGTGCTGAGCGTTTGCATTTTCAGTATGCATATCGCAGTATCTCCGTTGGGTCGTTGTGTTCTACGGTGTTTCATGTGGTGTGATACATCCTAGATCATCAAATGTTGTCTAGTAAACAACAAATGTTTATTTATTTGGTGGCTTATGGATTTTAGCGATGGGACGGCTTCAGAGATCATTGAACGTCTGGCGTCTGCTTATGGCGTTCTGACGCAGAAAGCCTTGGCAGAAAGCCTGGGTGTGCCTGCCGCAAACGTTAGCAATTGGGTGCAGCGCGATAGTGTTCCTGGCAGCGCGTTTGTAAAGTGCGCTTTAGATACTGGGAGTGATCTCCATTGGCTTACCAGTGGAAAGCTTGCAAATGCAAACTTAGAAGCGTCTACCGTTTCCCCGAAAGGTGCAGTCCTTTACAAGGAAATTATCTCAAACGGCGGAAAGCCGGTTTTGCGTCGCATCATGGATGCCTACGGCTTTACCCTGCAAAAACAACTTTGTGATTTGCTGGGGATATCATCCGGTACTGTAAGTACTTGGATACGTAGAAATTACTTTCCAGGCGATTTAGTTGTGACTTGTGCTCTCGATACTGGGGTATCTTTGGAGTGGCTGGCTACGGGGAAGGGTGCACAAACAAACATTAGCAATAAAGAATGTATTAGTAGAATAATTCCGCGTAAAAACCTTACTGCAGGTGTCCTCCATGAGGCCGGAATTTGGGAGGGGGATTTGAATTTCATTTCACCCACTGTTAATGAGGCGGTTTTTATTTCCAGTAATTCTGGGGCATGGATTGTTGACACAAGCATTTCAGAGATCAGTAATGGTCGCTGGTTGCTAGGTATTGATAATAAGTACGACATCTATGACATTACTCTTTTGCCTGGTCGTAATATAAGTGTAGCTAGTAAATTAAGTAATTTCATTTGCGGTGCTGATGAAGTTACCACAGTTGGTAAGGTTATGTTAACTTTACAATTTGATTTTTGAATGTTTAACTATTTTGATTTGATTTTTTAGGTTGTCATTTGATTTTGATAGATTTATAAACTACTTTTTGGAGGGTTGTATGAGTATAAAAGAATTGAAAATTTTCATCGATAGTGAAAACAAAAAAATAACAGAGGATGAGGTTGAGATCAATTGGGATAAGCAGAAGAAAGATTGGCTCGATTTTGTTAATGATTTTTATGTGAAAATAAAATCATGGTTAAAACCATTAATCGATGATGGCTCAATTGTTGTAAGCTTTAGTAAGGTAAATCTCAAAGAGGATTTTATTGGGAGCTACGATTTGGAAAAAATGGTCATCAAGGTGGCTAGGAAGGAGGTTGAGCTTGTCCCAGTCGGTACCTTATTAATTGGGACAAAGGGTAGGATAGATATGAAAGGTTTATCCGGAAAAGTACAATTTATTCTAGCAGACAAAAAAAGCTCAGGTGTAAAATTTACAGTTAAAATTCACACTGTAAACGGTGAAGTGGTTGATAGTAATGGTGATGATAGCGCTAAGAAAAATGAAATAGAATGGGATTGGAAAATAGTGCGGCGTGGTGGTAACAAAATTGAGTTTGATGAATTTAATGAGGATAATTTTATTTCAGCCTTGATTGAGGTTATGGGGTCCTAATATGCCTGGTATTTCGTTGTCAAATGAACACAGCACATTGGAAGAAGTCGAAAAATATTACAACGTAAGTAATAGTGCTTTATATGATTTTTATTCTATTTCGTCAGGTGGGCGTGAAGATATACCTGCTGTCCTATTTGGTCTTACTAAAGATGAAGTAGAAAAAGAAAGAGCAGAGAGCTTACTAAAGTTAGAACGCATGTGTTCATTAGAGTTATTGGCAGTACTCGAAGCTAGAATAAGAATTGATTATATTCATAGGGTAAGAAAAAGATTGAAAGATAATTTATCAAGAGATTTTAGGCGACTACATCGTATAAAGGAATATAGAACTTCTTTAGTCGATGAATTGTTGAATCTTCGTAGAAAGAATACTTCTGGTTGCGAAAAGGAAATTAATGAGTTAATAAGAGCTATAGATTATCGAAACTGGCTTGCTCATGGTCGATACTGGACGCCAAAAAAAGCTCCTCATATAGCTAAGTATGACTATCTCTCAGTTAAAATTTTATCTATTAAAGTATTATCAAGTCTAGATTTACAGGGCGGGTAGTGAAATATCCCACTTCATCAAAATAAAGAGTTTTGATAAATTATATTAAGGGAATGGTGGTTTTTTTGAGCGTACCGTCATCACCTGATAGTAGAATTGTGGTTTCATTATTCGGTAAGCTTTGTTGATAAACATCTGTACCAAAGATACTAATCTTTTCAGTTGGGGTTGTTTGGAATGAGAGTGAAAGATTTTTACCAGTCATGATAGTCAATCCACTGTTGAAGAAAATAGCAGCAAATTTAAGTCTTTTAATAAAAGGGAGTTTATTAGTAAATATGAACAATTTCATTGAATTCATCCATTGTCGGGCAAGATGGAACATTATAGACGAGATTAAGAATGAACTCGACAAATTAGGGCAGAAAAATGAAAGGGGGCCATTATGTTTCTCGGTAGGCAATCTAGAGTACATAAATATTGCTTTACCGATAGCAACCGCTCTTGTTGGTGGGGTGGCCGGGGTGATTGTAGCTTTTGTCAATCGAGGTAAAAAGGTGCGGATTGTTTTTGATGGAAATAAAATTAAAGAAATCGATGCATCAAATTGCGATCCCGATGAGATTGTTGCCACAATTCAGAAAATCAAGGCTATAGAGATTGTAGAGTAGCAGTTGAGCTATCATGAGTAGTCATTTTATCGCCATTATGATATTTAAACTCATGAAATATAAGACCTAAAATAGTATTCGGTCTTTTTTTGACTCCCTTGTAGCCAGTTTTTCGTGGTTAACCACCGGCCGCGCCCGCTATCTCATAGCTCGGGATTGGATATAAATAGACCGGCAGCCCTTTAGCTTGATGGTAGCGTTTTATCCAGCTTTCCAGACTGTAGTTTTGCTCCCAGCGGCTGTGGCTGCTGGAGTTCGAGTAAATTAGTCGGCCGGTGCCCTGGCCGTCGCCCAACAGACCAACGTGTCCGATATAGCGTTTACCGCCAATTATCGAGGTGGGTGAAATAACGATGCAACCGGCAGGGGCGTTATCCAACGCTAAAGTCGTATTGAAACATCTCCCTAATTCCTCAGCAAAAACCGTTGTACTGTCCGTATGGGTGATCCAGCGACCAAGCGCTGCATAGGCAAGCTGGCGTACCGCCCAGCAGCAGGCGAGATTGCCGCCGTCTGGTCCATCGAGTGACGAAAATTTGTTGACGCTTTGCATTGCGAAATTAAACAGAGATTGATGATCGCCAGGTGAGCTGATCCCGCAGACGAGGTTTTTACTAAACGACCTTGGTTGGAGGCCGTTCTCTCTAAAGGCGAATACGCCATCATGCTGCAACTGAAGTCCATCTGGTGCGATTTTAAAGAGCATAACGTCGGACTCATTTTCTCCGCGTTGCGTCACGATAAGGTACTGACCATCACTAATTTGTTTCTCCTCGGTGAAGATTTCATAGTTATCCGAAGGGTCGAGATAGTTTGCTAATTCCGGAAATTGCGCTTCGATCGTCATCGTTATCTCCTGAAGTTCATTGCGATGCAGGTATCGAGCTTGAGACAGCCCGGTGGGACTTAACTAGAGCATCAGAGCTGTGGATAAAAGCGATGCAGCTACGCCTTCGGCCACTGGTTGCTCCGCTTGTAGCACTGAAGGTTGGCCGCTACTGCACGTGAGTCGATTGCACCATAAGTATTTATAATCGCAACACAAAGTGATGAGTTGCGGATACCGTCGCAAACGTCAATTTTCAACGTTCCCGCCTTTATCTGCTGTGCAAACTGCGCGGCGGTAATACCCTGGCCATCGGTCTGTTCTGCGGTTTGTAAAGCATCTGCGACCGTCCTATCGTAGGCTTCGGCCTGCTGGAGTGAGAGTTGTATACCCTCGTCCGGCGTTTTCCCTTCTTTATTGATGTTACGCATAATTTCCTGCATATCCCCTGTCAGAACCTGCTGGCGGATCTGTGCGACGGTGGGATTTTCCACTACTGGCAGTCGATCGCTGAGGTAGGAGAGGTTCTTCGCGCACTGGCCATTTTTCGGCAGGTAGTCTTTGGTATTAAACGTGCTGACATCAACAGGCGGTAGCTCCGCGCTATCGGATGCCTGTGCCGTTTGCGTTGTGCCCGATTGACCGCTGAACGAGGAAGTCGTCGGCGCTGCTGAGGCCATTGATGACAGTGCTTTTGCCGCGCTTGAATTTGGGGCGGCGGTATTGGCGGCGGAAGAGAGTGTGCTGGTTCCGGTGTTGACATCGCTGGTGCCGCCGAGGGTGAAAACATCTGCAATGGCCGCCACTGTCACGCCAACGGTTCCGGTATAAAGCGCCCAGCCATATTCGCCGTTATCGAACTGGCGTTTGGTTTCCTTCATTGCTTTTTGCGTGGTGCAGGCTGTGGTAATCAGGCAAATAAAACAGTGCGTTAACAGAGAATTAGGCGTATTCATTTTTCACCTTTACATTTTTTAGTGATTTGTAATGAAAGTACATATTAATTCAATTTAGTGTAAATAATGATCAATAAACTGCATAGTACCAATCAGAAACTATCCAATTAAGTTACAAAAAAAGCCTTAGTGCCACCCATCAGACCTAATGTCTTAAGATTGAATAACATGCCATTTCAGTATTGAATCATGAGCGTGGCTGAAGGGATTCGGCTTTTAAAGAGGGTGCTTTGCTCTACATTTTTCACTGGACCTGGTGAATAAAAAACAGCTAAAAGTCGCTTCTCGTAGGAAAAAAGCGTTTATGACCGTGGTAGCCAGCGTTGCCAGTGCAGATAGGGGGGTATGTGACTCTCCTGTCCGATGCTTTAAAAGCGAATGACTGACAGAAATCATGCCCCTTACTGACGCAATAAAGCCGTGAGTCCGGCAGAAAAGGCGACCTTTACCTGCAATAATGTGCAAAAAAGCCAATCTGCCTATTTTGCTTCGGAGCCGCCGCCATGACCGACCATGCCACCCCCAATCTGCCTTCACGCAGTTTCAGCGCCACCCAGCAGTTTTATGCCGCACTGGGTTTTACTACCACCTGGCAGGATGAGCACTGGATGATTATGGTCTCCGGTAGTGTGGTGCTGGAGTTTTTCCCGCATCCCGAGCTGGACCCCTACGGCAGCTGGTTCAGCTGTTGTCTACGGCTGGATGATGTTGAGGCGTTTTACCGCCTGTTGCAGGCGGCAGGGATTCCGGAAAAATGCACTGACTTCCCGCGTATCCATCCGCCCAAAATGCAACCGTGGGGGCTAAAGATGGGCGCGCTGGTCGATCCCGACGGTACGTTGATCAGGCTGATCGAGAATGAGAAGAAGGCCGACCAACAGGCATAAAAAAGCCGGGCCATGATAGTTGGCCCGGCTATGCCAGCGTTATTCACTCTTTTCTGGATGATTGAGGCCTTCTTCAATAAATTCCGGGTCGATCTCTTCAGTATTGCCCCGATGTTCTTTACCGGAGAACAGGTTCCAGCTGGCAATAAACAGTGCGGCAATCAAAGGACCAATCACAAAGCCGTTAATGCCGTAGATTTCCATGCCGCCGAGTGTGGTAATCAGGATCAGGTAGTCCGGCATTTTGGTGTCTTTGCCGACCAGCAGCGGGCGCAGAATGTTATCAATCATCCCGATAACCACCACAAAGAAGAAGGCCAGCACCAGACCTTTTACGACAGCACCAGAGAACAGGAAGAAGAGCACTACCGGCAGCCAGATGATCGCGGAACCAACCGCCGGGATCAGCGACAGGAAAGCCATCAGCGAGCCCCAGAGAATGCTGCCCTGGATATCGGCGAAGTAAAATGCAATGCCGCCAAGTGCTCCCTGAACGACGGCAACCACGACGGTGCCTTTCACCGTAGCGCGAGATACCGCAGCAAACTTCACAAACAGATGATGTTTTACGTGATCCGACAACGGCACGGCGGTGAAAATCAATCCAACCAGATAGGCGCCATCTTTCAGCAGGAAGAACAGCAGGTACATCATCACGCCAAAACCGATGGTGAAGCTGAAAGTACTCTTACCAATCAGCATGATGCTGCCGGCGAAGAACTGACCGCCTTTCATTGCCGCACCGGACAGCTGCTGCTGGATTTGGTCGGCATTATTCAGATCGTTTTCCGCCAGGAAGTGGCGTGCCCATTCAGGCAGGTGATTGACCACACCGCTGACCACCGTAGCCAGTTCGGTCTGGTTGTTTTGCAGCCGGTTGTACAGCGCGTTGCACTCCACCGCCAGTGACGAGGCCACTATGGCAAGGGGTATGAAGACGATCAGGCAGATGATCAGCAGCGTGATCAGTGCTGAAATGCCGTTTTTATCGTTGAGCTGTTTCCGGATGCGCGTTTTAAGCGGATGGAATATCACCGCCAGAATGGCAGCCCACAGGATGGCGGAAAAATACGGCCCCAGAATGTGGAAGAAACCCAGCGTGGTTACCGCCAGGATCAAAATAAAGAATCCCTTACCAATACCTTTAATCATCATGCTTTGTTCTCTTTGTTTAACGTCCTGAATAACGGAGTAAACCTGGCACAGCATCGGTAAACCGGCAACTAAACAACTAAAAAAACGGCTGAGATCGCGTTAAGGTTGCCTGCCGCTTAAAACCGCCAGTTTCGGGGTGAGGCTGGAGAAATCAGTGCCAAACTCGTTGCCCGCACGAATAGCGATGCGTTGCAGTTCACGTAAAGGCAGGTCAAACGTCACATTGCTGGCATAAATCACCACGTTGCCGCTGGGCACCACACAGCGCAGCAGGGTGGAAAACTGCCGTTGTAGTGCCTGAAGCAGCGGGCCGTTGGCAGCAGGGCGCTGTGGATAGTTCAGTACCAGCCAGCCATCCGTTTTTAGCGTACGTTTAGCGTGCTGGAGGAAGGTTTCCATCTCTTGTAGCGGCGACATGGTATCGGCGGCGTACAGGTCGGAGAAAATCAGGTCATAGAGATTGCCTGTTGCCGAGGCAAGAAATTTGTCGGCATCGACGGCGTGATAGTGAATATGCTCGCCTTCAGGCAGGGAAAAGTGCTGCCGCGCAACGTCGATCACCGCAGGGCGAAGCTCAACAATATCCATCGCGCAGGCGGCATCGCGGGCCGCGATCGCTCTTGGCAGGCAGCCGCCGCCCAGTCCAAGGATCAGCGCTTTTTGCGGAGATTTCAGCGCCACGGCCATCAGCATGGCACGGATATAATTGTGTACCGGCAGTGCTGGATCGCTCTTCTGCATTTTGCTCTGTTCGCACATGCGGTCGAAAGTGAGGATGCGGTAAATTTTATTCTCGATCACCGTAATCTGCCCATGCTCGTCGCTGGCACTGGTGACAATATCGCCACGAATACGAAATATCGAAACAGAGCTGGCCTGCTCCACGTCAGTCATATGAACTCCTTTTATACGGTTGACGAAAATGGCTGCCGTCGGGGTATTCCTCGCGGCAGAGCGCGCACCGCGAGGGTAGCACAGCGGATGAACGCAGGCACGCGATCGGCAAGGGAAGGTCGGGGAGGACGTTTTCCGCTATCTATGCTTGTGCGCTGTGCTTGCGCACTTTACGATAAAAGCTGCCCCACCGCAGCGGATATCCGTTTGCGGTGCCGCTGGCAAGGAGCTCGAACGATGAAAAATGATAAAGAGATTTCGATCGACCAGTTCACGGCAGAAGAGAAAGTGCTGGTTGAACTACGGGTAAAGACCCTCACCGCGAAACTCGGTCATATCGCCAGTAAGAAAGAAGAAAAAGAGATCCTGAAAGAGGCAAAGCGGCTGGTAATGAAGGAGCGGGTAGTGCGTGAAAGTACCCAGGTGGTCAAAGTGAAAAAACCGCGTAAACCGTCGGCGGCAAAAGAGAGCGAAGTGAAAGACTTTAGTTGGGCAGGTTCACTGCGTAAAAATCCGCGGGCAATGAAGTAGTTAAAAAAAACTAGCCGACGACGATCAGATGCACCAGGCGGGCCAGCACTTCAATAATAAGCAGGCTGCCGATGGTGATTAAGGCCAGCGTAAAGTAGAACTGATAACGGTTTTTCATGGATGCTGAATCCCTGCAGCGAGAAGGTCAGTGAAGCAATGTAGACCATATCGTCTAAACCGGAGTTCAATACTTTCCGAAACTAATGAATTTGTGCGTTAAATGGCCCGTTACCGGGCCAGATCGCTTAATGCGTTAAACAGTTTGCCGTCGCGTACCAGATCGCGGGGGTAGTTATTTTTGATGCGCAATCCCACGGTTTTAGCAATGCCGATCGGCTGTCGCTGGTGGCAGATAATCAGCTCTCCGGACGGAAGATCGCGTTCCGGGTAGATATCGCGCCCGCGATACCATTCTTCAGCTTCGGCGCTGCTCAACTCAACCGCATTGACTGCCAGCGGGTCGGCCAGCGCAATTGCCGCTTCATGCTGCCAGCGATAGCCTTTCGGGAAAGTTTCCGCCAGCTTCAGGCCGATGCGCGAGAAGCGAACGCGGGACAGCAGTGGTTCAATCTCCACCGGGAATAGCCAGATCTCTTTATCGCGCTGCCACAGCGTATGTTGATCATCCCAGTGCAGTCCGCACTTCGCTGCCGCTGTGGCCACTTCCTGCTGCTGGGCGCGGCTCATTGGGCTAAATGGCAGCTTGCCGAGTTTATAGCCCGGCTGTGGCAGAGCGGGGATGCTGGTCTTCTTACGCAGGCGGGCAACGAAGAATCCCTCGCTGTCAAAGATCTGCGGAAAAACGTGCAGGTAGCCTTCGGCGGTAGCGGCTTTTTCCGCTCCGGCAAACAGCTGGTCGAGGGGCTCAACCTCTACCGCATCCGGATAACGCGCCAGCAGCCAGGCAATAACCTGCTGATTCTCATCATGATTCAGGGTGCAGGTGGAATAAATCAGCGTGCCTCCGGGGCACAGCGCATGGAAGGCGCTGTCAATCAGCTCGCGCTGAGTGGCGGCGATCTCTGCATTGCTGGCTACGGACCAGTTGCGCAGCGCGTCGGCATCTTTGCGGACCACGCCTTCACCCGAACAGGGGGCGTCCAGCAGGATAGCGTCAAACGATTCCGGCAGCGCCGCGCCAAAGACGCGGCCATCAAAGTGAGTCATCGCCGTATTGCTGACTCCGCAGCGGCTGAGGTTAGCGTGCAGCACTTTCACCCGGCTGGCCGAATATTCGTTGGCCAGAATCGCACCGCCGTTATGCATGCGGGCGGCAATCTGGGTGGTTTTTGAGCCCGGGGCCGCGGCCACATCCATCACTCGCTGTGGTGACGGGCAGCCGTCGAACAGCGCCGTTACCGGCAGCATTGAGCTGGCTTCCTGAATATAAAACAGCCCGGCAAGGTGTTCAGCTGTACTGCCCAGCGGCAGGGCATCGCCGTCGTCGCGACTGATCCAGAAGCCTTCAGGGCACCAGGGGATCGGCGTCAGCGACCACTCCATTGGCGCGACCAGCGTGAGAAAATCCGCAACGCTGATTTTCAGGGTGTTAACACGCAGGCTGCGGCGCAGTGGCTGCTGGCTTATGGCAATAAACTGGTCGAATTCTGCACGATCAGGCAGCATCTGCTGCATCAGGCTGAGAAACGCAGGCGGAAAATAGACGCGGGAAGAGTCAGGCACGGGCAGGGTCCACTAAATAAAAGTGGACGCAGTTTAACACAGACTTTTCTTGTGAATGCCAGAAACGCAGGTCAATGGTTCTAAAAAAACGGGCAGCCTGGGCTGCCCGATAGTGCGTTTACTGCGGCATTGCGGTGCCCCATTTCCGCCAGTCCTTCGGCTCTTCCTCTTCCAGCAGGAAGTGCTTGCCAGGGGTTGCGCGAGGCGCAAGAGGAACCGTTGGTGGGGTGGCAAAAGCAATTCCGCCCTGAATAAACTGCTGGAAGGTACCGGTTTTCACCACGCCACCAATCAGTCCGAACTTCAGGTTATAGCCGGATGCCAGCCAGAACACCGAGTTGTTGCGTACCAGATGCTGGTATTTCTTACTGATGCGCAGGGTGATCTGCACGCGATCGGCCATGCTACCCAGCGCCGTTCCGGTGACGGTACCCACTTCAATACCGCGGAACAGTACCGGTGTACCGACCGAGAGCGAACCGCCTTCCGGCGCATCCACCACCACGTTAAGGCCATCGAGATAGCGCGCATCGGTGATGGTTGACTCCTGCAGTTCGAAAGTCCGCTGCGCACGGCCTTTACCGGGGTCGACGTTGATATAAGGCTGTAACAGCGTTTCCAGATGGTTGACTCCTGCCGCAGAGATCTGCGGGGAAACAACCGAGAAGCGGCTGCCGAGGCGGGCAAAGTTTTCGACATATTCCGGATACAGCACTGCTTTAGCTATCACCTGATTATTATCGGCACCCAGCGCCAGAGACTCCAGCTGGCCGATAGTGATACCCAGATAGCGGATCGGCATGCCTGCTGCCAGCTTGCTGGCATCATAGGTTCGCAGAGTGATCTGGCTGCCTACCGCGCGTGCAGCGGTTTCTGAATCGTACAGAATGCGTTTATCACCGCGCGTCAGGCCCGCGCCGGCTCCGCTGAGATTATCGAAACTGATCGCCCCTTTCAGCGCCCGGTTCAGTGGCGACGCCTGCACGGTCAGGCCGCTACCGTTCAGCTGCACGCGTGCGCCACCTTCGGCCCAGAACACGCTGTTCTGCGTCAGCAGGCGGCGGTACTCCGGTTTAATATGCACACTAACGTCAAACGCATCGGCGCGCGGGGTAACGTTAATAATTTCACCCACCTGGAACTTACGGTAGAGCACCACGGAACCAGCCTGAATATCCGGCAGGCTGTTGGCCACCAGCGTTAGCGTGGTCGGCAGTTGATCGCCGGTGATCCCCTCCTGCGCTTTTTCACTGTTGGCGTAAAGCGGATAGACCTCTTTCACCTCGCCTTTGCTGCCGGGATCGAGCCGAATTCCGCCGTCAACCCATTCGCGGGCGCTGGCACCCAGCACTTCCATCCCGTCAATACCGAGCTTCACGTCCAGGCGGCTGTTGATAATAAATTTGCTGTCGCCGTGTACCAGCTGCCGGTATTCCGGCATCACCGCGAGGCTGAAGTTCACACCTTTTTCCGTCAGGGTACGGCTCAGTACCTGGCCGATACGCATGCCGTGTAGCATCAGCGGCTGCCCGGCATCAATGCCGTAGCTTTCCGGTGCGCTAAGTTTCAGGACCAGCGTATTAGCCTGCTGCAACAATGATTCGTTATCCGGCAGCACCACGAAGTGGCTTTGCGGTTCGCCTTCACCGGGAACCAGCTCCAGCGTGTTACCGGTCAGCAAACTGCTTAACGAACTGTCGTTCAGACTGATTTTCGGGCTGTGCATCTCAATACGGGTTCCGTTGCGCATCAGCCCGGTTACCGACGGGTCCAGCGTCAGTTCGCCGGAAACTTTACCGCCGTCAAGCAGGGTGAGTTTGGTCAACGTGCCGACCTCCAGACCCTGATAGATCAGCGGAGTACTGCCTTCCTTCAGATTTTTACCATCCGGCAGATCGAGGGTAATCGCCACGCCGCGCTGACTGTGTGCAAGGTCAGGATACAGGGTGTAGCTATCGTCACTCTTCGCATTCTCAGAGGATTCCGGCGAATCGAAGGCTACCGCCCCGTTGACCAGCGCCGCGACGCTTTCCAGTTCGACTTTTGCACCACTCAGCCCCACATCGGCCTTCACGCCGGAGACGTTCCAGAAGCGGCTGTCTTTCTTCACCAGATTAGTGAAGCGGCGCTCAATCAGCACATCAATGGTGACGTTGTGATTGCCGGGATTGATGCTGTAATCATAAACGCGGCCCACCGGTATTTTACGGAAATAGACCAGCGAACCGCTGTTCAGTGAGCCAAGATCCGGTGCGTGCAGGTGGATCATCATTTCGCCGGTGTTAACGCGATACTTCGGCTGGGTATCCAGCGCCACGAAGTTTTCCCTCGGTTCGCCTTTGCCAGGCATCATACCGATATAGTTACCGCCTACCAGCGCATCCAGCCCGGACACCCCCGCCAGTGAGGCTTTCGGCGTGACCAGCCAGAACTGGGTATCTTCACGCAGCGCATCCCGCATATCGCTTTTGATACTGGCTTTGATTTTGATGGTGCGCAGATCTTCAGTCATGCTGATCCCCTGCACCAGACCGACTTCAACGCCCTGGTAGCGAACCGGCGTGCGGCCGGGAACAATACCGTCAGCGGTGGCAAAATCGATGGTCACCGTGGTTCCGCGTTCCTGGTAGTTAGTCCAGATCAGCCAGCCCGCTATCAGTAAAGCAATAAACGGCAGCAGCCAGAACGGCGAAATTTTTCGCCGGTTGACGACGCGTGCGCTAGTCGGTGTAGTCGGCGTTTCCTGTTGCATGAGCATCCCAAAGTAAACGGCTATCAAGCCACTCAACGGCAAGAATAGTCAGTATAACCGCAGAGCCAAAGTAGAAGGCTGCCGGTCCCATAGTAAAAGCCAGAAGCTGGTCACGATTAACCAGCGACATGGTCAGTGAAATAACGAATAAATCCAGCATTGACCAGCGGCCCACCCACTTCACCACGCGCAGCAGGCGGATGCGGGTTTTCAGCCCCTGTTCGCAGTTGAAATGGATGCTGAGCAGCAGGCTGAACAGCACGATAACCTTAGTAAACGGTACGAGGATACTGGCAATAAACACCACCGCCGCCACGGGAATATTGCCCGACGCGAGCGACATGATGCCCGAAAGAATGGTGTCCTCCTGACGTGCACCGTTCAGATAGATAATCGAAATCGGCAGCAGGTTTGCGGGGATCAGCAATACAATCGATGCAATCAGCGCTGACCAGGATTTTTGCAGGCTGAAGTGGCGGCGAAAGGGCAGCGGCGTATGGCAGCGAGGGCAGCGGCCGCGGTCATCGGCCACGCCGGTATGGTGGCAGCTCAGGCAGACGCGTAGCGAAGCCGGGGGTGCATGCTGTGCCGGCTGCGGATAAAAACGATGCCACAGCTGTTCTACATTAAGGTGGATCAGCGTCAGCAGACTGAGTAGGGTCAGCGAAATAAACGCCACCAGCCCGCTGCCGGGGTCAATCGAGGCATAATCCTGCACTTTAATTGAAGCAACGGCGACGCCAACCAGATAAATATCCAGCATCACCCACTCTTTTAGTCTGTCGAGCATCAGCAGGACCGGACGCAGGTTCATCCCCAGCTTTTCGCCAAAGTAGAGGTAGCTGATCGAGGCCACCAGCGTCACGGGTGCACCAATCGTGCAGAAGGCGACCATGGAGGCGGTAATCACGTCGCCCTGCTGTGCCATCTGCATGATGCCGCCCAGCAGGCTGGCGCGAATATTGGTCCCGAGCAGGTGGACGGTCATTAACGGTACGCTGAAGGCGAAAGGCATCAGCAGCATCATGGTCACCGCCATCGCCGTCAGACGGGTCATCGACCAGTCGCGTCCGTTCAGAATGCGAGCGTTACAGCACGGGCAGTGCGCGGACTGTCTGGATTTCACATCTGGTAAGGAAAAAAGGGTATCGCATTGCGGACATCGCTGATAACGTGCCTGTGGCAGAGCATGACTGATGACGTGTATTTTCATATTCCTGGTCGTGCTTAGGCCCAAACAGCGCAGGTGCAGGGCAGATTTAGGCAAGTCGCGTGACTCGTTTGAATCGTGCAGATCGCTTCACACAACTCTAAGGTTATATTAACTAACGACATGAATCATCCTGTCTCGCTGGCATTTATCACAATTTTATTCAACGAAGCGTCTGCGGGCTTCGCGACAGATTTAATAATGGTTAAACAATGACAAAAACAGAATTCTATACCGACCTGAACCGGGATATGCGTGCCTTATTGACGGGTGAAACCAGCTTCCTGGCCGCCATGGGTAACTGTAGCGCACTCCTGTTTGAACGTCTTGATGGGGTTAACTGGGCCGGTTTCTATCTGTTAACGGAAGAAAATACCCTCGTGCTGGGTCCCTTCCAGGGAAAAATCGCCTGCGTGCGCATTCCCGTGGGGCGTGGCGTTTGCGGAACGGCGGTAGCGGAAAACGCCGTGCAGCGCGTTGATGATGTGCATCTTTTCCCCGGTCATATCGCCTGTGATGCCGCCAGCAATGCTGAAATCGTGCTGCCTCTGGTGGTTAACGGTAGCGTTATTGGCGTGTTAGATATCGATAGCGTGGAGTATAACCGTTTCGATATTGAGGATGAAATTGGGCTGAAAGCCTTAACTGACGGGCTATGCGAGGTGCTGGCCGGCACAGATGTGGAAAAATTTATTCGCATGAAACGCACCTAAAGCGCTGGATCACGTAGCAATTGTCGATGGGGTCATTATAATGACGCCTGTTCATGCCTGCGCTGATTGGCAAACCCGTTGTAATCAGGAAATTTCATGGAAAATCAACCTAAGTTGAATAGCACTAAAGAAGTCATTGCCTTTCTGGCAGAGCGTTTCCCTCAGTGCTTTAGCGCTGAAGGCGAAGCGCGACCATTAAAGATTGGGATCTTTCAGGATTTAGTTGACCGCGTACAGGGCGAAATGGGGCTGAGTAAAACCCAGCTTCGCTCTGCACTGCGTCTTTATACCTCCAGCTGGCGTTATCTGTACGGCATTAAAGCCGGTGCCGACCGCGTAGATCTGGACGGTAACGCCTGTGGCAAGCTCGATGAGCAGCATGTTGAACATGCCCGCAAACAGCTTGAAGAAGCAAAAGCACGCGTTCAGGCACAGCGCGAGCAGCAGCAGGCGAAAAAACGTGAAGCCGGTGAAGAAACCGCGCCGCGTCGCCCACGCAAGCCTGCCCGCAAACCTGCAGCCGAAGGTGAGCAGCCGCGCAAACCGCGCAGCAAGCCTGCCCGTCCGCATACCGAGCGCGCTCCGGCAGCAGCAGCTGCACGTGAAGAGCCTCAGCCGTCGCGTAGCAAACCCGTTACCGACACCTCAGCATTGCAAGTTGGCCAGAGCATTAAAGTAACCGCGGGCAAAAATGCCATGGACGCGACCATTCTTGAAATCAGTAAAGATGGCGTTCGGGTTCAACTGGCTTCCGGCCTGGCAATGATAGTACGCGCAGAACACTTGCAGTTCTGATACGGAGGCTAATCAGGGCATGAACACTCTTTTTAAAAGCACCATCATTGCGGGCCTGTTGTTTGCAGGTAACCTCTACGCCGCGGACAATATCACCCGCGCCGATCAGATCCCGCAGCTGCATCAGGAAGCCCAACACGCGACCGTTAGTGAACGCGTGACTTCCCGCTTTACCCGTTCCCACTATCGTCAGTTCGATCTGGATAAAGATTTTTCAGCAAAAATCTTCGATCGCTATCTGAATCTGCTCGACTACAGCCACAACGTGTTGTTAGCGTCTGACATTGCACAGTACGCGGATAAAAAAACAACACTGGGTGAAGAATTAAAAACCGGCCAGCTTTCTGTCTTTTACGATTTATATAATCTGACCCAGAAACGCCGCTTTGAGCGTTATCAATATGCGTTGTCGGTACTTAATAAGCCGATGAGCTTCACCGGTAACGACACAATCGATATTGACCGCAGTAAGGCCGCCTGGCCGAAAACCACCGACGAACTCAATGCGCTGTGGGATGCCAAGGTCAAATATGATGAGCTGAGCCTGAAGCTGACCGGTAAAGATGATAAAGAGATCCGTGAGGTTCTCACCAAGCGTTATCAGTTTGCCGAGCGTCGCCTGGCGCAAAGCAACAGCGAAGACGTTTTCCAGCTGGCGATGACCGCCTTTGCTCATGAAATCGATCCGCACACCAACTATCTCTCCCCGCGCAATACCGAACAGTTTAACACCGAGATGAGCCTTTCTCTGGAAGGTATCGGTGCGGTGCTGCAAATGGACGATGATTATACGGTAATCAACTCCATGGTGGCCGGTGGCCCGGCGGCGAAAAGTAAAGCTATCACCGTTGGCGATCGTATCGTTGGTGTAGGTCAGCCGGGTAAACCGATCGTGGACGTTATCGGATGGCGTCTGGACGACGTTGTTGCGCAGATCAAAGGACCGAAGGGCAGTAAAGTTCGCCTGGAAGTGCTGCCGGCAGGTAAGGGGACAAAAACCCGAATCATCACCCTGACGCGTGAGAAAATCCGCCTTGAAGATCGTGCGGTGAAAATGTCCGTGCACAACGTCGGTAAAGAGAAAGTCGGCGTGCTGGATATTCCGGGCTTCTATGTGGGCCTGACCGACGACGTGAAGGTGCAGCTGCAAAAACTGCAAAAGCAGAACGTTGACAGCATCGTGATTGATCTGCGTACCAACGGCGGCGGTGCACTGACCGAAGCGGTTTCGCTCTCTGGTCTGTTTATTCCAGGCGGTCCGGTAGTCCAGGTTCGTGACAATAACGGCAAGGTGCGTGAAGACAGCGATAACGACGGTATTACCTATTACAAAGGGCCGCTGGTGGTGCTGGTTGACCGCTTCAGCGCCTCTGCGTCGGAAATCTTTGCTGCGGCAATGCAGGACTACGGTCGTGCACTGATTGTCGGCGAACCGACCTTCGGTAAGGGCACCGTACAGCAGTACCGTTCTCTGAATCGCATTTACGATCAGATGCTGCGCCCTGAATGGCCTGCGCTGGGTTCCGTGCAGTACACTATTCAGAAGTTCTACCGTATCAATGGCGGCAGTACGCAGCGTAAAGGCGTGACGCCTGACCTGCTGATGCCTACCGGTGTGGAAGCCATCGAGACCGGTGAGAAGTTTGAGGACAACGCGCTGCCGTGGGATAGCGTGAATGCCGCAACCTACACCAAAATTGGCGATTTGAAGCCGCTGGAACCGCAGCTGTTGAAAGATCACCAGGACCGCATTGCGAAAGATGCTGAGTTCCAGTACATCATCAAGGATATCGCGCGCTTCAATGCCAATAAGGATAAGCGTAATATTATTTCGCTTAATCTGGCCGAGCGCGAAAAAGAGAACCGTGAAGATGATGCGCTGCGCCTCGAGCGGATCAACGCCAGACTGAAAGCGGAAGGTAAAAAACCGCTGGCTAAGCTGGACGATTTGCCTAAGGATTATAAAGAACCCGACCCGTATCTTGATGAAACGGTCAAAATTGCCAATGACCTGGCCCAGCTGGAAAAACAGCAGCCCGCGGTCACACCGGCAGCGGTCAACTAAGACCAACAGGCACAGCAAATGCTGTGCCTTTTTTTATCCGTGTATACTCTGCGTCAGTAACTGCATTTAAAACCTGCCAATAATGTAAAGTTATGTTTTTTTAAACACTTAACCGCGCGCGGGGCTTGAAATGTGCTGCGTTGACCTTACGATATCGATACACCTTTGTACCCCTGTGTACAGTGAGTAAATAACCGAGGAAGATTAAATCATATGATGCGTATTGCTCTTTTCCTGTTAACCAACCTGGGCGTTATGGTGGTTTTCGGGCTGATCCTCAGCCTGACAGGGATCCAGTCAAGCAGTGTAATGGGCCTGATGATTATGGCGGGTCTGTTTGGCTTCGGCGGTGCGTTCGTTTCATTGCTGATGTCGAAATGGATTGCGCTTCGTTCCGTAGGTGGTGAAGTGATTGAGCAGCCGCGCAACGAAACTGAACGCTGGCTGATTGACACCATTGCCCACCAGGCGCAGCAGGTCGGTATTGCCATGCCGCAGGTTGCCGTTTACCACGCGCCGGACATTAACGCCTTTGCTACGGGCGCGCGCCGCGATGCTTCGCTGGTTGCCGTTTCTACCGGGCTGTTGCAGAACATGAGCCGCGATGAGGCCGAAGCGGTTCTGGCCCACGAAGTGAGCCATATTGCCAACGGTGACATGGTGACCATGACGCTGATCCAGGGCATCGTGAACACCTTTGTGATCTTTATTTCGCGCATTTTGGCCCAGCTGGCAGCCGGATTCCTCTCCGGGAGTCGCGACAATGAGGAAAGCAGCAACGGTAACCCGCTGGTCTATTTTGCCGTATCGATGGTGCTGGAACTGGTGTTCGGTATTGTTGCCAGCATTATCACTATGTGGTTCTCCCGTCATCGTGAGTTCCATGCCGATGCCGGTGCGGCGCGTCTGGCCGGCCGCGAGAAGATGATTGCTGCGCTACAGCGTCTGAAAACCAGCTATGAGCCGCAGGAAGCCAGCAGCATGATGGCCTTCTGCATCAACGGCAAATCCAAGTCGCTGAGCGAGCTGTTTATGTCGCATCCACCGCTGGATAAGCGCATTGAAGCGCTGCGCACCGGTGAATATCTGAAGTAATTCTCCGGCAGCACTGGCCCTTTCGGTCGCGCTGCTAAGTGAGTAAAAAAGCCACCGTCTGTATTGCACTGCTCTCTGAAAGTTGGACATCCAACGTCAAGGGGGCAGTTCATACGACAGTGGCTTTTTTTATGGCCAAACGACGTGTCGTCGGGTCATTTTTGAACGCTGGTATCGGGTTTGCGCAGTTTTATCCGTGAACGCTGCGCGGCTGACGAATACGCAGTGCACTGACCACCGCGGCAACGGTGGCAAAGCTGCCCGCCAACAACAGTGAAAAATGCGTTCCGTGGTTGGCGAACAGATTAAACATCAGCGCGACCAGCGCCGCGCCGCTGGTTTGCCCAAGCAGGCGAGCGGTGCCCAGCATCCCACTGGCTCCGCCGCTGCGGTTGCGCGGTGCGGAAGAGATAATGGTGTGATTGTTCGGCGACTGGAACAGCCCAAAGCCCGCTCCGCACAGCATCATCCGCCACACCACGTCGGCATCCGCAGGCGCGGTGGGCAGCAGCGCCAGCGCAAACAGACCGCTGGCAAACATCGCCAGGCCAATTGCGCCGAGCAGGCCGGCATGCACCCGCTCAATTAGTCGTCCGGCAATCGGTGCCATCACCATCGTTGCCAGAGGCCAGGGCGTCAGCAACAGTCCGGTTGACACTTCACTACGGCCCAGCACGTTTTGCAGATAAAACGGGAGCGAAACCATTGCCAACATCTGCGCGCAGAAGGAGCA
Source organism: Erwinia sp. S38 (assembly GCF_016624545.1). Lineage (NCBI taxonomy): Bacteria > Pseudomonadati > Pseudomonadota > Gammaproteobacteria > Enterobacterales > Erwiniaceae > Erwinia > Erwinia sp. S38. The sequence goes on along the minus strand of NZ_JACVTS010000002.1, from coordinate 201,323 downwards.
GATAGAGGTCCCGAGGGACAGCGCAAAAATCGGGATGCGCAGCAGATCGACCGGCAGGAGCGGGAACGGCAGGCGCAGCTGACGGCGAATAAACAGCGTGCCGATAATCAGCAGCAGCACCAGTTCCACCAGCAACAGCGTGCCGTTCTGCCCCTGGGCAAAGCCGCTCAGCAGCGAGATCAGCAGGCCAAAGGTGAGGGCGTTCATTACCGCGCTGGGGATATCAAAGCGCTGGCCCTGGGATTTCTGTGGATTGTCTGGCAGGAAGCGTAGGGCGAGGCATAACGCGGCGATACCGACCGGTACGTTAATCAGAAACAGCCATTTCCACGAGGCGACGGAAAGAATCGCAGCGGCTACCGTAGGACCGGCTGCACTGGAAACCGCCACAATAAGCGAGTTAATGCCCATGCCGCGGCCCAGGTGCCGCTGAGGATAAATAATGCGAATTAACGCGGTATTGACGCTCATTAGCGCAGCGCCGCCGAAGCCCTGTAGCACGCGTGCAATGGTTAGCATGGTCAGCGAGTCGGACAGCGCGCAAAACACGGAAGTACAGGTAAACAGCACCAGACCACACTGATAGACGCGGCGATAGCCGATCATATCGCCGATAAAAGACAGTGAAAGCAGAGAGATAATGATTGCCAGCTGGTAGGCGTTCACAATCCAGATTGACTCTGCCGGGCTGGCATTAAGTTCGCGAGCAATGGTAGGCAGTGCGACGTTGGCAATCGCACCATCCAGCACGGCGACGGTGATGCCCAGTGCAATAGCCAAAATCGCACCGTAACGCTGCGGAACGGGAAGCCCGTCGTTAACAGAAATTGCAGACATAGAGAGGAAGTAATGTAAGAGGTGAATATTACCATGCTAATGCTTTTTGTGATTTTTGCCAGAGGTAAACGACTGAAAACTATCACCGGATGTGTCGGCATCCCGGCGACTGCCGTTGCGGCACCGTGGGGCGGTACGTATACTGGAAATAGCGTTCCATTTTTTATAAAACACAAAGGTAAAGCGCAATGGCCAGTACCGATTCAGATAAGCAACCGGATGCCGTCTCTTCGGTGATGAAAGTGTTTGGTATTTTGCAGGCGCTGGGAGAAGAGCGGGAAAACGGTATTACCGAGCTGTCCCAGCGGGTGATGATGTCGAAAAGCACCGTATACCGCTTTTTGCAGACCATGAAAACGCTGGGCTATGTGTCGCAGGAAGGCGAAACGGAAAAATATGCCCTGACGCTGAAACTGTTTGAGCTGGGAGCAAAAGCGCTGCAAAACGTCGATCTGATCCGCAGCGCCGATATTCAGATGCGTGAGATTTCCCGCCTTACCCGGGAAACTATCCACCTGGGCGCGCTGGAAGAGGATAGTATTGTCTATATCCATAAGATTGACTCGCTTTACAATCTGCGGATGTACTCGCGTATTGGCCGACGCAACCCGCTCTACAGCACGGCCATTGGCAAAGTGCTGTTGGCGTGGCGAAATTATGATGAGGTGCGCGAAATCCTCGCCGATGTGGAGTTCGTTCTCAGTACGACTAAGACGCTGAACGGGGTGGATGAGCTGCTATCCGCACTCGATCGCGTCAGATCGCAGGGCTTTGGCGAAGATAATGAAGAGCAGGAAGAAGGGATTCGCTGTATCGCTGTGCCGGTCTTTGACCGCTTTGGCGTGGTTATCGCCGGGCTGAGCATCTCCTTCCCGACGATTCGCTTTGCAGAAGAGAATAAGCAGCACTATGTCTCAATGCTGCACCGGGCGGCTAAGACGATTTCTTCCCAGCTGGGGTATCACGACTATCCATTTTAAGCTGCGGTATGTTGAGTTGCGGGCCGACGACAGGTCGGCCCGTCTGATTTCAGTTGTCGACGACTTCGATACTTTTTCTGAGCAGAGGGCAATCGGTCACGCCGATGATTCCGCTGTCGGTGTGCAGATACTGCGCAATCACGACGCCGCGCGCCGTCAGATACTGGCACTGCAGGCCCATTCCCGCCACGTTCTTATTGCTGCCGGTTAATACGCCATAGCCGGTAACCAGCATGGCCAGCCAGATAATCACCAGTAGAGCAATGAGTCGCGTCAATACTTTCATGCTATCCCCTTTATTGTTGTTTATCAGCAGCCTGGCCCGGACATCAGGGCGCTGCTTATTCAGCATGCCGCGACATGCCTCACAAAGCGATAAGAGGATACTGAAACAACTCGTCTTATTCTGCGCAGCGGCTGCGTAAATTTTGTGAGGTAGCTATCAATTGGCGTGGCAGCGGGTAGAATCTACAGCCGCAGTGTCGCTGGATAATCGGCGGCGTAAATTCAGTTTTGAGGTTGGTATGAACGAAATGGTAAATGACGTGCAGGGTCTGACATCGACTGCGCTGATCATGGCACTGGTTATCATCGGTCTGGTGGTGTGGTTTTTTGTCAATCGCGCCAGCGTGCGAGCTAATCAGCAGATTCAGCTGCTGGAAGCGTTACTTGAAGAGCAGAAACGCCAGAACGCATTGCTGCGCAAACTCACCGAGAATGCCGCAGACAAGGCGCAGCCGGAGCCGGCACCGGAAGATGATGCCGAAAAAGACTTTATCCGTATGATCCCGGAGCGTTAATTCTGCAGCAATAAGGTGAACGCAATGGCCTGGAAAAATCCATGGTACGATCCTGCTCTTTCTCACCATACCCCCGACGGTTTTTGTAATCCGGAACCCGAACTGCGACAGCCGGGGGACTTGCAACGCTGGCAACGTGAGAGAAAGGCGCAGGGCTTGCCTAAGCCGCCGGCAGCGGGATATGAACAGTTTACACGCCAGTGGTGGCAGCCAGCCGATCTCAGCGGCAGCGAAGATGCCGTATGGTGGCTGGGGCATGCCTGTTTGCTGTTGCGCCTTGATGGGCGCTATACGCTGATCGATCCGGCACTCTCGTCGCGCGCTTCGCCGCTGCCGTTTGCCGGGCCGCAGCGTAAAACGCCCCCTGCGCTGGCGATTGATGATTTGCCCTCGCTGGATAGCGTGCTGATTTCCCATAACCATTACGATCATCTTGATCGACCTACCATCAAAAAAATTCTTCGTCGCTTTCCTGATGTACGATTTGTGGTGCCGCTGGGGCTGGCGAAATGGTTTACACGCCTTGGGGCGGCTCACGTTGAGGAGCTTGACTGGTGGCAAAGCACCCGTTTGGGAGAAGTCACCGTCCATGCCGTCCCCGCCCGCCACTGGAGTATGCGCTCGCTGTGTGACCGCAACCGCTCTTTGTGGTGTGGCTGGGTGGTGACCCATCCGCGACTGAACTTCTGGTTCAGCGGCGACAGTGGATACTCCGATCGTCTGCTTGAGATCCCCAACAGGCTGGGGCCCTTTAATCTGGCGGCGTTGCCCATTGGGGCTTATGCACCAAAATGGTTCATGCGGGGGCAGCACATGGACCCCGATCAGGCCGTTTCACTTCATCAGGCGATGGGGCAGCCGCAGACTGTAGCGATACACTGGGGCGTATTTGAACTGGCTGATGAGTCACTGGATGAACCGCCGCAGGTTTTGCAGCAGGCATTAGCGCAAGCTGGGTTGACGGCAGAGCGTTTTCAGGCGTGGCGAATAGGCTCCCGAGTATTGCTCAACAATATATGTCAAGATTAATCCTAATGTATTTTTCTATATGTAATAGCTAATAATGAGAGCCGCGTCTAATAGCGTAATTAAATTGAAAAAATAAGGTTAATTTAAAAACTTGTTGAAATGCCTTTAAATGGGGCAGGGTTGTCGCGAATCTCCTGTTTTTGGTGCAGCCTAATTATGGGATGAAACAAGTGGTACATTGTAAGTCGACATCAGGGCTGCTGTGGTGAAAAAGTCATTGAGGCCCATAGATTTTATTTAACAATACTTTGCCATAATTACGTAATACTTGCAGTTTATTATCGTATTATGCCCGCTATTTGGCAGCGTTTTATGTGGCTGAAGCCCATGCTGCCTCTGGGTTTACTGGGGATGAAAATATGTGCAGCATTGACGGGTGTGCTGGCATAAAAGTGACATTTACCTCGTTTGCTGTTTCAATTGTGTGCGACATATCAATGCTTGCCTAAAAATAACTTGCCATTAATTAGCGGATATGTGATAAACGCATTTGAGTAAAACGAGGTACAGTTCTGTTTATGTGTGGCATCTTCAGTAAAGAAGTTCTGAGTAAAGACGTTGACGTTGAATACCGCTTCCTTGCCGAGCCTTAATTAATGCCTCATGCAGTAATGTCTCTGGTTTTTCTGTACGTCAGGCCTACGGGCTAATAAACACTCTAAGGAATTTGCAAAATGGCAAAGATTAAAGGTCAGGTTAAGTGGTTCAACGAGTCTAAAGGTTTTGGTTTCATTACTCCTGCTGACGGCAGCAAAGACGTGTTCGTACACTTCTCTGCAATCCAGGGTAACGGCTTCAAAACTCTGGCTGAAGGCCAGAACGTTGAGTTCGAAATTCAGGACGGCCAGAAAGGCCCTGCTGCTGTGAACGTTACCGCTATCTGATTTCGATTTGAGGCTGTCACCAACGCCCTATTGCGTAGTGCAGTCTGAAATCTGAATACTAAAGCTCTGTCAGCAATGGCAGAGCTTTTTTGTTTGCGGCAAGAAGTACTGCCGCTGCGGCACACTTTCAAGTACACTGCCGCCGTCCTTGATAGCGGAGAGTTGTTATGTCCTACCTGTGTCCCCTTTGCCAACAGCCTTTACTCGCTCAGCAACGCGTTTTGCGCTGCGAGAACCAGCATCAGTTCGACCTGGCAAAAGAGGGGTATATCAATCTGCTGCCGGTGCAGCACAAGCGTTCGAAACAGCCCGGTGACAGCGCTGAGATGATGCAGGCAAGGCGTAACTTCCTTGATGCGGGGCACTACCAGCCGCTGCAACAGCGCGTGTGTGATATGCTGGATGCAGCATTACCGAACAGCACCCTGAGCGTGCTGGATATTGGCTGTGGCGAAGGCTATTACACTCAGGCAGTCGCCACCCGGCTGCAGGAAGAACGCGAGCAGGCATTGGTTTACGGACTGGATGTGGCGAAAATTGCCATCCGCTACGGTGCTAAGCGTTACGGCAACGTCGAGTTCTGCGTAGCGTCCAGCCACCGTCTGCCGTTCGGTAACAATCAGTTTGATGCGGTGCTGCGCATTTATGCGCCCTGTAAAGCGGCTGAACTGGCAAGAGTCGTTAAGCCGCAGGGATACGTGCTGACCGTGACGCCAGGCCCGCGTCACTTAATGCAGTTTAAAGCACTGATCTATCAGGATGTGAAACTGCATGACAACACGCCGGAAGAGATGCCTGGATTTACGCTTGTCGAGGAGCAGTCGCTGGGGTATTCGATGACGCTAAACAGTGAAGAGTCCGCAGCGCTGCTGCAAATGACGCCGTTTGCGTGGCGCGCCCGGCCTGAGGTGTGGGGGATACTCGCCACCACCACTGAGTTTGCCTGCGAGACGGATTTCACCCTGCGGCTGTGGCAGCGGCAGGATGATGGGGAAACCGCCGTTAGCGACTCTCCAGCATAAATTTGTAGATTGTCTCCAGATCGTCCAGCTTGCGGACATAGATCAGCAGGCGGCGATTTTCCAGCGTAATTACCAGCACGCCATCCTCAGACAAATTTATCGCGCTGATACGGTCCCAGGTGATAAAAACGTTAGCAAAAAAGAATCCGTGCTCCTTTAGCAGCAGCTTCGGCGCGCGGACCCAAAACAGCCATATCGCCATTGCACCCAGCGCCATCAGCAGCAGCGTTGTCAGCTGAGGGCCCTGCACGCGTAAATTCTGATACAGCAGGATAGCCAGCAGGCCGATGAATATTACGCTGTCGAGCTTGGTACGCCGCTGAAGCAGAATTTTCAGCTGCGTTGGCCCATTCAGGCGCGGCATGATTAGCTCGTCGTAAATGGCATAGAGCAAAATCAGAACAATAAACAGCAAAATCAGATAATCAGTCAGTTGCATAATCCCGTCCGAAAAAAAGGGCCAGACTGTGCTGGCCCTCGAAGTTAATGGTGCTGAAGTTCAGGCTCAGACGCCGAGCAGGCCAACCCAGTAGCCAAAGATACCAATAACAAAGAAGCCCATAATAATCCACAGCGCGTTCACCTTACGGCGCAGCAGCCACATGCAGCCGAAGGTCAGCAGCAGCGGGATCAGCCCAGGCATCAGCTGGTCGAGGATTGACTGCACCGTAGTGACGGTGGTTTTACCGGTCTGATCGGTGATTCGCGACACCACCAGCGGCACGTTAACATGCGTCCACTTGTTAACCAGCGCCCCCATCACAAACAGGCCGAGTATCGACGCGCCCTCCGTCAGTTTCTGCAGGAAGCCACCGCCCATATCGCTGACGATATCCACCCCTTTGCGATAGCCGTAGGCCACACCGTAGTAGCGCACCAGCAGACGAGCCAGGTTAAACAGGACAAAGAAAAGTACCGGACCCAGCAGACTGCCGCTCATGGCGATCCCTGCACCAAGCGCCGCGAATACCGGGCGAACGGTGCCCCAGAAAATCGGATCGCCGACGCCTGCCAGCGGTCCCATCAGGCCAACTTTGATGCCGTTGATGGCCGCATCGTCAATCGGCGCACCGTTGGCTCGCTGCTCTTCCATCGCCATGGTTACGCCCAGCACCGGAGCCGCTACGTATGGATGGGTGTTGAAGAACTCCAGATGGCGTTTAATCGCCTGTTTGCGGTCATCATTATTCTCGGGATAGAGGCGGCGAATCACCGGCACCATCGAGAAGCAGAAGCCCAGCGCCTGCATACGTTCGAAGTTCCACGAACCCTGGAACAGGTTTGAGCGTAAGAACACCCCGCGGATATCACCGGGGGTCAGTTTCTTTTGTGTTGTTGTCTCAACCATTTTTCTCACCTTTCCTTAATCGAGTTCGTTATCAAGGTCGTTATTTACCGGGCCCGCAGCCTGCGCACCGGCAACGCGGTTATATTTTGGTGCCAGCTGGATATACAGGATGGCCATGACCACGCCGATAACGCCCAGTGCCACCAGGTTGAAGTTGGTGAATGCGGCCGTTACGAAGCCAAGGTAGAAGAACGGCATCAGGTAGCCCGCGCGCATCATGTTAATCACCATCGCGTAACCTACAACGACGATCATGCCCCCGGCGATGTTCAGGCCGTTGGTCACCACCTCAGGAATTGAGCTCAGCAGGTCGTGGACCACGCTGGTGCCGACCGAAATCGCCACAATCAATGCCGGAATGGCGATACGCATTGCCTGCAGGACCAGTGCCGAAACGTGTATCCAGGATATGGCGGTGAGATTGCCTTTTTCCGCGGCTTTATCCGCTGCGTGCTGGAAAGCGACGGTGATGGTACGAACGATAATGGTCAGCACCTGGCCTGCCGCAGCCAGCGGAATCGCCAGCGCAATACCGGCTCCGACGCTTTGTCCACCGGCAATGACCAGGATGGTTGAGATGATGGAAGCCAGAGCCGCATCCGGTGCAACCGCAGCACCAATGTTCATCCAGCCCAGAGCGATCATCTCCAGCGTACCGCCGATGATGATCCCGGTTTTGATATCACCCAAAACCGCACCGATTAATGTACAGGCCACCAGGGGCCGGTGAAACTGAAATTCATCGAGGATCGAGCCCATGCCCGCAATACAGGCGACGATAAATATCAGAACAATTTGCAGCGTGGTAATCTCCATTACACTTTTCCTCTTAGATACAGAACGGAGTTCAACCTGAACTTTCAGGCCACGGGCTACTGATTCAGACGGGCGATCAGGTCCATCATTTTCAGTTTCTGATCGCTGGAAACTTTACGCACTTCCAGTTCTATTCCGCGCGCGTTGAGTTTGTTAAACGCCTCAATATCTTTTGCATCCACCGATACGGCATTGTTCACCTGGGTTTTCCCCTGGCGGAACGCCATTCCGCCGATATTGACGCTGGTAATGCCAACACCGTCTTCCACCAGCCTTTCGACATCGGTCGGGTTGGTAAACAGCAGCATCACTTTTTCACCGGCATATTTCGGGTTGTTCCACACGCGGACCATCTTCGCGACATCCACCACGTGCGCAGTCACACCGGGAGGAGCAACCTGGGTCAGCAGCGTTTTACGCACGTTATCGGCGGCCACTTCGTCACTGACCACAATGATGCGCGTGACGTTGGTTTCCTTGGTCCAGCGGGTGGCGACCTGGCCGTGAATCAGGCGGTCATCAATACGCGCCAGGCCAATCACCATATGTTCGCCGGGTTTAAGTGGGGCAGATGGAGGCGCTGAGGTTTTAACTGCGGGGGCAGGGGCTGGCTGAGGCGGTTTGGCTTTGAGCGCCTTGACGCCTTCACGGCCGGTTTCAACCGCCAGCGCTACCAGTTCGTCGAAGGACGGATTGTCATCGCGGGCCATCAGCACTTCGACCAGCATCGGGATATTCACCCCGGCAACGACTTCGTGATGTTCTTTATCAACCACCAGACGACTGGCGGCGTTAAACGGGCTACCGCCCCAGGTATCAACCAGGAACAGCACACCCTGACTCACGTCGAGGTCGTGTATTCGCGCCTGATACTTTTCGATTAACGTTTCTGCATTTTCCCCCGGGACAAAGTCGATCCAACCGACGTTATCCTGCTCACCCAGGAGCATTTCGGCCGTTTTCAGCAGCTGTTCCGCTGCCCAGCCGTGTGTGCCGATGATGATAGCAATAGTCACTTGCTACTCCTTATCCAGTTGACGACGGCTCTCTGGAGTTCAAGCCGCGCGAGGCTCAGCCGATCAATACCCTGACTATCCGAAATTTAATCTTCGCCAACGTCGGATACTTAAGGTATTTGCGTGATTCAGCATGAAAGAGGTCACACTTATTTTTCTACTTCGTGCCGGTAAACTTGCAATGGCACGCTTAACACACCAGTTAACGCGATTTATTTTAGTACGTGAAAAAATAAATTATGTGACCTTGCTCAGTAATTTAGACCGTAATTGATAAATACGCGCGGTCAGCAAAGCGTAAAGTTCTGCAAGGATGCCAGCCAAGTGTAAGAAACCATTTTGACGGCAATGTTTCTGCTGCTAGAGTAGTGATCCTTTTCTAATACAGGAGTAACGGGCCTCAGCCCTCCCTATGGACTGTCACCGAAGTTGCTTAATCATGCCGCCGGGCTATCCGGTATCGCTTTCAACGTCTTCTGACGTCATCTCTGCCTTTACTCGCCGTAATTCATGCCGCACGCTCAGCCGAACGTCTGCTGCGTTTTCTCGTTCCTTTTTCCGGAGTCTGTCATGGAATTTCTTTTAGACCCCTCGATCTGGGCGGGTCTGCTCACGCTGGTTGTTCTTGAAATCGTACTGGGCATTGATAACCTGGTGTTCATTGCCATCCTGGCCGACAAGCTGCCGCCTAAGCAGCGTGACAAAGCGCGTTTGATCGGACTGTCGCTGGCGCTGATTATGCGCCTGGGCCTGCTGTCGCTGATCTCGTGGATAGTGACGCTGACGCGTCCGCTGTTCAGTATCGGTGAGTTTAGTTTCTCGGGACGGGATTTGATTCTGCTGTTCGGGGGACTGTTCCTGTTGTTCAAGGCCACGATGGAGCTTCATGAACGGCTGGAAAACCGCGAGCATAATGACGGTGGAAACCGGGGATACGCCAGTTTCTGGGCGGTTGTGGTACAGATCGTTATTCTTGATGCCGTCTTCTCCCTCGATGCGGTGATCACCGCTGTGGGCATGGTCAATAACCTGGCGGTGATGATGACGGCGGTGATTATCGCCATGGGCGTGATGCTGCTGGCCTCCAAGCCGTTAACTAACTTCGTTAACGCGCACCCGACGGTGGTGGTGCTGTGTCTGAGCTTCCTGCTGATGATTGGTCTCAGCCTGGTGGCGGAAGGCTTTGGTTTCCATATTCCGAAAGGCTACCTGTACGCGGCGATTGGCTTCTCGATTCTGATTGAGCTGTTTAACCAGATAGCACGCCATAACTTTATGCGTCATCAGGCCAGAAGGCCGATGCGCGAGCGTACCGCTGAGGCGATACAGCGTCTGATGGGTGGCCGTCGTAATAGTACTGAGAACAGCGGTAGCGAAAGCAGTGAAGTGGCAGCGATCATGCCGCAGGAAGCATTTAAAGATGAAGAACGCTATATGATCAACGGCGTTCTGACTCTGGCCTCCCGTTCCATTCGCAGCATTATGACGCCGCGCGGTGACATTTCGTGGGTTGATATTGAACGCCCGCTGGAAGAAATCCGCATGCAGCTGTTGGATACGCCACACAGCCTGTTCCCCGTATGTCGCGGCGAACTGGATGAAATTGTTGGCGTAGTCAGGGCGAAAGAACTGCTGGTGGCGCTGGACCACGGTGTGGATGTGGCCACGTTTGCCTCCGCAACGCCGCCGATTATCATTCCGGAAACGCTGGACCCGCTCAACCTGCTGAGCGTGTTGCGCCGTGCCAAAGGCAGCTTTGTCGTGGTCACCAGCGAGTTTGGTGTGGTACAGGGGCTGGTGACGCCGCTGGACGTGCTGGAAGCGATTGCCGGTGAATTCCCGGATGAAGATGAAACCCCGGATATTATCGCCGATGGTGACGGCTGGCTGGTCAAGGGCGGTACCGATCTGCACTCTCTTCAGCAGCTGTTCGATACTCAGGAACTGGTTCGTCCGGAAGATGACCATGCCTCGCTGGCGGGTCTGCTGATTGCCCAGAAGGGACAGCTGCCAAAAGCGGGTGAGGTATTCGAGATGCCGCCGCTGCGTTTCCAGATTATCGAAGCGACAGATTACCGCGTTGACCTGGTGCGCGTGACGCGTGAACGCAACGAGCACGACGAAGAAGAAAGTTAACGTTGAACAGGCCGGGGAAACCCGGCCTTTTTTATGCCGGGCAGAAAGCTTTGTGGTTAGCCAGCCAGGCCGGGAAATCCCCTAATGGCATCGGCCGTGCATAGTAATACCCCTGCAATGCATCCACTCCGCGTTCGCGCAGGTACTCTGCCTGTTCCGCCGTTTCAACACCTTCGGCTACCAGTCCGATATTCAGCTGCTGGGCCAGTGAAATCACCATATCGGTCACCGTGGCGTTTATTGCATCGGTGCCGATGGCCGCAGTAAAGACCTTGTCGATTTTCAGCACGTCAGGGCTCAGTGTTTTCAGATAGGACAGTGAGCTGTGCCCGGTACCGAAATCATCAATCGCCAGCTTAACCCCGACCTTATGCAGATGAGAAACCACCCGCTGGTCGACAACCGGCAGGGAATCGCGCTCGGTCAACTCCACCACCAGCTGCGGCTGGGGATTCGCTGGCCACCACAGGCGTTGTAAATCGTCAATAATCGCCCGCTCGCGAAAGTGGCTGGCGGCGACGTTAATCGCAATATGGAATGAGGAACGCATCGGCAGGTCGGGCAAATGTCTGACCGTTTCACTGATTACAAATCGGGTCAGCGGAGCGATCAGATTCTGGCGTTCGGCCAGTGGAATGAAAACGTCCGGCGGTATCCATCCCTGGCGCGGATTGTGCCAGCGCAGCAGCATTTCAATGCCGTCGCACTGGCCGTTACGGGCATTAATCAGCGGCTGGCAGTAAACCATAAATTCCCGCGCGGTAATGCCATAGCTAATCTGCCAGGACAGACTCATACGGTTTGCGGTGGCCAGCCAGACGATATAGCCCATCAGCAGGCTCAGTAGCAGCGCGAGCGGCAGCTGTGACGGCACGGTTATCAGCGCCAGCCGCGAAGGCGAGGGCCCGAAAAGAGTAATTGAATAAGGATAGCGTAGGGAGGATTCAACGATAGTGACCTGGTCTTCGGCAGGCGTGGCGGGTTCAATCAGCGGGTTGCCGTATTCAAGGCTCTGACCGCCGACGTTCAGTATTGCCCGCTCAACCCAGGGTAATGTGGGTTCCAGCAGATAGCTGGTCATCAGTTCAATATTAATGACCTGTAAAACACCCGCGCGGTTGTCTTCATTACTCGGCGTCCACAGCAGCAGAATCGGTGAACCCTTAAGCAAATGTTCATCTACGGCCAGCTGCATTCGCTGATTTTTGACCAAAAGTTCGGGGTAATTGCTGCTGAAAGCGAGATCTGACGGACCGAAGATACTTGAGCAGTAGATACGATCGTTATCAACCAGCAGGATCGACCTGACAGTTTGCAGGACGGCCAGTTTCTCAATTAGTTTAAAACGGATAAGTCCGCAGTCGGTACCGACCCAGGCAAGGGCGTTATCGGCGGCAACATCCAGAGGGGAAAACATGCGGTCAAAGCGCTGAATGGCGTTATTAGCAAAGCTGTGAGATTGCTGCTCTATGCGGTTCTTTTCTTCCACAAACCTGAAGGTTAAGGTCAGAATGAGCACCAGTGCTGCAACGACCGCCGCGATAAGCAATCGCTTGCGGCGAAACTGTCCTAAGACTTCCTGGGACATTTGCATTAGTAACCATCCTATAAGCCAGTCGCGTATACAGAGATTGAACACCGTTAATGGGCAAAACAGACATTTAGTTTAGTAGCACTGAAGAGAAAAGCGGAATGTCTCAAAAACAGGAACTTACTCTCACAGAACGCGCCGAGACACTCTAGCCGTTTCCTGAATCTGGGGATAGCCGCCAGCTAAACTATTTTGAAGTATAGGAAAGAAAAAGCGCCATCCGGTAGATGGCGCTTAGTTAATTTTGGTACTAATTTTGGCACTTGACGAAAAAGCGAATCAGGACAGGTTCTCAAACACTTACGTCAGATTTGATTAGTCGCACTGAACTTTGATTGCCAGGCCGCCACGTGAGGTCTCGCGATACTTGGCATTCATGTCTTTGCCGGTTTCGTACATGGTTTCGATCACTTTATCCAGCGACACGCGGGCTTCACTGGTTCGGCGCATCGCCATGCGGGCAGAGTTAATGGCTTTGACCGAGGCGATGGCGTTACGCTCGATGCACGGCACCTGAACCTGGCCGGCAACCGGATCGCAGGTCAGACCCAGGTTGTGTTCCATACCAATTTCCGCCGCTACGCACACCTGCTCCGGGCTTGCACCCAGCAGTTCGGCAAGACCGGCTGCCGCCATGGAGCAGGCGACGCCAACTTCCCCCTGGCAACCGACTTCGGCACCGGAAATCGAGGCATTCATCTTATACAGAATGCCGATCGCCCCGGCGGCCATAAAGTAGCGGGTGAAGATATCCGGGCTGACCGACTCAATGAAATGATCGTAATAGGCCAGCACCGCAGGGACGATGCCACAGGCACCGTTGGTGGGTGCGGTTACCACACGTCCACCGGCAGCGTTCTCTTCGTTAACCGCAAGAGCAAACATATTCACCCAGTCGATGACGTTCATCGGATCGCTGGAAAGCTTGTCGGAAGAAACAAGCAGACGGCGCAGCGCGGAGGCACGGCGCGGAACGCGCAGCGGACCCGGCAGCACGCCCTCGGTATTCAGACCACGATCGATACAGTCGCGCATGGTTTGCCAGACATCGGAGAAATAGCGTTCGATGTCCGCGCGGGAGTGGATTGCCAGTTCGTTTTTCAGCACCATTCCAGAGAGGGAAAGGCCGGTCTGCTGGCAGTGGTTTAACATCTCTTTGGCTGAGTTAAACGGGTAGGGTACTGATACTTCATTCAGCGCAGTTTTGCCGAAGCTCTCTTCATCAACGATAAAGCCGCCACCCACCGAGTAGTAGGTTTTGCTGTAGATTTTCAGATCGCCAGCATAAGCATGGATACTCATACCGTTTTCGTGCAGCGACAGGTTGTCGCTGCGGAACACCATGCCGCCTTCGCGTGGGAAATCAACTTCGTGGGCACCGTTAGCCAGCAACAGACGCTGACGATCTTCCACATCACGAATAAACGCCGGAATGCTGTCAATATCGACGCTTTCCGGTGAAGCACCCGACAGCCCCATGATAATGGCGATATCGGTATGGTGACCTTTTCCGGTCAGCGACAGCGATCCGTAGACGTCCACCGCAATGCGAGTAACGGAGGATAGCTGGCGACTGGCCAGCAGATCGTCGACAAACTGTTTGCCGGCTTTCATTGGACCAACCGTATGGGAACTCGACGGGCCGATGCCGATCTTAAACATGTCGAAAACGCTAATCACGCTATACGCTCCTTAACAAGATTACTCACTGGACGATGCTCACAAATAAGATGAATTGGGTGAAATATAAATGAAAAGCCGCCGCCTTGCAGTGATTTGGATCGTCATCCTGCAAAAAAGCAGTTAAAAATAAGGCAAAGATGAATTTCAGACCGATATGAGGCTGTATTTTAGTCGATTTGTGTGGTTTTTTCCACCTGAAGACTCAGGCGGCGAATAATTCCGGCGGTCATCCCCCAGATAAAATAGTCATCAAACCAGGAGAGCCAGACGCGGTGATGAAACCCGTGACGATGCACGTCCAGTGGGGTATAGCGACTCAAACGCAGCGCTTCTTCCAGCGGCATTTCGAACACCGATTCAACTTCCCCCTCGTTAGGCTGCCAGCGCAGGCCGGGCTGGATAATGCCCACCACCGGCGTGACCTGGAATCCGGTGCTGCTGGTGACCGGCGGCAGTACCCCGATAACCTCAACGGCCTTCGGCGGGATCGCGACCTCCTCTTCGGCTTCGCGCAGTGCGGTGATCACCAGCGATTCATCCTCGGCATCACGCATACCGCCGGGGAAGGCAACCTGACCGGCGTGTTTACGCAGCGTGGCGGCACGTCGCGTAAGCAGCAGGGTCGGATTGGGATGAGCGACGATCGGCACCAGCACTGCCGCCTGACGGCGCGGCAGGGCTATATTTTCTGATGGCGGCGGTTGCAGAATAAAGCGCGACAAAAAGCGTTGCAGGTGAGGGTTACTGCTGCTCATTCAATGGCTCCTCCAGACAGGGCAAAATACGGTTGACCTTATCGAAGGTTTCCTGGTACTCCGCTGCTTCGTCACTGTCCGCTACCACACCGCCACCTGCTGCACAGTAGAGATTTCCCTGTTCGGCAATCAGCGTGCGGATAGTGATGCTGGTATCCATATTTCCACAGGCGCTGAGGTAGCCAATACTGCCGCACCAGGCGTTACGACGCTGTGGTTCAAGCTCTTCGATAATTTCCATTGCGCGAACTTTTGGTGCCCCGGTTATCGAACCGCCAGGGAAGCTGGCACGCAGCAGATCGCAGGCTGACAGCCCCGCTTTCAACCGTGCGGTAATGGTACTCACAAGATGATGCACCGCCGGGAACGGCTCCACTACAAACAGTTCGGGCACCTTGACACTGCCCGGCACCGCAACCCGGCCAATATCATTGCGCAGTAAATCAACGATCATCAGATTTTCACTGCGATCCTTCGGGGAGTTGGCCAGCCTGATCGCCTGTTCATGGTCTGCCTGTTCGTCAGGAAGACGCGGCAGCGTGCCTTTGATTGGACGGGTTTGAATATCACCGTCCTGCAGACGGATAAAACGCTCGGGCGACAGGCTGAGAATCGCGCTGTCTGGCAGGCGAATAAAGGCGCTGAACGGCGCGCGATTAGCGCGGCAAAGGCGGACAAATGCCTGCCATTCACTGCCCTGATAGCGGGCCTGGAAGCGCTGCGCCAGATTCACCTGGTAGCAGTCCCCCGAAAGCAGCCACTGCTGCACCCGGCGGAATTTCTCACCGTACTCTTCGCGCGACATATTCGTCTGCCAGCCGCCGGTCAGCCGGAACGGTTCTGCCGCTGCGGGGCGTTGAGCCTTAAGCCAGCCAAGGCGCTGCCTGATATCACCGTAAGCGACCAGCGTCAGCCTTTGCAGATGATGATCGGCGATCAGCGCCCAGTCATAGATCCCAACGGCCATATCCGGTGTGGTTAACTGACTCTCGGCGAGTTCGGGAAGCGTTTCGAACCGGCGGCCAAGGTCATAGCCGAAAAGTCCGAGTGCACCGCCCTGGAACGGTAAATCATCACGCGGTGTGGCCTGCATCGCAGCACGCCCCAGTTTCGCAGCAAGCAGGGTGAGCGGGTCCTCAACGGAATGGTTAACTGTGCCGTTTTCATCGATGGCGGTCTGCTCACCGCGAGTTGTCAGCGTACAGAACGGATCGGCTACCAGAATATCGAAGCGGTTGTCGCTGTGATCGGCAAAGCCGGAGTGCAGCAGCATTGCCCAAGGCAGATGTGCCAGAGCGGCAAACTGATGCTCGACGGCATCCGGCGTATACTTCAGTGAATGTAGAACAGGCAGCATAATTCTTCAGCAGGGTGATCCGTTACAGGGGTGCAAGCCTGGCATATTTTTCTGCCGCTGGCATCTCTTTGTCACCCGTGAAATAATCCGCGCCGCACGAGCACTCAGGAGCCACTATGTTTACAGGATTACCCGCGCTGACACATGAACAGCAGCAGCAGGCCGTAGAACGCATTCACCAGCTGATGTCAGAAGGTTTGACCAGCGGCCAGGCCATTGCCATGGTGGCGGAAGAAATCCGCAGCACGCACACCGGCGGCCACGTTGCGGTGATGTTTGATGATGAAGACGACGAGCATCATGCCGATAGTCAGGATGATGAAGACGACGAAGAAGAAGACGAAGATTACTGATATAAAGCCCCCTGCCGCCAGGGCAGGGGCGCTACTCATCTTGCCGCCACGACTTTGATTTCAACCAGATACTTTGGATTCATCAGCCCGGCGTGAACGGTACAGCGAACCGGCGCATTTCCCGGCGACACCCACGCATCCCATGCGCGGTTCATCGCGGCAAAATCATCTTTATTGACCAGAAAAATAGTGGCATCCAGGATGCGGCTCTTGTCCGAACCTACGCGCGTCAGAATGCGATCGATTACCGCCAGCGCATTCGCCGTCTGTGCCTCAGCATCCTCATCCAGATTTTCCGGCACGCTGGTGTAGTACACCACGTCATTATGGATGACGGCTTCCGACATACGATGTTCTGGATCGATACGTTCAATGGTCATGAGTTTTCCTTTTTACACATTAAATTAACCGGCGCTAGCCTGGCATAAACCACTGCGGGAGTCACCTGCTGTGAGGCATTGCGCATCCTCACAAACTCCACTTGTTGGGTTTTTGTATCACCCCCCTAATACTGATATAATCACAGTGGTTTCTCTCCGGTAGTGAGGATTTGTGGCAGACGATTTTGCAGTGGACGGCGCTTTGGCGCAGGCGATCCCCGGTTTTAAACCGCGTGAACCGCAGCGGGTAATGGCCGCCGCGGTGGCGAAAGCCATCGATATGCGCGGTGAACTGGTCGTTGAGGCCGGTACCGGCACCGGTAAAACCTATGCCTATCTGGCACCCGCCCTCCGCTCCGGGAAGAAAGTGATTGTTTCCACCGGTTCGAAAGCCCTGCAGGATCAGCTCTACAGCCGCGATCTACCCACGGTGGCAAAGGCGTTAAAATTCAAAGGTACGCTGGCGCTGCTTAAAGGGCGCTCTAACTATCTGTGCCTTGAACGGCTTGAGCAGCAGTCGATGGCCGGGGGGGAACTCGCCGTGCAGGCGATGAGCGATCTGGTCCATCTGCGCGGCTGGTCCAGCGAAACCGTTGATGGCGATATCAGTACCTGCGGCGGCGTGGCGGAGGACAGCACCATCTGGCCGCTTGTCACCAGCACTAACGATAACTGTCTGGGCAGCGACTGCCCGCAGTACAAAGACTGCTTCGTGGTCAGGGCGCGCCGCAAGGCGATGGATGCTGACGTGGTGGTGGTTAACCACCACCTGTTCCTGGCCGATATGGTGGTAAAAGAGAGCGGTTTTGCCGAACTGATCCCTGAAGCAGACGTGATGATCTTCGATGAGGCACATCAGGTGCCGGATATCGCCAGCCAGTATTTCGGCCAGCAGCTCTCCAGCCGCCAGCTACTGGATCTGGCCAAAGACATCACCATTGCCTACCGTACCGAGATCCGCGATGTGCAGCAGCTGCAAAAGTCAGCCGACCGGCTGGCGCAAAGCGCGCAGGATTTTCGCCTGGCTCTAGGCGATCCGGGGTTTCGTGGCAACCTGCGCGAGCTGCTTAGCGATCCCCATGTGCAGCGAGCGCTACTGTTGCTTGATGACGCGCTGGAGCTGTGTTATGACGTGGCGAAGCTGTCGCTGGGGCGTTCGGCGCTGCTGGATGCGGCATTTGAGCGCGCGGCGCTCTATCGTGGAAGGCTGAAACGGCTGAAAGATGTTTCGCAGCCTGGCTTCAGCTACTGGTATGAATGCAACTCTCGCCACTTTATCCTGGCGCTGACGCCGCTTTCCGTCTCGGATCGTTTCCGCGAGGTGATGGAAGAGCGCCCGGCCAGCTGGATCTTCACCTCTGCCACGCTGGCGGTGAACGAACAGGTTACCCATTTCGTTGAGCGCCTGGGCGTGGAAAAGGCCGAAACGCTGATCCTCGACAGCCCGTTTGACTATTCCCGCCAGGCGCTGCTGTGTGTTCCGCGTAATCTGCCTTCGCCTAATCAACCCGGTGGAGCTCGCCAGCTGGCGCGCATGCTGCGTCCGCTGATCGAAGCCAACAATGGTCGCTGCTTTTTCCTCTGTACCTCTCATCAGGTGATGCGCGATCTGGCCGCGGAGTTTCGCGCAACGCTAACCTTGCCGGTGCTGCTTCAGGGGGAAACCAGTAAAGGCCAGCTATTGAAGCAGTTCATTGCCGCGGGTAATGCGCTGCTGGTCGCCACCAGCAGCTTCTGGGAAGGGGTTGATGTGCGGGGCGATACGCTGTCGCTGGTCATTATCGATAAGCTACCGTTCACTTCGCCCGACGATCCATTACTTAAAGCGAGAATGGAAGACTGCAAACTGCGCGGCGGCGACCCGTTCGATCAGGTACAGCTTCCGGATGCCGTTATCACGCTAAAGCAGGGCGTTGGCCGCCTGATCCGCGACGTTGACGATCGCGGCGTGCTGGTGATTTGTGATAATCGGCTGGTGATGCGGCCCTACGGTGCGGTGTTTTTGAACAGCTTACCGCCTACACCGCGCACACGAGATATCAGCCGGGCGGCGGCGTTTCTCAAGCCATAACGCGACAGTCATCAATTCGGCGCGCTTTGTGCTATTATTCGCGCCGAAATTTTTATCCCTGAGGTTGCAATGTCCACGCGAATTTTAGCCATTGATACGGCCACGGAAGCCTGCTCGGTTGCTCTGTTGAATAACCAGCAACGACTGGCCCATTTTGAACTCTGCCCGCGGGAACATACCCAGCGCATTCTCCCTATGGTGCAGGACATCCTACAGCAGGGTGGCGTGGCGCTGAAGGATCTGGATGCCCTGGCTTTTGGTCGTGGGCCGGGCAGTTTCACCGGCGTTCGCATCGGCATCGGCATTGCGCAGGGGCTGTCGCTTGGTGCGGAGCTGCCGCTGATTGGCGTTTCCACGCTGAAAACGATGGCACAGGGCGCCTGGCGACTGAGCGGAGCAACGCGAGTGCTGGCCGCCATTGATGCCCGTATGGGCGAAGTTTACTGGGCTGAGTACCAGCGCGATGAACAGGGCATCTGGCGTGGCGAAGAGAGCGAAGCCGTGCTCAGTCCTCAGGCGGCAAGTGAACGTATGGCCGCATTAAGCGGAGAGTGGTCCTGTGTGGGGACCGGCTGGAAAGCATGGCCTGAACTGGTTGAAAACAGCCAACTGGTGTTAACTGTCAGTGAGGTGGAATTGCCTGCCGCTGAGGACATGCTGATTCTTGCCTCGCAGGCGCTGGCTGCGGGGGAAACTGTCGCTCCGGAGCATGCAGAACCGACTTATTTGCGTAATGAAGTGACATGGAAAAAATTACCGGGCCGCGAGTGAGTCGCAGCAACTATTTCACCACGGTGCAGTCAAATCAACAGTACCTGGGAGAATCTTATGCGTAAATCTCGTTTTTGGCAGTTGAGTGGTTTGTTATTAACGTCCTTATTGCTTTCAGGTTGCGTGACCGTGCCTGATTCAGTTAAGGGAACGTCGGCAATGCCGCAGCAGGATCTGGTGCGAGTGCTTAATGCGCCACAGCTCTATGTCGGGCAGGAATCGCGCTTCGGCGGTAAAGTGATTAGCGTCAGTAACAAGAACGGCGTGACCCGTCTTGAGATTGCCGCTATGCGTCTGGATGATACAGCACGCCCGATTTTAGGGTCGGCGACGATTGGTCGCGTGTTCGCTGACGTCAACGGCTTTGTCGATCCGATTAACTTCAATAATCAAATGGTCACCGTTGTCGGGCCTATCGCCGGGATTGAAAAAGGCAAAATTGGTGATGCTGACTACAACTTTGTTGTAGTGAAAGTAACAGGTTACCAGCGCTGGCATAGGGTGCAGCAAGTTGTTTCGGCGCCGCAGCCGATTGACCCGTGGATCTGGTATGGTCCCGGTCATGGTCGCCGCCACGGTGGATACTGGGGCCCACCGCCCTGGGGCTATTACTCCCCGGCACCGGCGCAGGTTCAGACAATCCTGACCGAGTAGTTGTGCTGTAGCGAAATTTTCACGGCATATCCGCTGTGTTTCAGCGGGTATGCCTTTTTTTTGTTTACTTTTCTCCCGGTGAGAAATTTTTAGTGATGGGCTTCGCAACCTCAAAACGGAGAGCTGAGCAAACTGGTACGCTGAGTTAAAATAATGTTAACAGAAATCAGAGGCTGAGCTGCGATGACTACTAATACTCATTTTCGAGGTGACTCCTTGCAAAAGGTCTGGCTTAACCGTTATCCGGCCGATGTTCCGGCAGAAATTAATGCGGACCGTTACCGCTCTCTCATTGACCTGTTTGAACACGCGGTACTGCGTTATGCCGAACAGACGGCGTTCATCAATATGGGGCAGAGCCTGTCTTACCGACAGCTTGATATTCGCAGCCGGGCGTTTGCCGCCTATCTGCAACAGGAACTGGGGCTGAAGAAAGGCGACCGTGTGGCGCTGATGATGCCCAACCTGCTGCAATATCCCATCGCCCTGTTTGGCATACTGCGAGCGGGAATGACGGTGGTCAACGTTAACCCGCTTTATACCCCGCGAGAATTAGAACATCAGCTGAATGACAGCGGTGCCAGCGCTATTGTGATTGTCTCCAACTTTGCCCACACGCTGGAAAAAGTTGTCGCGAAAACGCAGGTTAAGCATGTGATCCTCACCCGGCTTGGCGATCAGCTGTCAACGGCAAAGGGCACGCTGGTCAACTTCGTGGTGAAGTACATCAAAAAGATGGTGCCCAAGTATCATCTGCCCGGAGCGATTTCATTCCGTCAGGCTCTGCAGCGCGGGGCGAGTCTGGATTACACCAAGCCGGACGTCATTAATGATGACCTGGCGTTTCTGCAGTACACCGGTGGCACCACCGGCGTGG
Source organism: Erwinia sp. S38 (assembly GCF_016624545.1). Taxonomy (NCBI): domain Bacteria; kingdom Pseudomonadati; phylum Pseudomonadota; class Gammaproteobacteria; order Enterobacterales; family Erwiniaceae; genus Erwinia; species Erwinia sp. S38. The sequence goes on along the minus strand of NZ_JACVTS010000002.1, from coordinate 179,963 downwards.
CGAAGGGAGCGATGCTCACCCACCGTAATATGCAGGCCAACCTTGAACAGACCCGTGCCACCTACGGTTCTTTGTTGAAAGAAGGGCAGGAGACGGTGGTCACGGCACTGCCGCTGTACCATATCTTTGCGCTGACGGTTAACTGCCTGCTGTTTATCGATCTTGGCGGTGCCAACCTGCTGATCACCAACCCGCGTGATATTCCGGGCCTGGTTAAGGAGCTGGCAAAATACCCCTTCACCGCCATTACCGGCGTTAACACGCTGTTCAACGCGCTGCTGAACGATGAAGGCTTCAACAAGCTGGATTTCTCCAGCCTCAGTCTTTCGGCAGGGGGCGGGATGGCGGTACAGAAGTCCGTTGCTGAGCGCTGGGAAAAACTGACCGGGCACTATCTGCTGGAGGGTTACGGCCTGACGGAGTGCTCGCCGCTGGTTTCGGTCAACCCGTACGATATCCAGTGCCACAACGGCAGTATCGGCCTGCCGGTGCCGTCGACCGATGTGAAGCTGGTTGACGATGAGGGCAATGAGGTCGCGCCGGGTGAACCGGGCGAGCTGTGTATTAAAGGACCGCAGGTGATGCTGGGCTACTGGCAGCGGCCTGATGCGACGGATGAAGTTTTAAAAAATGGATGGCTTCGCAGCGGCGATATTGTTACCGTTGATCATGAAGGCTTTCTTCGCATCGTTGACCGCAAAAAAGACATGATTCTGGTTTCCGGGTTTAATGTTTATCCCAATGAAATCGAAGATGTGCTGATGCTGCATCCGAAAGTCCGGGAAGCGGCTGCAATCGGCGTTCCCAACGACGTAGCCGGCGAGTCGGTGAAAATATGCGTGGTGAAGAAGGATGCTTCCCTGACCAAAGAAGAGCTGATTGCGCACTGTAAAAAGTATCTGACGGGATATAAAGTTCCGAAAATTGTGGAGTTCCGTGAAGAGCTGCCGAAGACCAACGTCGGAAAAATTCTGCGCCGGGAACTGCGCGATGAAGCGATTAAGGCGGCGCAAAAAACGGCTGTCTGAGGGAACGACTGCGCGATATCGATACTCCGTTGCTATCCGGCTGCATCATCGTTGTGGTCGGGGCGACGGGGACAAAAATGCCGGGATGCACCCGGCATTATTATTTCTAACACCTGCACAGGCAGGCCGCGATGCAGCCTGCGACAAGAGACTGTTATTTTGAATTACACCATGATTACCAGCAACGAAGCGCTGGCCGAGATTTGCCAGCGTGCCCGTCAGGTTTCGGCACTGGCGCTGGACACCGAATTTGTTCGCACGCGCACTTATTATCCCCGTTTGGGCCTGATCCAGCTTTTCGACGGTGAGACGATTTCGCTAATCGATCCGCTGACCATCGGAGACTGGAAACCCTTCCGTGACCTGTTGCAGGATCGTGAAATCGTTAAGTTCCTGCACGCCGGGAGCGAAGACCTGGAAGTGTTCCTGCATGAGTTTGGCGTACTTCCCGACCCGATGATTGATACTCAGATTCTTGCTGCATTTTCCGGTCGCCCCCTTTCCTGCGGCTTTGCCACTATCGTGGAATCCTTTACCGGTATCGCCCTGGACAAGAGCGAATCTCGTACTGACTGGATGGCGCGCCCGCTGACGGAAAAACAGTGTCAGTACGCTGCTGCGGACGTTTTCTATCTGCTGCCTATCGCGCAGAAGCTGATGGTTGAAACGGAAGCCGCCGGGCAGATGGCTGCGGCACTGGATGAATGCCGCCTGCTGTGCCAGCGTCGTACCGCACAGCTCGACCCGCAGGAAGCTTATCGTGAAATTACCAACGCCTGGCAGCTGCGACCGCGCCAGCTGGCCGCGTTACGTCTGATGGCCGCCTGGCGTCTGGAGACGGCGCGCGAAAAGGATATGGCGGTGAATTTCGTGGTGCGTGAAGAGAATTTATGGAAAATTGCGCGCTACCTGCCGGGCTCGCTGGGCGAGCTGGAACATCTCGGCGTGCCGGGGCAGGAGATCCGCTTCCACGGACGGGCGCTGCTGGCAATGGTGGCGAAAGCCGAAGCGCTGGACGAGAGCGAACTGCCGGAACCGGTTGCTAACCTGATTGACCATCCGCGCTATAAGTCGGTATTCAAAGCGATTAAAGCGCTGGTGGCCAGTGCGGCGGAACAGCATGGTGTCAGCCAGGAGCTGCTGGCATCACGCCGTCAGATTAATCAGCTACTGAGCTGGTACTGGAAATTAAAACCGCGGGATCGTAAACCGGAGCTGATTGATGGCTGGCGGGGCACGCTTCTGGAGGCGGGAATTAACGAAATCCTCAGCGCGGACTGATCGCAAACAATTTTCCCCTGCATTAGCGCAGGGGAAGATTATGGACAGGGAAGGGTCATTTATCGGGTTCTTCCGACTCAGGCAGCGTGACGTTCAGCTCCAGAATGGAAATATCACCCTCTTTTTGATCCAGCTTGACGCTCAGCATCTCTGGATCGATTTTTACGTATCTGCAAATGACTTCCAGAAGATCCTTCTTTAACTGAGGCAGATATTGGGGCTCACTGTCCCCCCTTCTGCGTTCTGCCACGATAATCTGCAGCCGTTCCTTGGCTATGTTAGCAGTGCTCTTTTTTCGGGATAAAAAGAAGTCGAGTAAGGCCATGGTTTATCCCCCAAACAGGCGTTTCAGGAATCCCTTCTTCTCTTCTTCAATGAAGCGGAAGGGGCGTTCTTCTCCAAGAAGGCGGTCAACGGTATCAGCATAGGCTTTGCCTGCATCGGATTCGGTATCGAGGATGACAGGTTCACCCTGGTTTGAGGCGCGCAGTACGGACTGATCCTCAGGGATGACACCGACCAGAGGAATGCGCAGAATTTCCAGCACGTCTTCCATGCTCAGCATATCGCCACGGCTCACGCGGCCCGGGTTGTAGCGGGTCAGCAGCAAATGCTCTTTGATCGCATCCTGCGAATTTTCCGCCCGGCGAGACTTCGACGACAGAATACCGAGGATACGGTCGGAGTCACGCACGGAAGAGACTTCCGGGTTAGTGGTGATCACCGCTTCATCAGCGAAATAGAGCGCCATCAGCGCGCCGGTTTCAATACCTGCCGGTGAATCACAAATGACAAAGTCGAACTCCATAGCGGCGAGATCGTTCAGCACTTTTTCCACGCCTTCGCGGGTCAGTGCGTCTTTATCACGGGTTTGTGATGCGGGCAAAATAAACAAATTTTCAGTGCGCTTATCTTTGATTAACGCCTGATTCAGCGTGGCATCACCCTGGATCACGTTGACGAAGTCATAAACAACGCGGCGCTCACAGCCCATTATCAAATCGAGGTTACGCAGGCCGATATCAAAGTCGATAACAACCGTCTTTTTTCCTTTTTGCGCTAAACCGGTAGCGATGGCCGCGCTGGACGTGGTTTTACCAACGCCTCCTTTACCCGATGTAACAACAATTATGCGTGCCATATAGTAATTTCCTTAGAAAAGAAAGGGCTTGCGAGCATGGCTCAGTTCAGTGTCTGGATGGTCAGCTCACCGTCTTTGAGACAAAGACGCGAGGCTTTTCCGAAAAACTCGTTCGGTATCTGGTCCATAATCCAGTACACACCGCCTATGGAAACCAGCTCCGCTGATAAATTAGTGCAAAAAATCTGGCTGCCTTTGTCGCCACCGGCTCCGGCGAGGGCGCGGCCGCGCATCATGCCATAAATATGAATATTGCCATCCGCAATCAGTTCGGCACCCGCACTGACATTATTCGTGACGATGAGATCGCAGTTTTTGGCATAGATTTGTTGCCCGGAACGTACAGGCGTGGAAATCACCCGGGTTCTCTCGACCGAGGGTTCAGCCGCTGCTACAGCGACTGTGGGTGCGACAACCGGAACGTCGGGTTGCACATCACCCGCAGGTTTTTTTTCTTTACCTTCGGTTAATAATGGCAGCCCTGAACGTGAAATCGTGCGCTTTAACTGTTCGTCTTTACAGCCGCTGACGCCGACGATATGCAGGCCTGAACCCACAATGGCCTGCTGCATCTGCCGCCAGTTAACATCGCGGGTTAACGCTGAAACATTGACAACGACGGGCGCATTTCTCAGAAAGGCCGGAGCCTGGCTGACCTTTTCCGCCAGCGCCTTACGGACGGTGGCAGGATCGGTATGGTGCAAATGTAGGACAGAAAGTGTAAAACTGCTGCCCTTTAACTCAATTGGCGATTGTGGCATCTGTCCCGTTCAGTCCTGTTATTTATCATCCCGTCTAAAATAGCCGCACATTGTGCTGGTTAATCAAATCAGGACAATATTCCGAAGTTCTGCAAGCATGTTATAGTTACTGTAATATCCAGGCAAGCTACCTTCCAGGTTAATTCGAGTAAAAAATATGTTTTGTGTGATCTATCGAAGTACTAAACGCGACCAGACTTATCTTTATGTCGAAAAAAAAGACGATTTTTCCCGGGTCCCTGAAGCTCTGATGAATGGCTTTGGCAAACCACAGCTGGCGATGCTGCTGCCGCTGGACGGCAGCAAGAAGCTGGTGGGCGCTGATATCGAAAAAGTTAAAGCTGCATTACGTGATGAAGGCTTTTATTTACAAATGCCGCCGCCGCCGGAAAGTCTGCTGAAGATGCATCTGGAAAATCATAAAAAAGTTTAACTAGGAATCGTCTGTAAATATATCACCGGCGCCGGGTTGAGCATTTAAATCCGGCGCGGGTGAAGTGATTAAAGGATGCATGCATGAAATTGCCACTCCTTACCACGCTGTTAACTTTGTTGTCTATTTCGAGCAGCATGAGTTTAAGTTATGCTGCAATCCCACCTGTCGCATTATCTTCTTCGGGCAGTACTACGCTGTCACAGCAGGGGCGCGATCCCGCACAGTTCCCCGGCTATGTTGAACAGCTTAAAGCCACCGCTCGCCTGCAGGGTTTCAACCAGGCGACGATCGATACCGCCTTCACCGGCATTCATTTTGTTGACCGTGCGATAAAATCCGATCGCAGCCAGCTCGAACATAAAGTGACGCTTAACGATTATCTCAGCCGCGTACTGACCCTGGGCAAAATTGAAAAGGGGCGTGACAGGCTCACTGCGTATCGTGCACAGCTGGATAGCGTTGCGGCAGCGTCGGGTGTTTCGCCTTCGTATATTGTTGCGCTGTGGGCAATGGAGAGCCAGTTCGGCACCATTCAGGGCAAAGAGGACGTGATTTCCGCACTCGCTACCTTAGCCTTTGAGGGGCGTCGTGAAGCGTTCTTCACAAAAGAGCTGATGGCCGCGTTGAAAATCATTCAGCAGCAGGGCATGACAGCAGATGAGCTGAAGGGATCGTGGGCGGGTGCGATGGGGCAAAGCCAGTTTATGCCCAGCTCGTTCCTGAACTACGGTAAGGACGGCGACGGCGACGGTAAAATAGATATCTGGAGTAACGTTGACGACGTATTTGCCTCCATCGCCAACTATCTGCAGAAAGAAGGCTGGAAAGCCGGGCAGGGATGGGGAACGGAAGTCACCTTGCCGCAGGGATTTGATACCGAATTAAGCGGTCTGAAAAACGCACAGGCGAAAACGCCGTTACAGTGGCAGCAGCTTGGCGTCACCGTCAAAGCGGCATCGCAGGGAAATGCACCTGGACGTGCGTGGATCATCACGCCTGAAGATGGTGACGGTCGTTCATTTATGGTTTATGACAATTTCCGTACGCTAATGCACTGGAATCGATCTTATTATTTTGCCATTAGTATTGGCATGATGGCCGATGCTATCGCACAGTAAAACGGGGTGGTCGCGGTTTAGAGTCGAGGCTGCCGTTCAACAAAGCAGGGGAAAAACATGTATCAGCATCACAACTGGCAAGGCGCATTGTTAGATTTTCCGGTCAATAAAGTGGTTTGCGTTGGCAGTAACTACGCCAAACATATAAAAGAGATGGGCAGCGCGACCCCGACCGAACCTGTACTGTTTATCAAACCGGAAACCGCACTGTGCGATATCCGTCAGCCGCTATCCATCCCGCAGGGTCTCGGTGCCGTACATCATGAAGTGGAACTGGCGGTGCTGATTGGTGCCACGTTAAAACATGCCAGCGAAGAGCATGTGGCTCAGGCCATTGCAGGCTACGGCGTAGCGCTGGATTTAACCCTGCGTGATGTCCAGGCGGGCTGTAAGAAGGCCGGTCAGCCGTGGGAGAAAGCGAAAGGGTTTGATAACTCCTGCCCAATCTCCGGTTTCATCCCGCGCAGTGAATTTACTGCCGATCCGCAGAACGTTGAGCTTAAACTGATCGTCAACGGCGAAGTTCGCCAGCACGGCAGTACCGCCGATATGATCCACCAAATCCTGCCGCTGATTGCCTATATGAGCAAGTTTTTCACCCTGCGCGCTGGCGATGTGATCCTGACCGGTACGCCAGAAGGCGTTGGACCGATGGTCTCTGGCGATAAGCTGGAACTGTCTCTCGGCGGCCACGGTATTGCTACCCGAGTACTGTAAAACTTGCATACTCAGCCCAAACCCTTTATAAGGTGCGGGTTTTTACTTTTACCGGACACCGACATGACTGATAACCCTTTCTGGCAGCAAAAAACGCTGGAGCAGATGAGCGATGAGGAATGGGAATCCCTGTGCGATGGCTGTGGTCAGTGCTGCCTGAACAAGCTGCAGGATGCCGACACGGATGAAATTTACTTTACCAATGTCGCCTGTAACCAACTGAATATCAAAACCTGCCAGTGCCGAAACTATGAGCACCGCTTTGAGCTGGAAGAGGACTGCATTAAGCTGACGCGTGAGAATTTGCCGACCTTTTCGTGGCTGCCGCCAAGCTGTGCCTACCGCGTGCTGGCAGAAGGCAAAACGCTGCCGGTCTGGCATCCTTTACGTAAGGGATCGCGTGCGGCAATGCACGCAGCAAGGATCTCAGTGCGCCATATTGCAGTACATGAAAGTGAAGTGGTGGACTGGGAAGAGCACATCATCAATCGTCCACGTGGATACGGCAACTGAGTATCAGTCAGTCGCGTAAAGAGAATAAGGCCAGCATATTTGCTGGCCTTATCATTTAGCGCGAGAACAAATCGCGTTTTTTCGGTTTAAACGCCTGGGCAATCAGCACCAGTACGGCCACTAATAGATAGGCAGCAAAAATGCCTACCAGCCACTGCGGCATACTCATATTCAGCAGCGTCCATGAACGTTCCGCACAGTCGCCGCTGGCAACGAATACCGAAGGCAGCCATTTATCCAGCGGCAGCCAGGACGGGAAACGTGCCGCAAAGTCGCAGGTCACGAAGGGTGACGGATGCAACTGCAGCATCGTGTGTTCCCAGGCCAGACGAACACCTTCCCACGCACTGTACAGCCAGATCAGAATCGCCACCCAGCGCAGCGGCGTTTTTGGTGCGATAGCGCCAACGAGACCGGCACCCATAATACCGAACAGCGCGCAACGTTCGTAAATGCACATTACGCAGGGTTTAAGCAACATCACATGCTGAAAATAGAGCGCCGTCAATTCGAGGGCAAAAGCAGTAAACGCCATTAACAGCCAGGCACCCCGGCCATATGAACAGCGATTCAGGTATCTCAACATAAGTCTATCCGTGTAGTAAGCGTTGATTCGGCAGTGTAAACCAAATGCCGCCGTATTCCAGCCTCGTGGCAAGAAAAATTTAGGCAGTAAAATGACTTAAATTAAAACGGGTACGAAAAAAGACGCTGGCGAAGACACGTGTTCAATCCGAACGGACAAAAGTGAAAAAACGCCGGATAAAGACCAGGATAAAGCTTATTTTTTTGCTGGCGATCGACATTTTCCTCTTGCCATGAGCTATGTGTAGCCTGGGGCCTCTGGTATGATGAGATGAATTTTTGCAGTTATGAACGCAATGGAAACAAAAAGCTTATGGTCATCAAGGCACAGAGCCCTGCCGGTTTCGCGGAAGAATATATAATAGAAAGTATCTGGAATAACCGTTTTCCCCCTGGCTCGATACTGCCTGCTGAACGTGAACTCTCTGAGTTAATTGGCGTTACGCGCACCACGCTTCGTGAAGTGTTGCAGCGTCTGGCCCGCGATGGCTGGCTGACAATTCAGCACGGCAAACCGACGCGAGTGAATAACTTCTGGGAAACCTCCGGTCTGAGCATTCTTGAAACGCTCGCCCGGCTTGATCATGACAGCGTGCCTCAGCTGATTGATAATCTGCTCTCCGTGCGTACCGATATTTCCTCCATCTTTATTCGACGGGCCATTCGCAGTTATCCTGAAAAGGCAAAAGAAGTGCTGGAAACCGCCCGCGATATTGACGACCACGCGGAAGCCTACACCGAGCTGGATTACAGTATCTTCCGTGGTCTTGCCTTTGCTTCCGGTAATCCGATTTACGGTTTAATACTCAATGGGCTAAGAGGGCTGTACACCCGGGTTGGACGCCACTATTTCTCCAACCCTGAAGCCCGCCGCGTAGCGCAGGATTTTTATCAGCACCTGCTGCATATCTGTCATTCTCACGAGCACGAACAGATCGCCGACATCGTACGTGACTACGGTCGCCGCAGCGGTGAAATCTGGCATGCTATGCAGACTAGTATGCCGACGGAACTGCCCCCGCCGCGCCGCTAACGGTCAGCTCAAAATAAAACGCCCCCGAATGAAATCTATTCTTCGGGGGCGTTTTTAGTTAAACAGGCGTCAGAAAAAACGTCGTCAGAGCGGGGTACTCGGGCGCGGTGGGCAGCGGTCAAGAATTTCAGTGCTACCATCTTCATTCTGCTGTTCAAGCGTGACGTCAAAGCCCCAAAGCCGATGGACGTGCTTGAGAACCTCGCGGCGACTTTTATCCAGAGGAGCGCGATGTTGCGGCACGTAGCGCAGCGTCAGCGAACGGTCACCGCGCAGGTCTACATCATAAACCTGAATGTTAGGCTCCAGATTGCTCAGATTGTACTGCGCGGAAAGCTGCTGCCGAATGGCCCGATAACCCGCCTCATCATGAATTGCGGCAATCTCCAGATAATTGTTGCGATCGTCATCCATTACGGTGAACAGGCGGAAATCTCGCATCACCTTCGGTGACAGGAACTGGCTGATAAAGCTCTCGTCCTTAAACTCGCGCATGGCAAAATGCAGTGTTTCCAGCCAGTCCTTACCGGCAATATCGGGGAACCAGTAGCGGTCCTCCTCTGTCGGATGCTGGCAGATGCGCTGAATATCCTGGAACATAGCAAAGCCAAGAGCATAAGGGTTAATACCGTTGTACCACTGGCTGTTATACGGCGGTTGATACACCACGTTAGTATGGCTGTGCAGAAACTCCAGCATAAAGCGCTCAGAGACTTTTCCTTCGTCATACAGATGATTCAGGATGGTGTAGTGCCAGAACGTTGCCCAGCCTTCATTCATTACCTGAGTTTGCTTTTGCGGGTAAAAGTACTGGCTGACTTTTCTGACGATACGCAGGCACTCACGCTGCCAGGGTTCCAGCAGTGGCGCGTTTTTCTCCATAAAGTACAGCAGATTTTCCTGCGGCTCAGACGGATAGCGGGCGGCTGAATACTGTGTTTCCTCGCGCTCACGGCGCGGCAGGGTACGCCACAGCATATTGACCTGGCTTTGCAGATACTCCTCGCGGCTCTTCTGTCGTGCTTTCTCTTCCTGTAGCGAAATCTTTTGCGGTCGTTTGTAGCGATCAACGCCGTAGTTCATCAGCGCATGGCAGGAATCCAGCAGCCGCTCAACTTGTTCAAGCCCGTAGCGTTCTTCACATTCGCTGATGTAGTTACGGGCGAAAATCAGATAGTCAACAATGGAGCTGGCATCGGTCCAGCTACGGAACAGATAGTTATTTTTAAAGAAGGAGTTGTGACCATAGCAGGCATGCGCCATCACCAGCGCCTGCATGGTCATGGTGTTCTCTTCCATCAGGTAGGCGATGCAGGGGTTAGAGTTGATAACAATTTCATAGGCCAGCCCCTGCTGACCGTGCTTGTAGCGCTGTTCGGTTTCGATAAATTTTTTGCCGAACGACCAGTGCGCATAGTTGATTGGCATCCCCACGCTGGAGTAAGCATCCATCATCTGCTCTGAGGTAATGACCTCTATCTGATGAGGGTAGGTATCCAGCCGGTAGGATTTGGCAACGCGATCGATCTCTTTCAGATACACATCAAGCAGGTCGAACGTCCAGTCTGGTCCATCATTGAGTCGTTTGCTGTCCGTAATTGGAACGTCAAAGATCGTTGTCATAGCGCACCCCTTTTTATAAAACCGGTTTCTGGCGATACAGCACGTAGCGACAAAATGTCCGTTTTCATGTCAACTCACCCCCGCATTCGTGCCGCGTTGATAAGCCTGGAATAAAAGCCAATATCTCAATGATAGTTCACTGTCTCTTATCCCTCTCGTGAAAACAAATGAAATCTTCGACAAAAAATAGAGCGCGATTTAAAAAAAGATTTTTCCGTGATGGGAAATGCCCAAAAGTAACTATTTTTCAGAATTAAATCCTGTTTATAACCAAAAGATATGATGTGAAAGGTTTGTGCTGTTAACAGGCGTTTTATTCCAAAAAATGTTTTTAAGATGCTGTCATTATGAAAAATGAAGAATTTTTAACTGTATTCGTAGTGATATCTTGTTTTTATTCGCTGGCTGGGTGAAAAATATGTGAAATTTGTCAGCGGAGAGTGAGTGCTTTTCCTGGTGGTTTACTCGGTAATAAAAGCTCTCACGTAGTGTAATGTTCTTTTGAAAGCCAGGTGGGGTTCGGTATGCGTGTTGTCATTCTCGGTAGTGGGGTGGTCGGCGTGGCCAGTGCGTGGTACCTGGCGCAGGCGGGCCACGAGGTTACGGTTATCGATCGCCAGCCGGATGCGGCGCTGGAAACCAGTGCCGGCAACGCCGGGCAGATATCTCCGGGCTATGCCGCACCGTGGGCAGCACCTGGCGTGCCGCTGAAAGCGGTTAAATGGATGTTTCAGCGCCACGCGCCGTTGGCGATTCGCCTTGACGGCAGCCGCTTCCAGCTCGAGTGGATGTGGAAAATGCTGCGCAACTGCGACATGAGCCATTACCAGCAGAATAAAAGCCGTATGGTTCGCCTGTCCGAATACAGCCGTGACTGCCTGAAAGCGCTGCGTCAGGATACCGGCATCGCGTATGAAGGCCGCCAGGGCGGCACGTTACAGCTGTTCCGTACCGCGCAGCAGTATGAGAGCGCGGCGAAGGATATTGCCGTGCTGAAAGACGCGGGCGTGCCCTATGAACTGCTGGAAGCCGCCGATTTGGCTCGGGTCGAACCTGCGCTGGCTACCACGCAGCATAAACTCACTGGCGGTCTGCGCCTGCCGAATGATGAAACCGGTGACTGCCAGCTCTTTACTCAACGTCTGGCCAAAATGGCGGCGGAAGCGGGGGTGAACTTCCGTTTCAACATGCAGGTGGATGCACTGCTGCAGGAAGGAAACCAGATCCGCGGCGTGAAGTGCGGCGAGGAAATCATTACCGCAGATGCCTACGTGGTGGCTTTCGGATCGTTCTCCACCGCGTTGTTGCACGACATCGTCAAAATCCCGGTCTATCCGTTGAAAGGCTACTCGCTGACCGTACCGATTACCGACGAGAGCGCAGCGCCGGTTTCCACCGTACTGGATGAGACTTATAAGGTGGCGATCACACGGTTTGATAATCGTATCCGCGTCGGCGGAATGGCGGAAATAGTTGGCTATAATACAAAATTATTACCGGCACGCCGCGGAACCCTGGAAATGGTGGTGCGCGATCTGTTCCCGCACGGGGGTAATGTTGCAGAGGCAACATTCTGGAGCGGGCTGCGGCCGATGACCCCGGACGGTACACCGATCGTGGGCCGTACCCCATTGAAAAACCTGTATCTTAATACCGGTCATGGTACTCTGGGCTGGACGATGGCCTGCGGCTCCGGTCAGCTTCTGGCGGATATTCTTACGGGTAAAACGCCGGCAATTATGGCGGAAGATCTGTCGGTAATGCGCTATTTACCGGGCTATACGCCAACACCGGCCCGCTCATTACACGGTGCCAGTATCCGTTAACTTACCGTATTGAAAGTTTAAGGAGAGAGTATGTCGCGTCCGATTGTCGCAACGATCGATACCGCCGCGTTGCGGCAAAACCTGGCCGTTGCCCGCAAGGCCGCAGGCGGCTCGCGCCTGTGGTCAGTGGTTAAAGCTAATGCCTACGGGCACGGCATTGAGCGCGTCTGGCAGAGCCTGCAGGAAACCGACGGTTTTGGGCTGTTGGATCTTGAAGAGGCGATCCTGCTGCGCGAACGCGGATGGAAGAAACCTATCCTGCTGCTGGAAGGATTTTTCCACCCGGAGGATCTTGACATACTCGATCGCTATCGCCTGACCACCAGCGTGCACAGCAACTGGCAGATTCAGGCGCTGGCAAAGGCCAAACTTTCCGCACCGCTGGATATTTACCTCAAGATGAACAGCGGTATGAACCGGCTTGGCTTCCAGCCGGAGCAGGTACATAACGCATGGCAGAAACTGCGTTCACTGCCTAACGTGGGTGAAATTACGCTGATGGCGCACTTCGCCGAAGCGGAAACGGCGGAAGGCATTGCAGAGCCTCTGCAACGCATTGAGCAGGCGGCTGAAGGGCTGGATTGCCCGCGCAGCCTCGCTAACTCAGCCGCGACACTGTGGCATCCACAAACTCACCACGACTGGGTTCGCCCTGGTATTATTCTCTATGGTGCGTCACCCAGCGGGCAGTGGCAGGACATCGCCGGTAACGGATTGAAGCCGGTGATGACTTTAACCAGTGAAATTATTGGCGTGCAGCAGCTGGGGCCAGGGGCACGGGTCGGTTACGGCGGCCTGTATCGTGCCAGTGAGGAACAGCGTATTGGTGTGGTTGCCTGCGGCTACGCTGACGGCTATCCGCGCATATCACCAACCGGTACGCCGGTGATGGTTGATGGCGTCATGACCCGCATCGTTGGCCGCGTTTCCATGGATATGATTACCGTTGATTTAACGCCCTGCCCGCAGGCCGGCATCGGTAGCGCGGTGGAGCTGTGGGGTAATCACGTCAAGATAGATGATGTTGCAGCGGCATCCGGCACCGTCGGGTATGAGCTGATGTGTGCGCTCGCACCGAGAGTGCCGGTTGTTGTGGTGTGATAATCTGAAATCAGAGCGCGGTCAGCGTGCCGCGCACTTTTTTACTGAAGCGCCAGGCGATAAATGCCAGCAGCGCACCCGCTACCATCATCAGCGCCAGCGCTGATTTTTCTGCCAGCGGCAGAGCCATCATCAATAATCCCGCTGACGATCCGCCAGCCATCTGAATAAAGCCCGCCAGCGCGGAAGCTACACCGGCCTGCTGCTGGTAAGGCTCCAGCGCATAGCTGGTGGCCGGACCCACGGTAAAGGCCAGACCGGCAACCGACACAGCAACAGGCAGCATATACAGTGCCCAGTGCGTCTGCCATGCCTCGGGCAGCAGCCACATGCCGGCTGTCAGCATCACGGCTCCCGTGGTCATTGCCAGTGCGCCAATCGCCAGACAGATCGGACGACCCAGCTTGCGAATCACCTTATTGACCAGCACGCTGACCAGCATAATCCAGAAGCCGTTCGCACCGAACGCAATTGAGAACTGCAGAGCAGACAGGCGGCCTTCGGTCATCAATACGTTAGGTGCCAGTGAAACGTAGGTCAGCACCATACCCAGCGCACCGGCGTTAGCGAAAGCAAAGGCCAGGAAGCGCGGCTGGCGCAGGATCTGCCAGTACTGGCGCAGCGGCAGCCCTTTCACTTTTTGTGTATCCGCCGGGCGCGTTTCCGGCAGGAAGAACACCACCAGCAGGCCAATAAACAGTGCGTAGAGAGTCAGGAACCAGAATGGCGCGCGCCAGTTAAAGGCTTCAGCCAGCAGACCACCCAGCAGCGGGGCCAGCGCCGGAACGATATTCAACGCGCCGTTAAGGAAACCGTAGGCGCGGGCGGCATCATCGCCGTTCAGACGATCGCGTACGCCGCTAAAGGCCACCACCGCCGTACAGCACACGGCGCAGCCCTGGATAACACGTGCGGCAAGGAACTGCAGCCAGACGTCAGCGGTGGCTGCCAGTACGCTACCGGCAACGTAGAGCAGCAGGCCGATGATGGCGATCGGTTTGCGCCCCAGATTATCGACCAGTGGCCCGGCGACAATCTGCCCAAGGCCCATCACCAGCAGGAACAGGGGGATTGTGGTCTGGATATTGGCCACGGGGGTATTTAATCCAACGGCAATGTCCGGCAGAGTAGGCAGGTACAAATCGATGCCCAGCGGAGCAAGCAGAACCAGGCTGAGCAACAGCAGGGTGAATTTTTGCATGACAGAAGTAAGATCCAAATTAAAGCAAGCCGTACAGGGTAGAGATTACCCACGGAAAAGAAAAGCATAAAGTGTAAGGAGACAGGGATTTATCTCCTTACACCGCAGAATTACTCTTTATCCTGCTGTACGCGAACCCCAACTTTAATAATTGTGTTGTCTTCTTTTTCCGCCACGGTCCAGATCAGATTTTTCCACTCAACCTGATCGCCTACGACCGGGGCACCGCCAATGATGTCGGAAACCAGCTGCCCGAGCGTTTGCTGTCTGTCATGTTCTTCATCCAGGTCGATGCCGTAGATTTCAGAAACATCCTGCAGCCGCGCATCGGCCTGAAGAATAAAGTCGCCGAAGAATCGCTGATCGAGATCGACCGGCGGTGACTGGCTGAACAATTTGCCCAAGGCGGGCAGATCCCGCTCGCGCCCAATCACACACAGAATATCCCCTTCGCGCAGGCGCGTGTTGCCCGTCGGGTGCAGCAGCTGATTGCTGCGGAACAGGGCGGCGATGCGCGTTTCTCGCGGCATATGCAGGTCCCGCAGGGCAGCCCCGACGCACCACTTATCGGCGCTGAGCTGGTAAACAAAATGCTCCCACGGATTTTCGGGATGAATATCCAGCCCAATACGCGAAATCGGGGAGGCCGTCGGTGGCACGATCACCCTGGCTTTACGGGCAGCAAAGCCCAGAGAGGTTCCCTGAACGATCAGCGATACCAGCACAACAAAGAAGGCGATATTAAAGAACAGCGAAGCGTGGGGCAGGCCCGCCATCATCGGGAAGACGGCAAGAATAATCGGTACCGCGCCACGCAGCCCAACCCAACTGATAAAGAAGCGTTCACGGATATTAAAGCCGCGAAATGGCAGCAGTCCGACGAAAACCGAAAGCGGGCGCGCCAACAGTATCAGCCACAGTGACAGCAACATTGCCGGTACGGCGATATGCCAGAGGTCGAGCGGATTGACCAGCAGACCCAGTACCAGGAACATACCGATCTGGCTAAGCCAGGCCATGCCGTCAAAAGTTTGCAGAATACCGTGGCGGCTGCGGATCGGCCGGTTGCCAAGGACAAAACCGCAGAGATACACGGCCAAAATACCGCTGCCTTCCAGCGCGGTGGTCAAGGAAAACACCAGGATACCGCCGCTTAGCGCCAGTAGCGGGTACATCCCGGCCGGCAGAGAAATACGGTTGATGAGCTGTAGCAGGCCCCAACCGCCGCCAATCCCCAGTGCAATGCCAAGACCAAATTCCTGGATCAGATGCACAAAGAACATCATATCCAGCCCTGACTGCCCCTTCAGAATCATATCAATCAGGGTTATGGTCAGAAACACCGCCATCGGGTCATTGCTGCCAGATTCAATTTCCAGCGTAGCGCTGACGCGCTCATTCAGCCCTTTACCGCCGAGCAGCGAAAAGACCGCTGCCGCATCCGTCGAGCCAATAATCGCCCCAATCAGGAAGCCGTTCATCATATTTAAATCAAACAGCCAGGCGGCGGCCATACCGGTCAGACCGGCGGTGATCAGCACGCCCACCGTCGCCAGCGACAGCGCCGGTCCAAGTGCCACCTTAAATGAGCTGGCCTGGGTACGCATACCGCCATCCAGCAGGATCACTGCCAGGGCCAGGTTACTGACCAGATAGGCCGCCGGATAGTTGTTAAAAACAATACCGCCGATGCCGTCAACGCCCGCCAGCATGCCGAGCGCGAGGAAGATAACCAGAATAGGAATACCCAGACGGGAGGAAAAGGAACTCAGCAGAATGCTTGCGGCAACCAGCACTGAACCAATGATGAATAAATTGTAAATCGCGCTGGCTTCCAAAAGGCGTTTC
Source organism: Erwinia sp. S38 (assembly GCF_016624545.1). Classification (NCBI taxonomy): domain Bacteria; kingdom Pseudomonadati; phylum Pseudomonadota; class Gammaproteobacteria; order Enterobacterales; family Erwiniaceae; genus Erwinia; species Erwinia sp. S38. The sequence continues at coordinate 163,751 of NZ_JACVTS010000002.1, read as the reverse complement.
TCCCAACAGATTAAAATACTTTTTTACAGAGTGTGCATGACAGAGCAAGAAATTTAGAATCGATCTCACTCGATTGAATTCAGGGGATAAAATAGCGTAAAAACGGCTCCGGTGAATACCGCGGAGTGCGCTAAAGGGAATTTTTCTGCTGACTGGCACGCATTAAGGCCGTAATCGGGCAAAAAGAACAGTCGTACCCGGGGTTTTACGCCGGTAGCAGGGCGCTACCGGCGCATGCGGGTTTAGTAATTTTCCTCAACCTGCTTCTGGAACAGGGCACGGAACACCGGATAGATATCCTCGGGTTCACGTATGTGCTGAATAGCAAAGTTGTCGAAGCGGGTTTGCAGATTCTCGTACTCGCGCCACAGGGTCTGATGAGCACGCCGGGTGATCTCGATATAGCTGTAGTAACGCACCACCGGCAGAATATTTTTTGCCAGCAGCTCATGACAAAGCGGGGAGTCATCAGCCCAGTTGTCGCCATCGGATGCCTGCGCGGCATAGATATTCCACTGCGCCGGGTCGTAACGCTCTTTGACCACCTCATCCATCAGTTTTAATGCACTGGAAACAATCGTACCGCCGGTTTCCTGCGAATAGAAGAACTCCTGCTCATCGACTTCTTTCGCCTGCGTATGGTGTCGAATGTAAACCACATCCACGTTTTTATAGGTTCGGCTGAGGAACAGATACAGCAGAATATAAAAGCGTTTTGCCATATCCTTAGTGGCCTGATCCATTGAACCTGAAACGTCCATCAGGCAGAACATCACCGCCTGGCTGGAAGGCTCAGGGCGCTTTTCAAAATTCTTGTAGCGTAAATCAAAGGTATCGATAAACGGCACGCGCTTGATGCGTGCGCGAAGTTCAGCGATCTCCTTGCGCAGCTGTTCCTCTTCCAGCAGTTGAGCCGGTTCACTTTTCTCCACTGTTTTCAGCGTTTCTTCCAGTTCGGCCAGCGTGCGGCGTTTGCTGGCGGTCATCGCCGTGCGGCGTGCCAGAGAATTTTGCAGCGAGCGGACGACGCTGATATTGGCCGGAACGCCGTTGGCGGTATAACCGGCGCGATGGGTTTTATACTCATTGAGCTGACGATGCTGATTCCTTTTCAGATTCGGCAGGGCCAGGTCTTCGAATAGCAGATCAAGGTACTCATCTTTTGAGATATTGAAAACGAACTCATCCTGCCCCTCACCGTCCTGGCTGGCATTACCCTGGCCACTGCCGCTGCCACCACCGCCACCCTGAGGGCGTTCAACGCGGTCGTTCTGCACAAAGTGATCGTTGCCTGGATGCACACGGTGACGCAGGCCGCCGCGTCCCTGATGGAAAGCCGGTTCGTTGATATCTTCAACGGGAATTGAGACGGATTCGCCGCTTTCTACGTCGGTAACCGAACGCTTGTTGATGGCCTCGGAGATCGACTGTTTGATTTGCGACTTATAGCGGCGCAAAAAGCGCTGGCGGTTTACCGCGCTCTTATTTTTGCCGTTAAGACGCCGATCGATAAAATAGGCCATAGCTCCCCCATACTACGTTGCAGACGGGCCTTAACCCGCGCTGATGCACTCGTTGCGATTTTGCTGCCGTTGTGGGCCCGGACAGAGCAACCTCTGTCGGACCCACTGGGTTAAGCACTTACGCAAACGTCAGGATGACTTCCTTACGCGCAGATACCATTCGCACAGCAGGCGAACCTGTTTACGGGTATAGCCTTTCTCCATCATGCGGTCGACGAAATCGTCGTGTTTTTTCTGCTCATCGGTGGATGTTTTGGCGTTAAACGAAATGACCGGCAGCAGCTCTTCCGTGTTGGAGAACATTTTCTTCTCGATCACGGTGCGCAGCTTCTCATAGCTGGTCCAGTTCGGGTTACGGCCATTATTGTGTGCCCGGGCGCGCAGCACAAAGTTGACGATTTCATTACGGAAGTCTTTCGGGTTGCTGATCCCGGCGGGCTTCTCGATTTTTTCCAGCTCGGCGTTCAGTGATTCACGATCGAACAGCTGTCCGGTGTCCGGGTCACGGTATTCCTGATCCTGTATCCAGAAATCAGCGTAGGTCACGTAGCGGTCAAAAATATTCTGACCGTATTCGGAGTAAGATTCCAGGTAGGCGGTCTGGATCTCTTTGCCGATAAATTCGGCGTATTTCGGGATCAGATAGCCTTTCAGGTGCTCAAGGTACTTCTCAGCCTGTTCCTGCGGGAACTGTTCGCGATCTATCTGCTGTTCCAGAACATAGAACAGGTGAACCGGGTTCGCCGCCACTTCAACATGGTCGAAGTTAAACACGCGGGAGAGGATTTTAAAGGCAAAGCGGGTAGATAACCCGTTCATTCCCTCATCCACACCGGCGTAATCACGGTACTCCTGGTACGACTTGGCTTTCGGATCGGTATCTTTCAGGCTTTCACCGTCGTAGACCCGCATTTTCGAGTAGCTGCTGGAGTTTTCCGGCTCTTTCAGACGCGAAAGGATCGAGAAACGGGCCAGCGTTTCCAGCGTGCCCGGTGCGCACGGTGCATGTGTCAGTTCGCTATTCACCAGCAGTTTCTCGTAGATCTTAATCTCTTCGGAAACCCGCAGGCAGTATGGAACCTTGACGATGTACACGCGGTCGAGGAACGCTTCGTTGTTCTTGTTGTTGCGGAAGGTGACCCACTCAGATTCGTTAGAGTGCGCCAGAATAATACCGTTAAACGGCAGGGCAGAGATGCCTTCGGTGCCGTTATAGTTGCCCTCCTGCGTGGCGGTCAGCAGCGGGTGCAGCACTTTAATCGGCGCTTTGAACATCTCAACGAATTCCATGATCCCCTGGTTCGCCCGGCACAGCGCGCCGGAATAACCATAGGCATCAGGATCGTTCTGGGCGTGATTCTCCAGCTTACGGATATCCACTTTACCCACCAGCGCGGAGATGTCCTGGTTGTTTTCATCACCCGGTTCGGTTTTGGCAATCGCAATCTGTTCCAGAATTGACGGCCAGACCTTAACGACCTTGAAGCGGGTGATATCTCCGCCAAACTCATGCAGGCGTTTCGCTGCCCACGGCGACATGATTGTACCCAGGTAGCGACGAGGAACGCCGTACTCCTTATCCAGAATGTTGGCGTCCTCCTGCGGGTTAAACAGGCACAGCGGATGATCGTTAACCGGGCTGCGTTCACCATCCGCGCTCAGCACGTAGATAGGCACGCGCTGCATCAGGGATTTCAGACGTTCCGCAAGCGAGGATTTACCGCCACCAACTGGCCCCAGCAGATACAGGATCTGTTTTTTCTCTTCCAGACCCTGCGCGGCGTGTTTCAGGTAGGAGACGATTTGTTCAATCGCTTCTTCCATACCGTAAAACTCTTCAAACGCCGGGTAGCGAGCAATCACACGGTTAGAGAACAGCCGGGAAAGGCGAGGCTCCTGAGCGGTGTCGACCATTACGGGTTCACCGATTGCCATCAGCAATCGTTCCGCCGCGTTGGCGTATGCACTGCGATCCTGCCGACAAATGGTAAGAAATTCCTGCAATGTGAACTCTTCGTCCTTGGCAGCTTCATAACGCTGACGATAGTGATCGAATATATTCATAGCGATGCCCGTCCTTTCGTTTTTAGCACAGGTACCAGGAGCCTAACGCGATAGCCCCTGAAGGAACTTATTAATGAGTACAGCAACCCTTATGCCAACCTGACTTTTTTTATCGGGAAACACAATTCTTTGGTTACTCTGCTCGTTAAAATTTTGATCTTACGATTAAGCGTAGAACGCTTGGTAAAAAATTTCCTGAGCCGTCTGGCATTTTCGATGAAATTTCAATAACAAAGTCAGAAAAGCGCTAAGCAGCACACTTTTCCAGCCCCGCCCGACACCGCTGGGGAAAATAACGCTGCGGAAAAGAGGCGGATATTTCGTGCTTAAAAATTGATTATGAGTGCTACAAGTTATGTAAATTTATGATCGCCCGTGGATATCATGGTTAAACTAATCAACCTGATTGTTATATTTACGGAACGATTAATTTGTGAACCATTTCAAACTTACCGCGCTTGCCGCATTTTTGCCTCTGTATTTTGCGGCCCCTGTCGCACAGGCTAACCCGCTGACGCTGGGTGCATCCGTTATTTACAGCCAGAGCCCGTACAAAAGCGGTCAGGACCGATACTATCCTGTGCCTATCGTTAACTATGACGGTGACAGTTTCTATCTGAACACCCTGCAAGCAGGTTATTACCTGTGGAAGGACAGCCAGGATCAGCTGTCGCTGACGGTATTGGGTTCACCGCAGAATTACGATCCTGACGATGCCGACGACGGTGATATGAAATCGTTGAACAAGCGCCATATGACGCTGATGGGCGGGTTATCCTATCGCCATACGGCCGACTGGGGGATTGTACGTACTACCCTGGCTGGCGACGTGCTGGATAACAGCAACGGTATCATCTGGGATCTGACCTATCTTTACCGCTTCGAATTTGGCCAGTTCAGCCTGACGCCGGGTATTGGTGCGCTATGGAACAGCTCAAACCAGAACAAATACTACTATGGTATTTCTTCTGCTGAGTCCGATCGCAGTGGGCTTACTCGCTACGATCCGGATGACAGCTGGAGCCCGTACCTGGAGCTGACCGGTGGCTGGAAAATCAGCGACAGCTGGAACGCCACCGTTTCCGGGCGCTATGTCCGTCTGGGTGATGAAATTAAAGACAGCCCGATGGTCGATAAAAGTTCTCAGGTTCTGCTGTGGAGCGGTATTAGCTACACCTTCTGATGCCGCGATCTGCACCAAAGAAGGGCGCTGTGCGCCCTTTTGTGCTATTTCGGGGCGCGATAATGATGCAGGGAGAGAGCAATGAGTCGGACAGTGACCTTTTCTGATGGAAGCCTCCTGTCAGCTATCGGGCAGGGGACCTGGTATATGGGCGAAGATCCTGCATTACGCAACCAGGAGATCGCCGCATTACAGTGCGGAATTGATGCAGGCCTGACGCTGATCGATACGGCGGAAATGTACGCGGATGGCGGTGCGGAGCAGATTGTTGGCGAAGCGCTGGTGGGGAGGCGGGAGCGCGCCTGGCTGGTCTCAAAAGTCTATCCCTGGAATGCCAGCGAAGTGGATGCCGTTGAAGCCTGTGAACGAAGCCTGCGCCGCCTGAAAACCGATTATCTCGATCTCTATCTGCTTCACTGGCGGGGCAATATTCCGCTGGAAGAGACGCTGCGCGCGATGCAAAACCTGCAGCAGCAGGGGAAAATTCGTCGCTGGGGCGTGTCCAACTTCGATACCGATGACCTCAGCGAACTGTTGCAGGAAGAAGGGGGGGAAGACTGCGCAACTAATCAGGTGCTCTATCATCTCGCTTCACGCGGCATTGAGTATGATTTACTGCCGCAGTGTCAGCAGCTGGCAATGCCGGTGATGGCCTACTGTCCGCTAGCTCAGGCAGGGCGACTGCGCCGTGAGCTGATGGAACATCCGGTACTCAGCCAGATTGCACAACACAAGCGCATCAGCGTGGCGCAGCTGCTGCTGGCTTGGGTAATCCGCAAGGAAGGGGTGATAGCTATCCCGAAAGCCAGTTCGATTGCTCACGTAGAGGAAAACGCAGCTGCGCTGGCGGTGACGCTGAGCAGCGAAGATCTGATGCTGATTAACCAGGCCTTCCCTCCGCCGTCGACTAAAATGCCGTTGGATGTTGTGTAGCCAATGGCAGGGTAGTCATAGCTTTAATGACCACAGCAGGCGACCGGGTTGTTGACCGGTCGCACAGGCCCAGATTACTTCTGAATACGTAAGGTTACTGCCAGCCGGGCAGGCTGTTCGCCAGAACTGATCAGCGGACGGGAAATGCGCGCGGTTTCCACACACACCATCGTTTTATAACCTTCGTTTGCCATATCTCCCATGCTGCATGACAATTCAGCTCCCGGATTCCATGTGACAACGTCACTTTGATAGTGATGATGCACTTCAATCACCCGTTTGCCGGCACGGTCTTCCAGCACGCTGCATTCAGCAGGCTGGGTATGAATACGGTCAACGCGCTGTTCGTAGGTTTGCTTGCCGTCAGGCAACTGGCCGGTAGCGCCTTTCAGTACCTGATCGATATAGTCCGGCCCCAGGCCGCTGACTGTTACCGAGGCATTATCGGCAACGCTAAAGTAGCTGTGAAGGGCTGCCGTTGCCTCGAAATCACCGTGGGCCTCAAGTTCAATTTCGCAGGTATCGCTGAAGCGGAAACGAGCGAACAGGGTAAAGTCATGCGGCCAGAGTTTTTTGGTCTGCTCGTTGCTTTCCAGAACGAAAGTTAGCATCACGCTCTGCTCATTTTCATCATGCGCCGAGAGCGTCCACGGCAGATTGCGGGCAAATCCATGTGCCGGCTCACCTGCCGGGCCAAACCATGGCCAGCAGATTGGCACGCCGCCGCGGATAGCTTTACCCGGGGTCCAGGCCGTTTTCTCACTCAGCCAGACAACCGGCTTTTCACCCGCAGGCTGCCATGCTACCAGGTGCGCCCCCTGCAGCGTGACGGCTGCGCGGACCTTAGGGTGGGTGATGACCACCACCGGCAGTTCGCCAATCTGGCGCTGAGTAATATACGGGGAGATCTGGTTAAGCACCGGCAGCGAGAAGAGTTTTTCGTTCATGAGCGGTCCTTCTGAAATTGAGAGATAAAAAAAGGGCGACCTGAGTCGCCCTTACTTTTCTGGTTCTGTGTCAACAGGCCTTATTTGGCGATGTGAGCAACCAGGTCCAGTACCTTGTTAGAGTAACCAGTTTCGTTGTCGTACCAGGAAACCAGTTTAACAAAGGTGTCGCTCAGCGCGATACCGGCTTTAGCATCGAATACTGAAGTCAGTTTTTCACCGTTGAAATCGGTAGAAACCACTTCGTCTTCGGTGTAGCCCAGAACGCCTTTCAGTTCGCCTTCAGACGCGGCTTTGATTGCATCACAAATTTCTTTGTAAGAAGCAGGCTTAGCCAGACGTGCAGTCAGGTCAACGACGGAAACGTTCGGGGTAGGAACGCGGAACGCCATACCGGTCAGTTTGCCGTTCAGCTCAGGGATCACTTTACCTACGGCTTTTGCAGCACCGGTAGATGAAGGGATGATGTTCTGAGCTGCGCCGCGGCCGCCGCGCCAGTCTTTGTGAGACGGGCCATCAACGGTTTTCTGAGTTGCGGTAGTTGCGTGCACGGTGGTCATCAGTGCTTCAACGATACCGAACTTGTCGTTGATTACTTTAGCCAGCGGTGCCAGGCAGTTAGTGGTACAGGAAGCGTTAGAAACGATGTCCTGGCCAGCGTAAGACTTGTGGTTTACACCCATAACGAACATTGGGGTGTCATCTTTAGATGGGCCAGTCAGTACAACTTTCTTGGCGCCAGCCTGGATGTGTTTACGTGCAGTTTCGTCGGTCAGGAAGATACCGGTCGCTTCTGCAACAACGTCAACGCCTACTTCGTCCCACTTCAGGTTAGCAGGATCGCGCTCAGCGGTAACACGGATGGTTTTACCGTTAACAACCAGTTGACCGTCTTTGACTTCTACAGTGCCGTTGAAGCGACCGTGAGTTGAGTCATACTTCAGCATGTAAGCCATGTACTCTGCGTCCAGCAGATCGTTGATCGCAACGATTTCTACATCAGAACGTTCCTGAGCAGCACGGAAAACGATGCGACCGATACGGCCAAAACCGTTGATACCTACTTTGATAGTCATATATTCCACCAGCTAGTTGATAGTGAATAAAAGGTTGGCAGTAAAATTACAAAAAGCTTACCAGGCGTCAAGCGGAATCGTGTCAATTATTGCTATAGGTCAAACTCATGACCAGGAATTATTCAAAAAAAAGTCCATTTCTTGACGCCGACACAGCCGTGATCTTAAGGCACTTAACCCGAATATAAACGGGGTCATATTGTAAAAGGTGATCTGAGTCACAATTATGTCTCTGAACGATTCTCCTCTCGCACTGCGAGAGAAAAATTCACCTGATCTTGTTAAGTATTTGTTAGAATGCTAAGCGAAGTCTTCATAATAACACTGCCAGAGAGTCTACCATGGCTAATGAGAAATCCCCTATTTCACCCGAAAATGAACTGAACGAAATGCAACGTTACGTGACCCAGCAGCGTGGTACTGAGCCACCGTATTCGGGTAAACTGTTGCATAACAAAGAGCAAGGTCTGTATCACTGCCTGGTGTGTCAGGCTCCACTGTTTCTGTCCACGTCTAAGTACGATTCAGGCTGCGGCTGGCCAAGTTTTTACGAGCCTTACAGCGACGAGGCCATTCGCTATCTTGATGATAATACTCATGGAATGCAGCGTATTGAGATTCGCTGTGGCAGCTGCGACGCTCACCTGGGCCATGTGTTCCCGGACGGCCCGCAGCCAACCGGCGAACGTTACTGCGTTAATTCCGCATCGCTGAGTTTTACGGACGATGACGGTAACATCACCAAAGGTTAACGGAACTGTAATGGAACTCGATGAAATCATTGCCGGTATGACTCCGGAAATTTATCAGCGACTGGCAACTGCGGTTGAAACCGGTAAATGGGCGGACGGTGTCGCCCTGACGCCGGAGCAGAAGGAAAACAGCCTGCAGCTGGTGCTGCTGTGGCAGGCTAAGCATAACGATGACCCCCAGCATATGAGCGTAGCGAAGGGCGGGGAAATCGTAATGAAGAGTAAAAAACAGCTGAAAGAAGAGTTCGGTATCAGCGATGAAGACGTGACGCGCATCCAATTACAGTAATTATTCCTGCAAGAATAATTCGTTCAAAGAATAGGCAGTTGTGCGTTCAGCACATCTGCCTAAATTTTTTGGCTTACAGAATCAGTGCACCGGCATTTTGCATCGCTTTCAGCGCCTCAGCGCTGTCATCTGGCTGCAAATTCACGCCGCGACACCCCTCAGCTACTACCGTGACATCAAAGCCCAGCGAGAGGGCATCCAGCACGCTGTATTTGACGCAGTAGTCGGTTGCCAGCCCCATTATCGTCAGCGAGGTAATACCTTCCTGCTTCAGCCAGCCTTCCAGAATAGTTGCCTGGCGTCGGCCGTTATCGAAAAAGGCGCTGTAGCTGTCCACCTGTGGATTTTCACCCTTGTAGACGCGCAGTGTGATAGCGGACTGCTCCAGTGCCGGGTGCAGTTCTGCTCCGGCACTGTGCTGAATGCAGTGATCCGGCCACCAGACCTGCGGCAGACCGTCCAGTTCCCCGCAGCTGCCGGGTTTGTTTCCGCAGGTAGAAGCAAAGCTGCCGTGGCCGACAGGATGCCAGTCAAACGTGGCAATAACCGGTTCACCGCGCTGCCGAAACTCCGCTGCCAGTCGGTTAGCCACAGCTATCGTCGCATCGCCCTCTGCCACCGCCAGTGCGCCACCGGGGCAAAAGTCATTTTGTAAATCGATTAATACCAGTGCCTGGCGTGCGCTCATGCTTTTCTCTCCGGTTAGTCCTCGGTCAGCTCACCGCGCAGGTTCTGCTGCATCAGTTGACGCATTTCATCGCTGGTCAAATCCTGGCTGAGCAGATAGTGCAGTTTGGTCAACGTCGCTTCTACGGTCAGGTCGGCCCCGCTAATGACACCGGCGTGCGCCAGTGCGTTACCGGTGGCATAGCCGTCCATATTCACTTTGCCGGACATGCACTGCGTGAGGTTGACCACCACAATACCGCGATCGGACGCGGCTTTCAGCTCTTCAAGGAACTCTTTATTTTGCGGAGCGTTACCCACCCCGTAAGAACGGAGGATCAGCGCTTTTACCGGCTGGCGCAGGAAGTTGCGCACTACTTCAGCGGAGATGCCGGGATAAATCGTTACCACACCGATCGGCTGCGGCGTAATCGGGTGAACGATCAGTTCACCGTTACCGGCCGGAGCGGGAGGGGTGTTCAGTCGACGAATATGAATGCCGGCTTCCAGCAGGGGCGCAAGGTTAGGTGAGGCAAAGGCGCTGAAACCGTCGGCGTGGGCTTTGGTGGTACGGTTGCCGCGATACAGCGTATTGTTGAAGAATAACGCCACTTCGTTAATCGGGTAGTTAGCGGCAACGAACAGCGAGTTGAGCAGATTCTGCTGCCCGTCAGAACGCAGTTCCGCCAGCGGAATTTGTGACCCGGTCACAATCACCGGCTTGGCCAGATTTTCCAGCATAAACGACAGCGCGGAGGCGGTGAATGCCATGGTGTCGGTGCCGTGCAGGATGACGAAGCCATCGTAGCGATCGTAGTTCTTCTGAATGTCGTCAGCAATCGATTGCCAGTCTTCCGGTGTCATGTCCGACGAGTCAATCAGCGGCTGATACTCGTGGATGGTGAAGTCGGGCATCTCAGCACGATGGAACTCGGGCATGTTCGCCAGTTGGGTTTGCAGGTGGCCTGAGACGGGAATGTAGCCGTGCTCAGAACGCTGCATGCCGATGGTTCCGCCGGTATAGGCGACATAAATCGATTTTTTTTGCATGGGTAAACTCAGACTTGCCGAAAACGCGCAGTATAAGGGGAAAGCCGGGGAAAAGCAGCCCGACCGGTGACGGTCGGGCTGATTAGTGAACTACTTCACATCACCACAGTTCAGACAGAACGCGTAGCGATTTTGCGGATCGTTAAGATCGCCCATCAGACCCGGCTGTTTTTTCATGGCGGAAACCACGTCAAGCAGCGGGGCCGGTAGCAGCGCTTTCAGCGACGCTGGCAGCGAGGCGCGAACGTCCATCTGGCTGAACAATGTATTCAGCAGCCCCGGCTCTTCCTGATACCAGTCCAGCTGTGGCTGCTTCACTTTTGCCAGTTCGGCAGCTTTAGCCACGGCATCGTCAAAATCACCCAGCGCATCGACCAGACCGTTGGCTTTGGCATCGCTGCCGGTCCAGACGTGGCCCTGGGCGATTTGGTCAACCTGCTCAGGCGTCTTGTTACGTGATTTCGCCACCAGTCCGATGAAGTTTTTGTAACCGTACTCAATGCTCAACTGCATCATTTCCTGCACTTCAGGCGGCAGCGCTTTGGTCAGCGTGACATCGGCGAGCGGTGAGGTGGCAACCCCGTCGGTGTGAACGCCAATGCTGTCCAGCGAATTTTCCACCGTGTTGATCACGCCAAAGATGCCGATAGAGCCGGTCAGTGTGTTCGGGCTGGCGATAATATAGTTGGCCGGTGTGGATACCCAGTAGCCGCCGGACGCAGCCATGCCGCCCATGGAAACCACTACCGGTTTACCCGCTGCTTTGGCCGCTGCCAGCTCTTCACGGATGGTTTCAGACGCGGTAACGCTGCCGCCCGGGCTGTTCACGCGGAACACGATGGCTTTGATGTTGTCATCCAGACGTGCCTGGCGAATTTCATTGGCGGTGGTGTCGCCGCCCACGCTGCCAGGCGTTTCTTCACCGTCCATAATCGCGCCGTTAGCAACGATAACCGCAATGTTGCCTTTGCTGTTGCTTTCGGTGGTTTCAGTATTGTTCAGCGGATAGTCATAAATACTGATGCCGGTATAATCCTTCGCCTCTTTATCCCAGCCGAAGGTTTTCACCAGATGCTGATCCACTACTGAAGGTGACGCCAGCTCATCGACCAGCTTGCTCTCTTTAGCGTACTGCGCAGTATCACCACCCACTTTTTGCAGAGCGTCCAGCACGCCGCGAGCGCCAGGGAAGACCTGATCGGCGGTAATCTGGCGGTTAGCGGCCAGCGTGTTGAGGTAGTTTTGCCACAGTTCGCCTACCCAGCGGCTGTCGGCGTCGCGAGCGGCCGGTGACATATCATCACGCAGGAAAGGCTCGACCGCCGATTTATAGGTGCCGACGCGGAAAACATGGGAATTCACCTTCAGCTTATCCAGCAGGGTTTTATAGTACAGGCTGTTGGTAGCGAAGCCGTGCAGGTCGACCGTTCCCTGCGGGGAGAGATAAATTTTGTTGGCGAAGCTGGCGAGGTAGTACTGCGACTGGCTGTAGCTGTCACCCGTTGCAAAGATCGGCTTGCCGCTGTCGCGGAACTCGCGCAGGGCCTTACCGATGTACTGTAGCGAAGGCTGATCGCCGCCGGCAAAACTGCGCAGATCCAACACAATACCGGTAATACGGCTATCATCTTTTGCCTGACGGATGGCATCCACCACGTCAAACAGTGAATTCTCTTTCAGGCGATCGCTGCTGGCCCCGATCAGCTGGCGGCCCAGCTTACTGAATTTGTTGCTGACGGAAGGTTTATCCACGACCACGCCGCTGAGATCGACAATCAGTGCACCTTTCTTCACTTCTGCCGGGGCAGAGCTGCTGTTCATCTGGAACCAGATCCCGGCACCGACCAGGATCAGCAGGATCAAAAACAGATTGAGGATAAATTCGCGGACAAAGTTCAAACCCCGCCACGTCCACTTAAAAATACCAGCGATAGCTCGCCACAACATGCGCATAGACTCTCCGTAATCGCAACAAATGCCCGTCAGGGTACAGGGTTAAAGTTAACGCGCCCCTTAACGGACAGTAACGTTCAACATCCTAAATAGCAGGGGCTGAATTGTCAGCATGAAAAAGGACAATGCTGTAACAAAACATCATCCTGTGCTAGTTTCAGTCCACTTTACGCCCCCATCAGGAGGAAATTATGGACGCTCTGGACTTACTGGTTAATCGACGCTCGGCCTCGCGCCTGGCCGATCCCGCTCCGGCGGGCGGTGCACTGGACAATATTCTGCGTGCCGGTATGCGCGCGCCCGATCACGGCACGCTTCAGCCGTGGCGCTTTATTATCGTCGAAAATGAGGGGCGTGATCGCCTCAGTGCGCTGCTGGAAAAAGTGTCACGTGAAGCCAGCCTGGATGATAAAGCGATTGAGAAAGCGAAACAGGCACCGTATCGCGCACCGCTGATTATCACCGTCGTTGCCCGTTGCGAGGACCATCCCAAAGTGCCGCGCTGGGAACAGGTTGTTTCGGCGGGCTGTGCAGTGATGGCTATGCAGATGGCTGCCGCTGCTCAGGGCTTCAACGGCATCTGGCGAAGCGGTGCCTGGACCGAAGATGAATCCGTCCGCCAGGCCTTCGGCTGCCGTCCTCAGGATGCCATCGTCGGCTTCCTCTATCTGGGCACGCCGCAGCTGAAAGCGGCGACCACCGTATTACCGGTCGACAGCGCGCCGTTTGTCAGCTATTTCTGATTGAATCAGGTCCTTTTTACCGTCAGGGTTGTGAGCGGCCCTGCAATTCGCCGGGATAATAAGCGAATGGTCCGCGATTAAGGTCGGCAGACTTACACCCGTCTGCCCGATCCGCTACCATAATATCTGGTGAAGCTAAAAGGGACCTTCTTCATGAATCAGAATACGATCCGCCTGACGCAGTACAGCCATGGTGCTGGCTGCGGCTGCAAAATCTCCCCCCAGGTTTTAGATACCATTCTGCACAGCGACCATCCGCTCCGACGCGATCCTAATCTGCTGGTTGGCAATGAAACCCGGGATGATGCGGCCGTGTACGATCTGGGCAACGGTACTGCGGTGGTCAGCACCACCGATTTCTTTATGCCGATCGTTGATGACCCCTATGATTTCGGACGTATTGCCGCTACTAACGCAATCAGCGATATCTGGGCGATGGGCGGAAAACCGATTATGGCGATTGCCATTCTGGGCTGGCCGGTGAACGTTTTATCACCGGAAGTTGCGCGGCGGGTGATTGAAGGCGGGCGCAGCGTCTGCGAACAGGCCGGGATTAGCCTGGCCGGTGGGCACTCGATTGACGCCCCGGAGCCGATCTTCGGCCTTGCCGTCACCGGTGTGGTCGAGACGCACCAGGTGAAAAAGAACAGCGAGGCGCAGGCGGGCTGCCGCCTGTGGCTCAGTAAGCCGCTCGGTATTGGCGTACTGACCACCGCCGAAAAGAAATCGCTACTGCGCCCTGAACATCAGGGACTGGCGACGGAGGTGATGTGTCAGCTTAACCTGCTTGGCGCCGAAGCGGCAGGGATCGCCGGCGTTTGTGCAATGACCGACGTCACCGGTTTTGGCCTGCTTGGCCATCTCAGCGAGATGTGTCAAGGCGCGGGCCTGCAGGCCGACGTGCAGTTCAGCGCGATCCCGCGGCTGCCCGGCGTTGATGACTACATCGAGCTGGGCTGTGTGCCGGGGGGAACGGCGCGCAATTTTGCCAGCTATGGCCAGCTGATCGGTGAGATGACCGAGACACAGCGCAGGCTGTTGTGCGATCCGCAAACGTCGGGTGGCTTGCTGATAGCGGTATTACCCGAGGCGGAAGCGGCACTGCACGCCGCCGCAGAAAAACATGCGGTTTCACTGACCGCAATTGGTGAACTGAAAAAGGCTCAAACCGGACGAGCCATGATTGAAATTAAACCCTGAGCAGGAATTGAGTCCCGGATGCGTCTGTTTATTGCCGAAAAACCCAGCCTTGCCCGCGCGATTGCGGATGTCCTGCCGAAACCTCACCGCCGTGGCGATGGTTTCATCGCCTGCGGTGACGATCAGGTCGTCACCTGGTGCGTGGGGCACCTGTTAGAGCAGGCGCAGCCCGACAGCTATAACAGCCGCTTTGCCCGCTGGTCGCTGGCTGATTTACCCATTGTGCCAGAAAAGTGGCAGCTGCAGCCGCGCCCGTCGGTGGCGAAGCAGCTCAACGTGATAAAAAAGTTGCTCGGTGAAGCCAGCGAAGTGGTTCACGCCGGAGACCCGGACCGTGAAGGTCAGCTGCTGGTGGATGAAGTACTGGATTATCTGACCCTACCGACAGAGAAACGTGCCGCCGTGCAGCGCTGCCTGATTAACGATCTTAATCCGCAGGCGGTGGAGCGTTCCATTGGCCGGCTGCGGCAGAATCGGGAATTTATTCCGCTGTGCGTCTCGGCGCTGGCGCGTTCGCGCGCTGACTGGCTCTACGGCATTAATATGACACGCGCCTACACGCTGCTGGGGCGCAATGCGGGCTATGACGGCGTGCTGTCGGTCGGCCGGGTACAAACCCCGGTGCTGGGGCTCGTAGTGCGGCGAGATGAAGAAATTGAAAACTTTGTGCCGAAAGATTTCTTTGAAGTGAAAGCGCACATCGTCACCCCGCAGGATGAGCGTTTCGTTGCTCTGTGGCAGCCCAGTGAATCCTGCGAACCGTATCAGGATGAAGAAGGGCGTCTGCTGCATCGCCCACTGGCCGATCACGTGGTCGCGCGCATCGGCGGTCAGCCAGCGCTGGTCACCAGTTATAACGACAAACGTGAAAATGACACCGCGCCGCTGCCGTTTTCACTTTCCAGCCTGCAAATTGAAGCCGGTAAGCGGTTTGGCCTGAGTGCCCAGATGGTGCTGGATACCTGCCAGCGGCTGTATGAAACCCACAAGCTGATTACCTATCCGCGTTCGGACAGCCGCTATTTGCCTGATGAACATTTCTCCGGCAGGCACGCAGTCCTCAATGCGATTAACAGCCATCAGCCGGATCTGACACCGCCCGCCGATTTTAACAGCGATATTCGTAACCGCTGCTGGGATGACAAAAAGGTGGATGCCCACCACGCGATAGTACCGACCGCGCGCAGCAGTCGGGTGTCGCTGAATGAAAATGAGCAGCGAATTTATCGTTTGATTGCCACCCAGTATCTGATGCAGTTCTGTCCTGATGCGGTTTACCGCAAATGTGTGATTGAACTGGATATCGCGGGAGGAAAATTTATTGCGAAAGCGCGTTTCCTGGCGGAGGCCGGTTGGCGCGCGCTGCTGGGCAGCAAGGAACGCGATGAGGAAAACGACGGTACGCCGCTGCCGGTGGTCGCGAAAGGTGATGAGCTGCTGTGCGAGCGCGGCGAAGTGGTAGAGAAACAGACGCAGCCACCGCGCCCTTTTACCGATGCCACACTGCTGTCGGCGATGACCGGAATCGCGCGTTTTGTGCAGGATAAAGATCTGAAGAAGGTGCTACGCGCCACCGACGGTCTGGGCACCGAGGCGACGAGGGCGGGTATTATCGAGCTGCTGTTCAAACGCACTTTCCTGTTTAAGAAAGGGCGCTATATTCACTCCAGCCCGGCGGGAAGGGCGCTGATTCACTCATTACCTGAAATGGCCGCCCGCCCGGATATGACCGCGCACTGGGAATCCACGCTAACGAAAATCAGTGAAAAACAGTGCCGCTATCAGGACTTTATGCAGCCGCTGGTGGATACGCTGTACTCGCTGATTCATCAGGCTCGCCAGCAGCCTGCGGCACATGCCTTCCGCGGGCTGCCCGCGCCGTCGTCAGGTCAGGCGAAGAAGCCGCGTCGTAAAGCGGCTTCGTCAAAGGCGGGAAGCGGCAAGGCTGGGCGGTCGGGCAATGTGGACTCTGGCCAGGATCAAGTCTGACCTTTCGGCATTCCATTGGGGGATATTCGCGATAAACTCCCGCAATCAGGCAATCAGGCAATCAGGCAATCAGGCAATCAGGCAATCAGGCAATCAGGCAATCAGGAGTATCGTGCCGTAAAGCTTAGCGCTGCAAAAATGCTTCAAGTAGTGGGATATCAGCGGGAGCCAGTGCAAAGCTGAATGCCTCCGGCGGCTCCGCCCAGACGAGGGACTGATGGCAGAGTGCCGTCGGTTCACCCGTGAAATCTGTCACCAGCCAGGCATGGAGATTGATTTTGCGTTCCCCAACAACCCGGCTTTCGCTGGCGATGTAATCACCAATGACGGCATCGATCGCCAGTTCTTCCATCAGCTCACGTTTTAGCGCCTGCGGCTGGCTTTCACCGGCGTCAACTTTGCCGCCGGGAAATTCCCACAATCCGGACTGGTCGCCCTGCGGACCACGCTGGGCCAGCAGGAGCATACCCTCTCGCACAATCATTGCGGCTACGACTTCCAGCTCGTTAGTGTTGGACATCAGAAGGCGAACTGCGCCCAAATCGGCGCGTGGTCGGACGGTTTTTCCATGCCGCGAATATCGTAATCAATACCGGTTGCCGTGCAGCGTTCAGCCAGCGTTTGGCTGGCCAGCAGCAGGTCAATGCGCAGACCGCGATTGTCATCGAAGCCTTTAGAACGGTAGTCGAACCAGGAGAAGCGGTCGTTAACTTCGCTATTTTGCGCGCGCCAGGTGTCTACCAGACCCCAGTTCATTAAACGATCCATCCATTCACGTTCTTCCGGCAGGAACGAACATTTCCCGGTGCGCAGCCAGCGCTTGCGGTTGTCTTCACCAATGCCGATATCCAGATCGCTACTGCTGATGTTCATATCGCCCATGATCAGCACCGGATTTGCCGGGCTTTGATTCTGTTCCAGATAGTTTTGCAGGTCGCGGTAGAATTTTTCCTTCGCCGGAAACTTGATTGGATGGTCGCGGCTTTCCCCCTGCGGGAAGTAGCCGTTAATGACCGTCAGCAGGCCTGCTGGCGTTTCGATATCAGCCATAATAATACGGCGCTGTGCGTCTTCATCATCACCGGGGAAACCACGGCGGACGGCAACCGGCGCGGCTTTGCAGAGCAGGGCAACGCCGTAGTGGCCCTTCTGGCCGTGATAGAACACGTTGTAGTCGAGCTTTGCGACCTCTTCCAGCGGAAACATATCATCGTGAACCTTAGTTTCCTGCAGGCCGATAACGTCCGGTTGATGCTGTTCAACAATCGCGGCGAGCTGGTGAGGGCGAGCGCGTAGCCCATTGATATTAAAGGAGACAAATTTCATAGCGTGGGCCATTTCGTGGCGAAAAGATGACAGAATGGTAGCAGAAGTCTGGCAGAAATGTCATCTGTTGCCGAAATGAAACGTGCGGCAAAATCGACTCAATGGCGTATTTGAAAATCAGGTTGTGAAGTTAAAAAAGATAGAGAGAGAGGATGCTTGAAATGGTGGTGGGGGAAGGATTCGAACCTTCGAAGTCGATGACGGCAGATTTACAGTCTGCTCCCTTTGGCCGCTCGGGAACCCCACCAGGGGAAGCGTGTTAACAATTCACAGTACAACGAAAACAAAACGGATCTCATTTTCTCATCGCTATCTGCAGTCGCAGAAAGAATGAAGCCTAGTTTCAGCCAAAAACCTGGTTGAAATGGTGGTGGGGGAAGGATTCGAACCTTCGAAGTCGATGACGGCAGATTTACAGTCTGCTCCCTTTGGCCGCTCGGGAACCCCACCACTGGCCTTGCTACTGCGCTTGTTAAGCGGAGCGCATCATATCAAATGAACTGACGCTGTAAAGCCCCGTTATTCATAAAAGAGCGCGTTCGCCGATTTTTTGCCCGAACTGCTG
This sequence comes from Erwinia sp. S38, assembly GCF_016624545.1. Lineage (NCBI taxonomy): Bacteria > Pseudomonadati > Pseudomonadota > Gammaproteobacteria > Enterobacterales > Erwiniaceae > Erwinia > Erwinia sp. S38. The sequence continues at coordinate 145,492 of NZ_JACVTS010000002.1, read as the reverse complement.
TTTTGTAAGGCAAAACAGCAGTATCGGCATCACAAAATAATCGTGCGGTTGCCGTAGACAAATACGCGCTGTGCCAGCACCTGATACAGCGCACGGCTCAAGGCATTTTTCTCTACGTCACGGCCCGCGCGCATCATATCTTCGGCGGTGTAGGTGTGGTCCACGTGGATCACGTCCTGCATGATAATCGGGCCTTCATCCAGGTTATCGTTCACGTAGTGCGCGGTTGCGCCGATGATTTTCACGCCGCGCTCATAGGCCTGGTGATAAGGACGGGCACCAATAAAGGCCGGCAGGAACGAGTGGTGAATATTGATAATCTGGTTCGGATAACGCTGAACAAACGCCGGGGTCAGCACACGCATATATTTCGCCAGCACCACGTAGTCCGGCTGATAGCGATCGATGACCGCCGCCATATTATTGTCGTGCTCTTCACGCGTCAGTCCTTCGTGGCTGACCAGCGCGAACGGCACATCAAAGCGTTCAACCAGCGTACGCAGCGTTTCGTGGTTGCCGATAACGGCAGCGATTTCGACATCCAGCCCGCCGTAGGCGCTTTTCATCAGCAGATCGCCGAGGCAGTGGGCTTCTTTGGTCACCAGAATAACAATGCGGCGGCGACCGGCTGGCTGCAATTCGCGTACCGATCCGGTAGGAAGTGCGCTGTCGAGATCGGCCAGCAGGGTGGTGTCGTTAAAGATGCCTTCCAGTTCGGTACGCATAAAGAAGCGCCCGGTGCGGTGATCGACGAACTCATTGTTCTGGACGATATTCAGTTCGTGTTTGTAACAGATGTTGGTAATTTTCGCGATCAGCCCTTTAGCATCCGGGCAGATGGTGCGTAAAACTTTTCGTTGCAGTGTTTGCGCTTGCATTACGATGGTAATCCTGTCGATACAAAAGGGAAATCAGGGTCAGTTCTGACCGCAGCATTTCTTGTATTTTTTGCCAGAGCCACAGGGGCACTGATCGTTGCGCCCGATTGGCGGGAAGGTTCCGTCGATATAGTACCAGCGTTGCTCCTCACGAAGAAAGCGCGAACGTTCATGAATAAAGCTTTCGCGCTGATTTTCCGTAAAGCGCGCAAAAAACGTGACATATCCCTGAGCGGAATCTGCCATGATTTCACTGCTAATGACGTTAAGTCCAAGCCATTGTGTGGCGATGTAGCTCTCTTCGATACTCTCTGCAAAACGCTCCGCATGACAGGAAGGATGCCAGCTATCGATCAAATAGCGGGTATTACGTTTGACGTAGGCACAGTAGCGGGAACGCATTAATACTTCTGGTGTTGCAGGGAGTGACGCACCTTTTAGATACGATTCGCAACATAAGCTATACTGCATTCCGCTACCGCAAGGACAAGGTTCAGACACGTTGGCTCCAGCTCGTTCAAGACGGTTAATTCAGAATTTGTGCGCTGATGGTAACCGACCAGAGGCAGCGATGCCATTTTGATCGTTCTGACCCCTTCGTTGAGTCTCTTTATCGCCAGGGTGTGGCAGTAAAACGGATACAGGTATTCTTGCCAGAGGTGTAATGAGAAAAATTAAAATCGGGCTGGCGCTGGGCTCAGGAGCGGCGAAGGGCTGGTCGCATATTGGTGTGATTAACGCACTCGAACGAGCGGGCATTCGTATTGATGTTGTCGCGGGCTGTTCCGTTGGCGCGCTGGTAGGGGCTGCCTACGCCAGTCGAAGGCTGCCGCTGATGGAATCCTGGGTGCGGTCGTTCAGCTACTGGCAGGTTCTTCGTCTGATGGATCTTTCGTGGCAGCGCGGCGGCCTGCTGCGCGGGGAACGGGTGTTTAGCCACGTTAAACGACTGATAGCCAATGACAATATTGAACAGTGCAGCCTGCCTTTCGGTGCAGTGACCACGAATTTAAGTACCGGACGAGAACTGTGGCTGACCGAAGGCGATCTCCATCAGGCGGTCAGAGCATCCTGCAGTATGCCCGGTCTGCTGTCGCCGGTGGCCTGGAACGGCTACTGGCTGGTTGACGGTGCAGTGGTGAATCCGGTACCTGTTTCGTTAACCCGGGCGCTGGGGGCCGATATTGTCATTGCTGTCGATCTGCAGCATGACGCACATCTGATGCAGCAGGATCTGTTTTCCGTTACGCCGCAGCCGGAGGGCAGCGAGGCAAGCCAGCCGCACAGCTGGGGCGGGCGGCTGCGTCAGGGGCTGGGGCGGTTGGTGCAAAGAAAAGTCAACCATTCACCCAGTGCGATGGAAATTATGTCCACCTCGATACAGGTGCTGGAGAATCGCCTGAAGCGTAACCGTATGGCGGGTGACCCGCCGGATGTGCTGCTACAGCCATTTTGCCCACAAATCTCTACGCTGGATTTTCATCGCGCTGATGAAGCCATTGAGGCGGGAAGATTGTCGGTAGAAAAGAAAATGGATGAATTACTGCCACTTGTCCGCGACAGACAATAGCGTAATCGATTTATCGTGCGGAGAGAGCCATTTCAGAGAGGCAAATCTGCGATTTATAGACCACTATTGAGGTATCTGTTTTGCTGGGGAGAACAATGGAAAAACCGTTAAGTGGAAAACGCATTCTCATCGTTGAGGACGAAGTTGTTTTCCGCTCCCTGCTTGATAACTTCCTCAGCTCACTCGGCGCGCAAATAAGCCTGGCAGATGACGGCGTTCAGGCTCTGGAACATCTGCAACGCAGCACGCCTGATATGATGATTTGTGACCTTGCCATGCCGCATATGGATGGCCTGACGCTGGTTAGCCAACTGCGTAGTAAAGGCCAGACGCTGCCAATTCTGGTGATTTCCGCCACGGAGAACATGTCAGATATTGCCAAAGTACTGCGGCTGGGCGTGCAGGATGTGTTGCTGAAGCCGGTTAAAGATCTGGCCCGACTGCGCGAAGTGGTTTTTGAGTGCCTTTATCCCTCAATGTTTTCCTCGAAAGTCGAAGAAGATGAACAGCTGTTCCAGGACTGGGATGCGCTGGTTCGTGACCCTTCTGCCGCAGCTAAACTTTTGCAGCAGCTGCAGCCGCCGGTCCAGCAAACCATTGCCCACTGCCGCATAAACTATCGGCAGCTGACGATGGCCGAACAGCCGGGTCTGGTTCTTGATGTGGCGGCACTATCGGAGAAAGATCTGGCATTTTATTGTCTGGATGTGACCCGTGCCGGAGATAATGGTGTGCTGGCCGCACTGTTATTACGTGCATTATTTAATGGCCTGCTTCAGGAGCAATTGTCCGGTCAGTCTCAACGCTTGCCGGAGTTAAGCGGATTGCTTACTCAGGTTAATCAATTATTACGACAGGTTAATCTGGAAGGACAATTTCCTTTACTGGTTGGTTATTATAACCGCGACCTGAAAAATCTGATTCTGGTCTCCGCCGGACTGAATGCCGCGCTCAGTATCCACAGCCAGCAAATTCAACTCAGTAACGGCGTACCGCTCGGTACGCTGGGCAGTACGCATCTTAATCAAATCAGCCAGCGTTGTGATGCCTGGCAGTGCCAGGTGTGGGGCGCTGGTGGCCGGCTGAGATTAATGCTGAGTACGGATTGACCAGTCACGCTCCTTTCTATTCGCCCGGCAAGACAGAGGCATCGATAAGCTTTACACTTGGGTAATAGTCTTAATTTTTGCATAAATGAATTTACCAGGATAAATCCGCGCGGGTCTAACTGGTATACTCACTCTGTTTTTAAACTCGACATATCAAGTAATAACTTGAACGGCCTAAATGAGAGGTACTTTGATGTCTGCCCATAATTCTAAAGTCAAGAAAGCGGTAATCCCGGTTGCGGGTTTGGGAACACGTATGTTGCCAGCAACCAAAGCGATCCCTAAAGAGATGCTGCCGCTGGTTGATAAGCCGTTAATTCAGTATGTCGTTAACGAGTGTATCGCAGCAGGAATTAATGAAATTGTGCTGGTTACGCACTCTTCTAAGAACTCCATTGAAAACCACTTTGACACCAGTTTTGAATTGGAAGCCATGCTGGAAAAACGCGTTAAGCGCCAGCTGCTGGAAGAGATTCAGTCAATTTGCCCACCGCACGTGACCATTATGCAGGTTCGTCAGGGTCTGGCAAAAGGTCTGGGACATGCGGTGATGTGCGCATGGCCAGTGGTGGGCAACGAGCCGGTTGCGGTGATCCTGCCGGACGTGATTCTGGACGAGTACGAATCCGATCTGTCTAAGGATAACCTGGCCGATATGATCCGCCGCTTCGATGAAACCGGCCACAGCCAGATTATGGTTGAACCGGTTGCTGACGTGACCGCCTACGGTGTTGTTGACTGCAAAGGTGCGGAACTGAAAGCCGGTGAGAGCGCGCCGATGGTAGGCGTGGTTGAGAAACCGAAAGCCGATCAGGCACCGTCTAATCTGGCGGTAGTGGGTCGTTACGTGCTGTCTGCGGACATCTGGCCGCTGCTGGCGAAAACCCCTCCGGGTGCCGGTGATGAGATCCAGCTGACCGACTCTATCGCTATGCTGATGGAAAAAGAAACCGTTGAAGCCTATCACCTGAAAGGCGTCAGCCATGACTGCGGTAACAAACTGGGTTACATGCAGGCCTTCGTTGAGTACGGTGTTCGCCACAACACGCTGGGCAGTGATTTCAAAGCGTGGCTGGAAAGCACCGTAGGCAGTAAAAAATAATTTCATTTTAACCGGGACAACACAATGAAAGTCACCGTATTTGGTATCGGTTACGTCGGACTGGTGCAGGCTGCTGTTCTGGCAGAAGTTGGACATGACGTTCTCTGCATCGATGTTGACGCAAATAAGGTCGAGAATCTTAAGAAAGGTCAGATTCCAATTTTTGAGCCAGGGCTGACTCCGCTGGTGATGCAGAACTATGAGGCCGGTCGCCTGAAGTTCTCCACGAACGCCGAGGAAGGGGTGAATCACGGTGTGATGCAGTTTATCGCCGTGGGAACGCCGCCGGATGAAGACGGTTCTGCCGACCTGAAGTATGTCACTGCCGTGGCGCGGACTATCGCCCAGCACATGACTTCACACAAAGTGGTGCTGGATAAATCCACCGTACCGGTAGGCACCGCCGACCGCGTGCGTCAGGTAATGGAAGAAACGCTGAAAGGACGCGGTGTTGAACTGACCTTTGATGTCGTGTCTAACCCGGAATTCCTGAAAGAGGGTGCGGCAGTCAACGACTGTATGCGTCCTGAGCGTATTGTTATTGGTACCGACAACGATGAAGTTGTTGAGCTGCTGCGTGAGCTCTATGAGCCATTCAACCGCAACCATGACCGTATGATCCTGATGGATATTCGCAGTGCTGAGCTGACCAAGTATGCGGCAAACTGCATGCTGGCAACCAAAATCAGCTTTATGAATGAAATCTCCAACCTGGCCGAGCGTCTGGGCGCAGACGTTGAGAAAGTACGTCAGGGGATTGGTTCTGATTCACGTATCGGTTACTCCTTCATCTATCCTGGCTGCGGCTATGGTGGTTCCTGCTTCCCGAAAGATGTTCAGGCGCTGATCCGTACTGCTGAGCAGATTGGCTACACGCCGCGTCTGCTGCAGGCGGTAGAGGACGTGAACGATTCGCAGAAGAACAAGCTGCCGACCTTTATTAAGCATCACTTCGGTGACAACCTTGAGGGCAAAACCTTCGCTCTGTGGGGCCTGTCATTTAAGCCTAACACCGATGATATGCGTGAAGCGTCAAGCCGCGTGCTGATGGAAGCACTGTGGCAGGCAGGGGCGACCGTGCAGGCGTTCGACCCGGAAGCGATGGATGAAGCACAGCGCATCTACGGTCACCGCAGCGATCTGAAGCTGATGGGAACCAAAGAAGCGGCGTTGCAGGGTGCTGATGGCCTGGTCATCTGCACCGAGTGGCAGAACTTCCGCGCACCTGATTTTGATGTGATTAAAGATGCCCTGAAAGAAGCCGTGATTTTTGATGGTCGTAACCTGTATGATCCAGAAAGAATCAGCAAACGCGGTTTTGTCTATTATGCAATCGGCCGCGGAGCATCTCTAAACATTGCATAATTGAAGAGGCAAGTATGAAATATCTGGTTACCGGCGCAGCAGGATTTATTGGCTTTCATGTCACTCAACGCCTGCTTGATGCCGGTCACCAGGTTATCGGTATCGATAACCTGAATGATTATTACGATGTTAATCTGAAAAAAGCCCGCCTCGAACTGGTTAACAACCATCCCGAATTTACCTTTATAAAAATTGATCTTGCCGACAGGGAAGGTATTGCCAGTCTGTTTCGTGAGCAGCATTTCCAGCGCGTAATTCACCTTGCCGCCCAGGCCGGCGTGCGTTATTCACTGGAAAATCCCCTGGCGTACGCAGACGCGAATCTTATCGGTCATTTAAATATTCTTGAAGGCTGTCGCCATAACCAGGTTGAGCATTTACTGTATGCCTCTTCCAGCTCGGTATATGGCCTGAATCGTAAACTGCCATTCTCTACGGATGATTCCGTTGACCATCCGGTATCGCTGTATGCGGCAACCAAAAAAGCCAATGAGCTGATGTCCCATACCTATTCCCATCTGTACGGTATTCCTACCACCGGACTGCGTTTCTTTACCGTCTATGGCCCCTGGGGACGTCCGGATATGGCGTTGTTTAAGTTTACTCGCGCTATTCTCGCGGGTGAAAGTATCGACGTTTATAATAATGGCGAAATGCGTCGGGACTTTACCTACATCGACGATATTGCCGAATCTATCCTGCGCCTGCAGGACATTATTCCCCAGCGCGATGAAAACTGGACGGTTGAAACAGGAACCCCGGCCAGCAGTTCCGCACCTTATCGGGTCTACAATATCGGCAACAGCCATCCTGTGATGTTAATGGACTATATAAAAGCGCTGGAGAATGCGCTCGGGCAGACGGCAACGAAGAACATGCTGCCGATGCAGCCGGGTGATGTGCTGGATACCAGTGCGGATACCAGCGCGCTGTACAAGGCAATTGGCTATAAGCCTCAGACCGCAGTGGCGGAGGGTGTCGCGCACTTTGTCGCGTGGTACAGAGACTTTTATCAGGTCTGATGATGAATAAAAAAAGGAAGCTTACGCTTCCTTTTTTACTGATGCCTGGTGATAAAAAATAAAACTAAATAAACGCACACACTGTGCGGTATTAGAGGCGGACTCTAAGAGTAATTACAGCAGGAAGTCGTCCAGCTGCTTACCTTGTTCTTCGATTGCTTTCTTGATTACTGCCGGAGTGCGGCCCTGGCCGGTCCAGGTTTTCGTTTCGCCGTTTTCTTCAACATACTGATATTTAGCCGGACGCGCCGCACGCTTAGATTTACCGGGTGCTTTGGCCGCAGCAAGGCTGGACAGTAATTCGTTCGGGTCAATACCGTCAGCGATCAGCATATCGCGATATTGCTGCAGTTTGCGAGTACGCTCTTCAACTTCGGCCTGCGCCTGATTTTCTTCGTCGCGGCGTTCATTAACCACAACTTCCAGTTTCTCCAGCATTTCTTCCAGAGTTTCCAGGCTGCATTCTCTTGCCTGCGCACGCAGCGTACGGATGTTGTTCAGAATTTTAAGTGCTTCGCTCATTGTCCACTTCTCTAATTTATATTGATAGGAATACTTCTTGCCCGATAATAATAGTGGTGACGATAGCTAACTGCAATAGCTAATTGTCCGAGGAATAGAAAACAACTAATAGACACATATTACACAGTTTAAAGCCGGGTGATTATCGATTATGGCAAAAATAACATCGATATCGGCTATCAAACCAACAGGCGGGTGTTACAGTTAAACCCCTAATAATAATTAGCTTATCACCATCAAAACGCAAAGATTATGCTACACTTCGCGCATCATTTATGACCTGCGGAGTAAGGGCCGATGGCTCAACTTTATTTCTATTATTCGGCGATGAACGCCGGTAAATCCACGGCTTTGTTGCAGTCTTCTTATAATTATCAAGAGCGCGGAATGCGTACGATGGTGTATACCGCTGAATTTGATAATCGTTTCGGTACGGGGCGGATTGGCTCACGAATTGGCCTTTCTGCACCAGCCAGACTTTATAGTAACGAGACTTCACTATTTAGTGAAATTAAGGCTGAGAGTCTTCTTGAACCCGTTCATTGCGTCCTGCTGGATGAAAGCCAGTTTCTTACCCGTGCCCAGGTCAAAGAGCTGGCCGACGTTGTCGACCTGCTGGATATCCCCGTGCTTTGCTACGGGTTACGTACTGATTTTCAGGGTGAATTGTTCAGCGGCAGCCAGTACCTGCTGGCATGGGCTGATAAGCTGGTGGAATTAAAAACCGTCTGCCACTGCGGCAGAAAAGCCGGAATGGTCCTGCGCCTTAATGAACAAGGCAAGCCGTTTAAAGAGGGCGCGCAGGTACAGGTAGGAGGAAATGAAAGTTATGTTTCCGTCTGCCGCAAGCACTACTACGAAGCGCTGGAAACCGGTTCCTCTCGTGCTATTTTTGGTAATCAGCATGGCACAGAAGGATAAACCCGATTAATTTTCCGACTTGAGAAGATTCCTGGGCGAGGTTAAGTCAGGTTAACCGTTTTGTTTAGAATACTTTTCATGACGGCAAAAAAATGCCGGTTACGTTGAGTAACCGGCATTGTTTCTTACCGTAGTGCTATACCCGTTAGCTAGCTGTTACTTCTTTGCGCGTTTTTCAACCTTTTTGATTTCTGTTTCCTGCGCGGCTTCGGTGGCTACATTTTCAGACTCAGTAAATGCGCGGCCGTAGAATGTATCCATCATAATATGCTTCAACTCAGCAATTAACGGATAGCGTGGGTTAGCGCCGGTACACTGGTCATCAAAAGCATCTTCGGCCAGTTTATCCACTTTCGCCAGGAAATCGGCTTCCTGAACGCCGGCTTCGCGAATTGACTTCGGAATGCCCAGGGCGGCTTTCATCTCTTCCAGCCAGGCCAACAGTTTCTCAATTTTCTGCGCGGTACGGTCGCCCGCTGCGCTGAGGCCCAGATGGTCGGCAATTTCCGCGTAGCGGCGGCGTGCCTGCGGACGGTCGTACTGGCTGAAGGCCGTCTGTTTGGTTGGGTTATCGTTGGCGTTATAGCGAATCACATTACAAATCAGCAGCGCATTGGCCAGACCGTGTGGAATGTGGAACTCCGAGCCCAGCTTGTGAGCCATTGAGTGACAGACCCCAAGGAAGGCGTTGGCGAAGGCGATACCGGCGATGGTGGCGGCGTTGTGAACGCGTTCACGCGCTACCGGGTTTTTGGCCCCGTCACGATAGCTGGCCGGCAGGTTTTCCTGCAGCAGTTTCAGTGCCTGCAGCGCCTGACCGTCGGAGAATTCGTTCGCCATGACGGAAACATACGCTTCCAGCGAGTGGGTCACGGCATCCAGTCCACCGAAGGCACAAAGTGATTTCGGCATATCCATCACCAGGTTAGCATCAACAATCGCCATATCCGGGGTGAGGGCGTAGTCCGCCAGTGGATATTTCTGGCCGGTGGCATCGTCGGTTACGACGGCGAACGGCGTGACTTCTGAACCGGTACCCGATGTGGTGGTGATCGCCACCATTTTGGCTTTGACGCCCATTTTCGGGAACTTGTAGATGCGTTTACGGATATCCATAAAGCGCAGCGCCAGCTCTTCGAAGTGGGTTTCCGGATGTTCGTACATCACCCACATAATCTTCGCCGCATCCATCGGTGAACCGCCGCCCAGCGCGATAATCACGTCAGGTTTGAAGGAGTTCATCTTCTCAGCGCCTTTACGCACGATGCTCAGCGTTGGGTCGGCTTCAACTTCGAAGAAGACGTCGGTTTCCACGCCGTGGGACTTCAGCACGCGGATGATCTGGTCAGCATAACCGTTATTGAACAGGAAGCGGTCGGTGACGATAAAGGCGCGTTTGTAGCCGTCGGTGGCCACTTCTTCCAGCGCAATAGGCAGTGAGCCGCGGCGGAAGTAGATAGACTTAGGAAGTTTATGCCACAACATATTTTCAGCTCGCTTGGCCACGGTTTTCTTGTTAATCAGATGTTTAGGTCCGACGTTTTCAGAAATGGAGTTACCACCCCATGAGCCGCAGCCCAGCGTGAGCGACGGTGCCAGTTTGAAGTTATACAGGTCACCGATACCGCCCTGTGAAGCCGGCGTGTTAATCAGAATACGCGCGGTTTTCATTTTATCGCCAAAGTAACTGACGCGTTCAGACTGGTTGTCCTGGTCGGTATACAGACAGGAGGTGTGGCCGATACCGCCCATGGCGACCAGTTTCTCGGCTTTATCAACCGCATCGGCGAAGTCTTTTGCCCGGTACATGGCCAGCGTAGGTGACAGTTTTTCGTGGGCAAACGGTTCAGACTCGTCAACCAGTTTGACTTCACCAATCAGAATTTTGGTGCTCGCCGGAACGGTTAAGCCGGCCATCTCGGCAATTTTCACCGCGGGCTGGCCGACGATTGCCGCGTTAAGCGCGCCGTTTTTCAGGATCATGTCCTGCACGGCCTTCAGTTCTTTACCCTGCAACAGGTAGCCGCCGTGGCTGGCGAAACGCTCGCGAACCGCATCATAAACGCTGTCAACGACAATCACCGACTGTTCAGATGCGCAGATCACGCCGTTATCGAAGGTTTTTGACATTAAAATTGATGCAACCGCACGTTTAATATCTGCCGTTTCATCAACCACGACCGGTGTATTACCGGCACCCACGCCGATAGCGGGTTTACCGGAGCTGTAGGCCGCTTTCACCATGCCCGGACCACCGGTAGCCAGAATCAGGTTGATATCCGGGTGATGCATCAGCTGATTTGACAGGTCGACGGAAGGGGCGTCGATCCAGCCGATAATGTCTTTTGGCGCACCGGCGGCAATGGCGGCTTGCAGAACGATATCGGCGGCTTTGTTGGTGGCGTCTTTGGCGCGTGGATGCGGGGAGAAGATAATACCGTTGCGGGTTTTCAGACTAATCAGCGCTTTGAAAATCGCAGTAGAAGTTGGGTTAGTGGTTGGAACGATACCGCAGATAATGCCGATAGGTTCAGCGATGGTGATGGTGCCGAAGGTGTCGTCGGTAGCCAGAACGCCGCAGGTTTTTTCATCTTTGTAGGCGTTATAGATATATTCGGAAGCGAAGTGGTTTTTAATCACCTTATCTTCAACGATACCCATACCGGATTCCGCGACGGCCATTTTAGCCAGTGGAATTCGGGCATCGGCAGCGGCCAGGGCGGCAGCGCGGAAGATTTTGTCTACTTGTTCTTGAGTGAAATTGGCGTATTCACGCTGTGCCTTTTTAACACGTTCAACCAGTGCGTTAAGTTCAGCAACATTAGTAACGGCCATAAATGCTCTCCTGAGGAAGTTAAACTCTATTAGTAAACAAGTCAGAACTTGCAAGTATAGTCATCGACGCTGCTGCTGCCGGACGCGGGCTTGCGATAATGCGAAAAACGTTCTAATGGTTTACTGACAGAGTCTCAATGCATCTTAAAACAGACTGTCACTTTCGGTGCGTTATCAGCTCCTTCTGATGACATTGAGCATAACGGGAGTCGCTAAGGAAAATGATGATTTAGATCATCTTTTCTGCAAGCTGACACCTTTCAGCTTGTGTGGAATTGTGCTTTTCCTCAACTTATGCGCATTAAGTTATGACAAGATTTAACAATGAAATAATGCTCTAAACATTCCGGTAACAGCGAGTTTATTCACCCGATTTTAACGAGAACTTCGGGTGATTATCACGAGAGGCAGGATGGTCAGTGCGGATGAATTCTATTACATTAGCGCCATCATGACGCCCACAGGAGAGCAGGGTGAATTCAGCACTATTAGATCTGTCAGGTTACATCAAATTCTTTGTCGGCCTGTTTGCGCTGGTCAATCCCATCGGCATCATCCCGGTGTTTATTAGCATGACGAGTTATCAGGTTGCTGCGGCAAGGAATAAAACCAATCTTACTGCCAACGTCTCCGTAGCGATTATTCTGTGGACCGCGCTGTTTTTAGGCGACGGTATACTGCATATTTTCGGCATTTCCATCGATTCATTCCGTATCGCGGGCGGCATCCTGGTCGTCACCATCGCCATGTCGATGATCAGCGGTAAGCTGGGGGAAGATAAGCAGAACAAGCAGGAGAAATCCGAAACGGCCAACCGGGAAAGCATCGGCGTAGTCCCGCTGGCGCTGCCGCTGATGGCAGGGCCTGGTGCGATCAGCTCTACTATCGTCTGGAGCACCCGCTATCACAGTTGGCAGAATCTGCTGGGCTTCTCGCTGGCGATTGCGCTGTTCGCCTTCTGCTGTTGGCTGTTATTTCGCGCTGCACCGATCATGGTTCGTGTACTGGGCCAGACCGGCATTAACGTGGTCACACGTATCATGGGCCTGTTATTGATGGCGCTGGGCATTGAGTTTGTGGTTACCGGTATCCGGTCACTGTTCCCGGGTTTAACCAGCTGAATCGTCTGAGATGATTTCATCCTGAAATAAAAACATTAAGGCGCACATTGTGCGCTTTTTTTACGTGTTAGATAAAACAGGTGCACTAGTTTGGTGCGTTTTCGTTCTTTTTCGCCCCATTTTACGGCATTTATTCATTTAGCTTACATCGATGTGCAAATTATTAATGTAATTACTGCAAACGGATTTTTATCGACGTATTGCGATTACAGGTGTGACTTTTATTACATTTGTATCTGCCTTAAATTTTTATCATATCCAGTTTTATGTACTGCTTAACTGGTAACTGATAGCAGTATTTGTTGCTGTAGTGATGGTTTTTTGCGACATAAAATTGATTTTTACAGGCGTTGCGCAGTTTATCGCCCGTTCGCATCTGTTTTTATTATTTGTTTATATTAATCAGTAAGTTATTCATTATTTATTGATGTGTAATAACTCATTACCCTTGCGATTTATCATGATAAAGTAGAAATGGTTAACATTTTTGCTATTTAGCTTTAGCGCAAACTTACCCCTTCTGATAATTTTTCAGGTGACACGTTAAAAACTGGCACCGGATGTGCAGTGTATTACGCCGTAACTTTGAGGGATGGCAGCAGGGTTTAACTGAACAGCAGCAGATTGCCAATGTGATGTTCTGATCGTCAGCCCGACTGACTGAGCGGTAACGCAGGAGTGCTTCGTAAAGCGGTAGCAGAAAGAAGTACCGATTTATCAACAAACCAATAGGCGTCGTTCCGCCATTTGGCAAGGTTTCCCGAAGACAGGGCTATCGCCGCGGGCCGAAGATCCGCAGGTAATATTAAAAACTGGAGTAGGTAAATAATGACCAACATCACGAAGAAAAGTCTCATCGCCCTGGGCGTCATGGCCGCTATGGGGTCACTGACACTCAGTACTGCCTTCGCGGCAAATGTTCCCGCCGGTGTGCAGCTGGCCGACAAGCAGGAATTGATCCGCGGTAACGGCGCAGAACTGCAATCCCTTGACCCGCACAAAATTGAAGGCGTGCCGGAATCTAACGTTAACCGTGACGTGCTGGAAGGGCTGGTGATTAACGACGCCGATGGCAAAATTATCCCCGGCGTAGCGGAAAAATGGGAAAGCAAAGAGGGTGGCAAAGTGTGGGTCTTCCACCTGCGCAATAACGCCAAATGGTCAAACGGCGAGCCGGTCACCGCGCAGGACTTCGTCTACAGCTGGCAGCGCCTGGCCGATCCGAAAACTGCCTCACCTTATGCCAGTTACCTGCAATACGGTCATTTACTCAATGTTGATGACATCATCGACGGTAAAAAACCTGCCGACACCCTGGGCGTAAAAGCCATTGACGATCATACGCTGGAGGTCACCCTCAGCGATGCCGTTCCTTATTTCTACAAGCTGCTGATCCACCCATCCATGTCCCCGGTTTATAAGCCGGTGGTAGAAAAATTTGGTGATAAGTGGACCCAGCCCGCCAACTTTGTTGGCAACGGCGCCTTCAAGCTGAAAGAGTGGGTGGTTAACGAGCGAATCGTCGTTGAACGTAACCCGCAGTACTGGGATAACGCCCATACCATTCTGAACCAGGTCACGTTCCTGCCGATCTCTTCCGAAGTGACCGACACCAACCGCTACCGCAGCGGCGGCAGCGATATGACCTATAACTATCTGCCGATTGAACTGTACCAGAAGCTGAAAAAAGAGATCCCGGGCGAAATTCACGCCGATCCGTACCTCTGCACCTACTACTACGAAATCAACAACCAGAAGCCACCGTTTAACGATCCCCGCGTGCGCGCCGCACTGAAACTCGGTCTGGATCGCGACATCATGGTGAATAAAGTGAAGGCGCAGGATGAAGACCCGGCCTACAGCTACACCCCGCCGTTTACCGATGGCATCAAGCTGACGCCGCCGGAGTGGTTCGGCTGGTCGCAGGAAAAACGTAACGAAGAAGCGAAAAAACTGCTGGCCGAAGCGGGCTACACGGCAGATAAGCCCCTGACCTTTGACCTGCTGTACAACACCTCCGATCTGCATAAAAAGCTGGCAATTGCCGCGGCATCCATCTGGAAGAAGAATCTGGGCGTTAACGTGAAACTGCAAAACCAGGAGTGGAAAACCTTCCTGGATACTCGCCATCAGGGTACTTTCGACGTGGCACGCGCGGCCTGGTGTGCGGACTATAATGAACCGACCAGCTTCCTGAATACCATGCTGTCGGACAGTAGCAACAACACCTCACATTATAAGAATCCTGAGTTTGATAAGGCGATGGCACAGGCGCTGGCTGCCGGGGATGAGGGCAAACGCGCCGAAGTTTACGCGCAGGCTGAGAAAATCCTCGATGCCGACTCCGCTATTGTTCCGGTCTATTACTATAAAAATCTGCGGTTAGTTAAGCCTTATGTGGGCGGCTACACCGGCAAAGATCCGCTGGATAACAGCCACGATAAAGACCTCTACATTATTAAACACTAAGTACGACGGGCAGTTCTGCTGCCCATTTAAAGCAATGTCACCGCAGAGGTTCGCCTCTGCGGCTTAGAGCCAGCAGGTACGGGCAATGTTAAAATTTATCTTCCGTCGCTTCCTTGAAGCGATACCAACGCTGTTTATTTTGATCACCATCTCATTCTTTATGATGCGCCTTGCCCCCGGCAGTCCGTTTACCGGCGAGCGCGCATTAACACCGGAAGTCATGGCGAATATCGAAGCCAAATATCACCTCAACGACCCGATGTGGAAGCAGTATCTCAACTATCTTCAGCAGCTGGCGCACGGCGATTTCGGTCCTTCCTTTAAATATAAGGATTACACCGTTAACGATCTGGTGGCTTCTTCATTCCCGGTTTCGGCCAAGCTGGGCGCAGCGGCATTTTTGCTGGCGCTGGTCTTTGGCGTGACCGCGGGCGTCATTGCGGCGCTGAAGCAGAACAGTAAATGGGATTACGCCGTGATGGGGGTGGCGATGACCGGTATTGTTATTCCCAGCTTCGTGGTGGCTCCGCTGTTAGTACTGCTGTTTTCAATAACCCTGAAGTGGCTGCCCGGAGGTGGCTGGAACGGCGGGGCGCTGCAATATATGATCCTGCCGATGGTCGCACTGTCGCTGGCCTATATCGCCAGCATCGCCCGTATCACCCGCGGGTCGATGATTGAAGTTCTCCACTCAAACTTTATTCGCACGGCCCGAGCCAAAGGCCTGCCGATGCGTCGGATTATTCTGCGCCACGCGCTGAAGCCCGCGCTGCTGCCCGTACTTTCATACCTTGGCCCGGCGTTTGTCGGCATCATCACCGGTTCAATGGTCATTGAAACGATTTACGGGCTGCCGGGTATCGGCCAGCTGTTCGTTAATGGTGCCTTAAACCGCGATTATTCGCTGGTATTGAGCCTGACTATTCTGGTCGGTGCGCTGACGATTCTGTTTAACGCGATTGTTGACGTGCTGTATGCCGTTATCGATCCGAAAATTCGTTACTGAGCAGGGGCTGAAAATGATTTTAAGTAAGAAAAACAGCGAAGCTCTGGAAAATTTCACTGAAAAGCTGGAAATCGAAGGGCGCAGCCTGTGGCAGGATGCCCGTCGTCGCTTTATTCATAACCGTGCGGCGGTAGCCAGCCTGTTTGTGCTGGTGCTGATCGCGCTGTTCGTCACCTTCGCGCCCATGCTGTCGCAGTTTACCTACGATGATACCGACTGGGCGATGATGTCCGCGGCCCCGGAGTTCAGCAGCGGCCACTATTTTGGTACCGACTCCTCGGGGCGCGATCTGCTGGTGCGCGTGGCCATCGGCGGGCGAATTTCTCTGATGGTCGGTATTGCCGCGGCGCTGGTAGCGGTGGTGGTCGGCACGCTTTACGGCACGCTGGCGGGCTACCTTGGCGGAAAAACCGACTCGGTAATGATGCGCCTGCTGGAAATCCTCAACTCCTTCCCGTTTATGTTCTTCGTGATCCTACTGGTGACGCTGTTCGGCCAGAATATTTTGCTGATTTTTGTCGCCATCGGCATGGTTTCCTGGCTGGATATGGCGCGTATCGTACGCGGGCAGACGCTCAGCTTGAAGCGCAAAGAGTTTATTGAAGCGGCCCAGGTCGGCGGTGTATCGACCATGAATATTGTATTGCGTCATATCGTCCCCAACGTGCTGGGCGTGGTGGTGGTGTACGCCTCGCTGCTGGTGCCGAGCATGATCCTGTTCGAATCGTTCCTTAGCTTCCTCGGGCTGGGGACTCAGGAACCGCTGAGCAGCTGGGGCGCGTTGCTGAGCGACGGTGCTAACTCCATGGAGGTTTCTCCGTGGCTGCTGCTGTATCCGGCCGGTTTTCTGGTGATCACCCTGTTCTGTTTTAACTTTATCGGCGATGGCCTGCGTGACGCCCTCGACCCGAAAGACCGCTAAGGAGATAACAATGAGCGTAATTGAACTGGAAACGGTCAGAACATCCGCCAGACAGAGCGAAGCACTGCTGGACGTTAAGGATCTTCGGGTTACCTTCAACACGCCGGACGGCGATGTTACGGCGGTCAACGATCTTAATTTCTCGCTGCGCGCGGGAGAAACGCTGGGTATCGTGGGTGAGTCCGGGTCGGGTAAATCGCAGACCGCATTTGCCCTGATGGGGCTGCTGGCCAGCAATGGTCGGATCGGCGGATCGGCGTGCTTCGACGGTAATGAAATCCTCAATCTGCCGGAGAAGAAGCTGAACCGGCTGCGCGCCGAGCAGATTGCGATGATATTTCAGGACCCGATGACCTCGCTGAACCCGTATATGCGCGTGGGTGAACAGCTGATGGAAGTGTTACAGTTGCATAAAGGCATGAGCAGCGCTCAGGCGTTTGAAGAGTCGGTACGGATGCTGGATGCGGTAAAAATGCCGGAAGCGCGCAAGCGTATGAAGATGTTTCCGCATGAGTTTTCCGGTGGGATGCGCCAGCGCGTGATGATTGCCATGGCGCTGCTGTGCCGGCCAAAACTGCTCATCGCAGATGAACCAACCACCGCGCTGGATGTGACCGTGCAGGCGCAGATCATGACGCTGTTAAACGAGCTGAAGCGGGAGTTTAATACCGCGATTATTATGATCACCCACGATCTGGGCGTGGTGGCCGGGATCTGCGATCGGGTACTGGTGATGTACGCCGGGCGCACGATGGAATACGGCAACGCGCGCGATGTCTTCTATCATCCTTCTCATCCTTACTCGATTGGTTTGCTGAATGCCGTTCCGCGCCTCGATGGCGAAGAGGGCGATACCCTGATGACTATTCCTGGCAATCCACCTAATCTGCTGCGCCTGCCAAAGGGCTGCCCGTTCCAGCCTCGCTGCCCGCATGCGATGGAAATCTGCCGCACTGCGCCGCCGCTGACGGGATTTGGTGAAGGGCGCCTGCGCGCCTGCTTCAAACCGGTGGAGGAGCTGGTATGACAACGGTTGCTGAAAAGAAAGTTCTGCTGGAAATCGCCGATCTGAAGGTGCACTTCGACATCAAAGATGGGCGTCAATGGTTCTGGCAGCCGCCAAAAACGCTGAAGGCGGTGGATGGCGTTAGCCTGCGGCTGTACGAAGGGGAAACCCTCGGCGTAGTGGGTGAGTCAGGCTGCGGGAAATCGACGCTGGCGCGGGCAATTATCGGGCTGGTGAAAGCCACCGAAGGCCGCGTAGCCTGGCTGGGCCGTGACCTGTTGGGGCAAACGGCGGATGAATGGCGCGCAGCACGCAGCGACATTCAGATGATATTCCAGGACCCGCTGGCCTCGCTGAATCCCCGTATGACCATCGGCGAAATTATCGCTGAGCCGCTGCGCACCTATCACCCGAAAATGGCGCGGCAGGAAGTGAAGGATCGCGTTAAGGCGATGATGCTGAAGGTGGGGCTGCTGCCTAACCTGATTAACCGCTACCCGCACGAGTTCTCCGGCGGTCAGTGCCAGCGTATCGGTATTGCCCGTGCACTGATCCTTGAGCCGAAGCTGATAATTTGCGACGAGCCGGTATCGGCACTGGATGTGTCAATTCAGGCGCAGGTGGTTAACCTGCTGCAACAGCTGCAGCGAGAAATGGGACTGTCGTTGATCTTTATTGCTCACGATCTGGCGGTGGTGAAACACATCTCCGATCGCGTACTGGTGATGTATTTAGGGCACGCGGTTGAGCTGGGTACCTACGACCAGGTTTATCAGAATCCGCAGCACCCCTACACCCGCGCGCTGATGTCTGCCGTACCGATCCCCGATCCCGATCTGGAGAAAAACAAAGTCATCCAGCTGCTGGACGGCGAGCTGCCGTCGCCGATCAATCCGCCTTCGGGCTGTGTATTCCGCACCCGCTGCCCGATTGCCGGGCCGGAGTGTGCCCAAACCCGGCCGCTGCTTGAGGGCAGTTTCCGCCATGCGGTGTCCTGTCTGAAGGTTGATCCGATGTAAGGGATCGCCGAGCTCTGCATACCAAAACCCGTTTTGAACTTTCAATGCGGGTTTTTTTTACGCCCTGGGTTAATGCTTGATCTTATCTCTGGAGGACCCTAGTAATAGCGCATCGTAAAGGATTGCAGGAGGTTGTGTGCCGGATTACTGCCAGGGATTGCGCGGTCGAATTTATGCGGCGCTGTTCGATAGTCATACCCGCAGCGGTCACTACGCTGAACGTTTTTGGATTTTATCATCGTTGATTAGCGTGATACTGGTGTTTGTGGAGTCCGGGACACCCGATGTGATAGTCAAGACTGATGCTGAAATCTCACTGTTCATGCTGCTCGAGTATCTCTTTACCGCCATTTTTAGCCTCGAATATCTGCTGCGCCTGATAACCTCACGCCATCCGCTGCGCTACGCGTTCAGTTTTTTTGGCGTTGTTGATTTGATTACCGCGCTGCCGCTGTACATCTACTTTTTATGGCCGGGAATCGCCCTGCAATACATGATGGCCCTGCGCCTGCTTCGCGTGCTGCGGCTGTTGCGATTAATCAAACTGCTGCGCTATATCGGCTCTGCCAGCGTCATGTGGGACAGCCTGTACAGCGCACGTAAAAAGCTGATGCTGTTTTTTGGCGTGCTGATAATCCTGCTGTGCCTGTTTGGTGGGCTGATGTATGTGATTGAAGGACCTGAACACGGATTCACCAGCCTGCCGGTCTCGCTCTACTGGGCGACCGTCACGCTAACCACCGTTGGCTACGGGGATATCACGCCGCATACCGGACTGGGCCGCATCGTTTCATCGATATTGATCCTGCTGGGCTACTCGCTGATCGCTATTCCGACCGGGGTGATGAGCTCTTACATGACCGAAGTGATGCAGCGGCGGCGAAAACAACGTATATGCTCGCACTGTAAGGAGTCCGGGCATGAAAATGATGCGCATTTTTGCAAAAACTGTGGCTCGGACCTGCCGGCAGATCGGGACGAAAAAAAGCCCGATTAAATCGGGCCGTTTGACGGTATTACTCTTTCCACAGAATGTGGCAGAGCTTGTGGTCTTTCTCCCGGCAGAGCAGCACGCGGGCGAAAACGTCAGTAATCGGTTCACCATCAGCGTCGCCAAGACCGATCACCACCTCAGAGAAGAAGTCAGGATTGAGGTCAAAATCGACGTGTTCAGCCCAGTCTTCGGCAGGATCGTACAGCTCCGCGCCGCCGCGTTCCTCAAACTGCAGGTTAAATAAAATCACATCGGCCTGGTCGAGATTATCCACGGCCAGCTCAAGGAAAATATCATAAGCCTGTTCCAGAGTTTCATCTTCGGTAAGACGGTTATTTAAATCCATACTATTTCCTGTTCCGCCGACGGGCGATGTCGTATTTCAATTCCGCTCGTTTTACAGCAATGGACTGAAGAAGTAAAACAGTCGTTCAACGATACGCTTCCAGTAAGCACGGCGCGACCAGCGCTGGGCATCAACCAGGCGGGAGCGGGCGATATAATCGTCCTGTACGCGAGCCAGATCGCCGCCGAAACCGTCGTCATCGATCACCAGCGTGATTTCAAAATTCAGCCACAGGCTGCGCATATCCAGATTAACCGTGCCAACCAGGCTTAGCTGACCGTCAACCAGCACGCTTTTGGTATGCAGCAGCCCACCTTCAAACTGGTAAATTTTAACGCCCGCTTCCAGCAGTTCGCTAAAGAAAGAGCGGCTCGCCCAGCCAACCAGCATCGAATCGTTGTGGCGCGGAACGATAATACTGACGTCAACCCCGCGAAACGCGGCGGTGCAGATGGCGTGCAGCAGGTCGTCGCTGGGCACCAGATAAGGCGTGGTCATCACCAGCTGCTCCCGCGCTGAATAAATAGCGGTCAGCAGCGCCTGGTGGATCATATCCTCAGGAAAGCCTGGGCCGGAAGCGACAACCTGAATGGTGTGGCCGCTCTCCTGCTCAAACGGCATGATATTGCCGTCCGGCGGCGGCGGCAGAATACGCTTGCCGGTTTCAATCTCCCAGTCGCAGGAGTAGACGATGCCCATGGTGGTCGCCACCGGTCCCTCCATGCGCGCCATCAGGTCCACCCATTGACCGACTCCGGCATCCTGCTTAAAGAAGCGAGGATCGACGAGGTTCATGCTGCCGGTATAGGCAATATAGTTATCAATCAGCACCACTTTACGATGCTGGCGCAGGTCCATACGGCGCAGGAATACGCGCAGCAGGCTGACCTTGAGCGCTTCCACCACATCGATCCCGGCGTTGCGCATCATTGCCACCCACGGGCTGCGGAAAAAGGCCACGCTGCCGGCGGAATCGAGCATCAGCCGGCAGTGTACGCCACGTCGCGCGGCGGCCATCAGTGATTCTGCCACTTCATCCGCCATACCGCCGGGCTGCCAGATATAAAACACCATCTCGATATTGTGGCGGGCCAGCTGAATATCGCGGATCAGCGCCTTCATCGTGTCGTCACTGTTGGTCAGCAGCTGAAGCTGATTGCCTTTTACCCCGGCAATACCCTGGCGATTTTCACACAGCTGAAACAGCGATCGCGCAACGTCACTGTTGCTGTCGGCGAAAATATGCTGACTGGACTTCAATTCTTTCAGCCAGCGTGCGGTTGATGGCCACATGGTTCGTGCCCGTTCAGCGCGGCGCTTGCCAAGATGCAGTTCACCAAATGAGAGGTAGGCAATAATCCCGACCAGCGGCAGGATATAAATAATCAGCAGCCATGCCATCGCAGAGGGCACCGCGCGACGCTTCATCAGAATGCGCAGCGTGACGCTGGCAATCAGTAACCAGTATCCAAAAACCAGCAGCCAGCTCATCACGGTGTAAAAAGTGGTCATTAAGTGGAAGTCCTGTTCACGCTCGAGTTAAGAGGAAGTTTACGTGTTGATGGCAACTCTGGAAACCTTTAAGGAAATTTTCAACAGCAAAGAGATCGGACCTGGTCGGGGAACAGAAAGGTCTATAATACTGCGCGAGATTTTTGGCTACATTTGAAGCGACAGATATCAGACCGAGGGTGTAATGAAACGGAGCAGAAATGAAGTTGCGCGCTGGCGCATGATGCGTCAGGTTCAGCGTCGCAGGGCGCGCTGGTTAGAAGGACAGTCGCGCCGCTACGGGCGTATGCACTCCTTCCGTCACCAGGTGAGCCAGCAGCAGCGCCGCTCAATTCTGTTTATCACCCAGATTCCCTGACCGGGGGGCCTGTTGCCAGAGAGCATATCCCGGCAATAGGGGTATGCTTCACGCCAGGTTGTCAGCGTGAAGCCGTTTGCGCGATTCTCCCGTTCATCATCTGTTGAACACCGTGTGAGGCCAGGCCCACCTCCGGCTTAGCGGGCAACCCGGCACAGACTTATCCCGGGTTGCCCGAACGCGCACTCTCGTCAGGGTTTGGGCCCGAACATCTCCGCCATCTGTTTCTCATCAGGCATACCCACAACCTGCTGTAGCTCATTTTTATCATTCATATAATAAATGGCCGGGGTAGCGCTGGCACCGAGATCGTCCATCAGCTTCTGATGTCGCTGGAGCAAATTAAACGTCTCACGCGGTGTGGCACCGTCAAACTTCGGCAGCTTTTTACCACCGGACAGCTCGTACTCCTTCCACGCCTGTACCGGGTCCGCCGCGTTGAGTATCGCCGTGGCATATCTGCCGCTCTGCGGGTTGAGGAACGCCACCAGCAGCGTATTCAGCTGCACCTTACCGGCATCCACCCACGGCTGAGCCGCAGACCAGAACTGCTTACAGTAAGGGCAGAACGGATCGGCGAAAACAATCACTTTTCTGGCTGCGGAATCCGGTCCTTCTTTGATCGGATGCGCCGCGTTCAGCGTTTTCCACATCTCGCGGCCCATAGGAACGTAGATCGCCTGCTGGAAATAGCCTTCGCTGAGGTTTTTCCCCTTGTCGTCATACAGATAACCGGAAATAACGTGCTTACCGTCGGGCGTCAGAAACAGCGATACACCCATATCCTGATACTGGCCCACCCAGCCCTGTAGGCCGCCGGGGGCGTCGATCTTTTTGACGATTTTGATGCCCTGCTGGTCGCTGAAGGTTTTGACCACCGGCGGCAGTGCTTCGGCAGAATAAGCCAGGCCAGGAAGAATCCACATTGAAAGAAAAGTCCAATATTTCATTGCTATACCTCATTAACGGGGCCTCGCGACCCCTTGGGATTAGTGTTCTTTCAGCGCATCGCTGACCATCACGTCAAGCTGTTAGAAGGGAACCCATCCGGAAAGCATTTGGTGGCCAATCAAGGTAGCGGGTGTTCCCTGAATATCCAGTTTCGCAGCCACAGACAGGCTTTGCTTGATGGTTTCCATACTTTCAGCGTCTGCTTCGGTAACTGTCACTCCGGCTTTCTGTTTAGCTTGTTCGATACTTTTATCATCGTGATACCCTTTTTTAGCCATCAGAATATCGTTGAATTTCAAGAACTGTTCAGGATGAGTACGCCATAACGTCAAGGCATCCCGCGCGGCAGTGACCGAACTTTCAGAACGGTAAGGAAGAAACTTCATCACTACGGCGACATCCGGATACTTTTTGACGATCTGCTCCATATAGGGATCAAATTTTTTGCAATACGGGCAGTTGTAATCCGTAAAAACGACCAGCGTCAGTTTGGGATGTTTTGCGCCAATACGGGGTGAATTGGGATCGTTGAAAAGGAACTCTTTATTATCGGCAATAACCTGCTCCATCTGCTGTTGGCTGGTACGGGCATTTTGCCTATCGAGTTTTTCAGCTACTTCGGCAAGGATCTCAGGATGATTCAGCAGTGTTTCCTTGACCAGCTGCTGTATGCGGGCTTCCTGATCTGCATTAAATGCCGGTGCGGCACTAGCCTGCAGTGAAGCCGCCAGTAGTATCAAAGTAAGAAGTGTCTTTTTCATTGAAAATTAACCTTTTGCATTATTCAGAGTATTGAGAACCGTGGCTTTATCCAGCAGAGGCGGAAGAATTTCCCCCTTGACCATGGAAGGGCCATAGACCTGATTGAAGGGGATGGCATAGCTGTTTCTTTGATGCAGGAACGTGGAAATTAGCTCGGAGGGTTTGCTCCAGTCGCCGCGAAGAGCTACCACATCTGACTGATTTAACGCAGTGATAATCTCGGGTTGATTCAGTACGCGATGCTCATTGACCTTGCAGGTGACACACCAGTCGGCGGAAATATCAACAAACACCCGCTTACCTTCAGCGAGCGATTGTTGAAGGGTCTCTTCGCTAAGCGGCTGCCAGTGAATATATCCGTCAGTGCTTTCTGTGGCCGTGCGTGGTTCCCTGAGCAACAGAGTATGAATCTGATATCCGGCAAAAATCGCCAGCGCGATGCTGACCAACCAGTACGCCGACAGGCATCCCCGGCTTGCTCGCAGCATGATGCCCATTGCAATAGCCGTCAGTAGCAGAGTAAGAGCCGTACTGATGCCTTCTCCAAGATGAACACTGAGTAGTGAGGCCAGCCAGAGGCTCGAAGCCAGCATCATCACACCCAGCAGATTTTTAAGCGTATTCATCCAGCGGCCAGGGCGTGGAAGCCATTTCAGCGTGGCAGGGATCAGGGCAACCAGCACCCAGGGCAGGCTCATCCCCAGCCCCAGTACCATGAATATCAACCAGAGCTGTTGCAGAGGCGCTCCCAGCGCGAATGCCACTGCCGTTCCCAAAAACGGTGCGGAGCAGGGCGTAGCAAGTAGCGTTGCGAATACCCCCTCAAAGAAACTCCCGATCGGCCCATTGCCTCCTGCTGAGGCCATACGGTTAACGACTGATGAGGGCAGCAGCAGCTCGAAAATACCGAACAAATTCAGTGAGAAGATAAAGGTCACAGTCACCATCATGCCGATAAACCAGGGATTTTGAAACTGTATCCCCCAGCCCAGTGAAGAGCCGGTGATCCTGAGCAGCGTCAGCATGGCAGCGAGTAGGGCAAACGATGTCATAATACCGGCGCTGGTGGCCAGAAAGCGCAGCCGGGTCTGACCTGGAGCATGCTGATGGTGAAGTAAGGAATTCAGCTTCATCCCCATGACCGGCAGCACGCAGGGCATCAGGTTGAGTATCAGACCGCCAATGAACGCGAAAACGATCATCCTGTACGTGGCTGCTCTGTTTTTTTCGGGCGCGGCGTTGTCCTTTAGACTGGATGGCGGTTGGCCAGAACCGACGTTCAGAGTGACCTGCTGCGCTTTATCGCCGTTGGTCAGTACGAAAGACAGCCTCCTTCCTGCCAGACTCTTTGGCGTATCCCCCCACTCATCAGTCACCGGAACCACGACTTTAAGGGTTTTATCCACACTTTGAATGGTGGGATTACCGGGCAGAAAGCCGCCTTCCAGCGGGTCGAAAAAGAGATCCGGTTTTTCCCAGCCATTCTGCCGGGTCGCGGTGATAACCAGCGAGCCGTTCTCCTGATAAGCGGATACATTGCCTGTAATTCCCTTTTCAGAGGGAATCGTGTCCATGGCCCGGCTGAAGTTCTGCTGGAAATCTGCATCGTCAGGCTGAATGAAATCAACATGCAGCCGGTAATCAGTCAGCAGGCAAACGTTGCTACAGGTCGATAAAGTAAGCGTGCCGTCCAGTATGTCCTGCTTATCGCCGTTGATGACAAGCGGAATAATGACCTGCTGATGATATCCCTGGGTGGTTAGCCCTGATACCTCAAAGCGTGATGGTACAGGCCAGTACCAGCGTGCCTGTACGCCATTCTGCCAGTTGATAACGGGGGCGACGCCGCCTTCCCCTGGCGATCGCCAGTAGGTCTTCCAGCCGGGTTGCAAATCGATAAACAGCAGTGCATTGATATGACCGTTCTGTTTTTGTGCCTGGAATCGCACCCGGGCATGATCGTTTTGTGGGGAGCTCAGCCATCCTGTATCCGCCGCCTGAGCTACGCCCATAAACGACAACAACAGGAAGAGAGATCCCCTGAAGAGGTTAAGCATGTTTTTTCTCCAAAAATAAAAAAATTTTCCGTTGGGTAACGGTTTTTTTATTCCCGGAAAACGCAGTTTATGAGATGGATACGTAGCGGGGGTGCCCGAACAGGTTCGTCTCTGAACGCCAGATGGCGAAGCTCAATAAACAGTTGCAGCAGGGCAAGGAACAGAATTACTGCGGGTAAAGCACCGTCAAAGAACAAGGGCTGAGCATTCAGCAGTGAACAGCCACTGAGTTGACAGGGGGAAGGGCCAAGCTGGCTTTCTGACACGTCCTTACCGGTATCGGCAACCAGTGATGTTGTGGTCAGGTAATCGACGGGATGAAAAAAATGGTGAAGATATACAACACGCTGTACGAGGCAAATAGCCAGCGACAGACAGGTTATAATCAGAAACCATTTAGCAAGACGTTGACGATTACGCATAGTGGGCCAGTAAGGAGCAGACTCGCTGATGATAAACAATCATTACTGGTATACAAAGAGCGGTTCTGTAAGTTTTTGTCTTTTGTTGCAGGAGTTAGTAGGCGAATCTTGCAACGGACGAGATTGAGATTATACGGTTACAGCTTCCCATGGATGCGGATTTCGCAGCCATTATGGCCCGTACTGTCTAACACTTATTGCGACTATGAATGTGAGCAGAAAAAATCATGTGTACTCATTTAAGTACTACAACCTTAAATCTGCTCTCTGGTGTAAATGTAAGTTATTGAAATAAAATAATTATGATTTTAATCAGAACACTTTTTTGAATGGTTTAACGGTAACCTGCTTATACACGCCGGCGGCGATATAAGGGTCATCCTGAGCCCAGGACTGTGCCGCTTCCAGCGAAGGAAATTCGGCAATCACCGTTGAGCCGGTAAAGCCAGCCACGCCGGGTTCATTGCTGTCTACAGCCGGCATCGGACCGGCAACGATCAAACGTCCTTCATCACGTAAAAGCTGCAAACGAGCGAGGTGGGCAGGGCGAACCGCCGTGCGTTTTTCCAGAGAATCCGCGTGATCTTCAGCGTAAATTACATAAAGCACCTTTAAGCACTCCTGTCGGGAATTGAGATTCGGGCATCACGTTAAGTGATCGTTAACTTTTGTGCAATTAAAAGATAATTCGCCCTTGATAAAGGTCAGTTTGTTAAACTATAAGCGGGAAATCGCGGATAAGCCGTGAGAGGTTGTTGAAACTGATTGCTATTTGCATTTAAACTCGGTGCTTCACATTTTGACCAGAAAGATTATGACGACGCTGACAACATCACTACCACGCCGCGCTCCTTTGCCTCTGCTGATTTCAGTTGTACTGCACGGCTCGGTTATCGCAGCTCTGCTTTACGCTTCATTTCACCAGGTGGTTGATATGCCAAAAGCGTCTCAGCCTATCAGTGTCTCGCTGGTCGCACCGGAAGTGCAGCCAGAACCTGAACCGGTGCCGCCGCAGGTTGAGCCGGAACCGGAGCCAGAACCGGAGCCTGAACCCGTTCCGGAGCCGCCGATTCCTGAACCGGTGCCGATTCCTAAGCCTGAACCAAAGCCGAAACCTAAACCTAAACCGAAGCCGGTGAAGAAAGAGGTGGTGAAGCCGAAGAAAGAGGTTAAGCCACAGGAGACGCGCCAGGCTCAGCCGGTAACCAATCCGCAGCCGCCTAAGCCGTCCACCGCGCCGAAGCTGTCTCAGGCGCCGTCTACGGCCGTTTCCAGCGGTCCACGCGCGCTAAACCAGAGCAAGCCGGCCTATCCGCAGCGTGCCTTTGCCCTGCGTGTAGAAGGACGCGTTCGCGTACAGTTTGATGTTGACAGTTCAGGCCAGGTCGATAACGTGCGTATTCTTTCCGCCGAGCCGCGCAACATGTTTGAGCGTGAAGTCAAACAGGCGATGCGCAGATGGCGCTATGAGCCGAACAAGCCGGGCAAAGATGTCACCATGAACATCGTGTTCAAAATCGACGGCGGCAGTAGCATCGAATAAAAAAAGGGCGAAAGCCCTTTTTTTATCAAGTTAAATCCCCTGCCCGGGAAGTGAGCCGGTTCAGGCCCGCTCCGGGACGGCAGGAGATAAATCAGCCTTCTGCGGTGAAGTTGATTTTATCTGCAGGAAGCGGCCGAGGTTTACCTTCCGGATCAACCGCAACGTAGATAAATACCGCTTCAGTGGTGCAGTAGCGCTGACCAATCGGCTCTGAAGAGACCTTTTTAATCCACACTTCGATGTTTATGGTGATGGAACTGGTGCCGGTACGGATGCAGCGGGCGTGGCAGCTCACCACGTCACCCACGGCTACCGGTTTTAAAAAGGTCATTCCGTCCGCGCGTACCGTTACCACGCGACCTTCGGCGATCTCCTTCGCCAGAATAGCACCGCCCATATCCATCTGCGACATCAGCCAGCCGCCGAAAATATCGCCGTTGGCGTTAGTATCCGCAGGCATAGCGAGGGTGCGCAGCACCATCTCGCCCTGCGGCACGCGTTGTTGTTCGCTCATTGTTTTGCTTCCGTTATTTTTCTTCCTGCTGCGGCATCAGACGGTAGATATAGATGCCGCTCAGCAGCGTAAACAGCAGGGTCAACGCACTCAGGCCAAACACTTTAAAGTTCATCCAGGTGTCCTGAGAAAGCCAGAAGGCAACGTAGATATTTGCCAGGCCGCAGACGAAGAAGAACAGCGCCCAGGCAATATTCAGACGACGCCATGCGAATGCAGGCAGCTGGATCTCTTTGCCCAGCATTCTCTGGATTAACGGTTTTTCCATAAACCACTGGCTGAACAGCAGGGCAAGGGTGAACAGACCGTAGATAATCGTCACTTTCCACTTGATGAAGTCAGGATTATGCAGAGCAATCGTTAATGTTCCGAACACCGCGACCAGCGCAAAGGTCACCAGGCTCATTTTTTCTACTTTACGGTAGATAACCCAGCCTGCGGCCAGGGCGACGGCAGAGGCGACGATCAGCGCGCCGGAGGCGACAAAAATATCGTACAGTTTATAAAAAACGAAAAAGACCACGAGGGGAAGAAAGTCGAGTAACTGCTTCATAGCGGCTTCCAGTATCAGACCAGTACGTAATGAAATCATCCAGTGAATGCCTCTGTCGAGGCATTCATGGTTAATTAGCGTAACAACATATATAAGCGGGACAGGTAAATAATCAACAGCGCTGAAACAAGGTTGCTCAACCCGTTTAGCAGCACCGAGGCAACGTTTGCCGGCAGCACGGTCATGGATGATGCCATCAGCAGCACGATCAGCTTGGCAACGATCCACAAAAGCACCGCCGGAGCGACCAGCTTCATATGCCCCCAGGCCAGGCGCATACTGCCGCGCATGGCGCCAAACACGCCAACCTTCTCATTCACCAGCAGCATCGGCGACAGTGAAAGCGTCACTGCCAGCAATAAACCCGGCACCACCAGCACCATAAAGCCCAGCTGGATAACCAGCGTCATTAAGAACGTCAGCAGCAGCAGCGACAGCAGCTTCGGCGCGGACGCACCAATAGCGCGCAGGGCGCTGACGTGCTGGCCGGCAGATGCCATCGGGATCAGACTCAGCATTCCACCCAGTAGCAGGGTATTGCCAATCAGCGCTGCAAACGTTCCTGCCGCAGAAGCCCGCAGCAGAACCTGCTGCTGCTCCGGCGACATATTCTGCACCATCTCCATCAGGCTGGTGGCTGAACCGGCTGCACCATCATTCAGGATCGACATCTGATCGGCATCCGGCGTCAGCCCGTGACCTATCAGCACGGAAATAAACGAGGTCAGCAGTGCCATCAGCACAATGGTCAGGATCTGATGGCGGAAAAAATTCCCCGTGTCACGGTATAGCGAAGCCGCCGTGATAGACATGTAAACTCCTTGAAAAGCCGATTTTATAGACCGGGAGATTGTACATGTTCCTGTAGGGTGCTGGCACTCAGATTGACATAACTTTCGATTAAAGAAGGTTTTACCGGGGTAAACAGGGGCGGCAGGCCATATTTTGCCCGCGCACGGTCACAGGCTTCATTATAAATGCCATTTTCACCGGACATATCAAACTCCCGGCAGGGTGTCGGCCGCTGCTCATAAATACCGCAGGAGACGCAGCTGCCAATCTCGCCCTGTAAAGCCACGCAGCGAGGAGCGCGATCGTTGGTACCGCGCATATTGCGCATAAAAAGGTTGAGGGGTTCGGTCAGATCAACCGGCACAACGCCGCCGCCGTCTTCAGCTTCTGACCAGTAAAATGAAACGCGAAACGTACCGCAGCACGCGCCGCAACTGACACAAGGATTAAGAGTATCGCTCATCTGATTACCCGCCCCTCCTGAGGCTTCGAACCAAAATCACATTGAAGGAGAATAGAAAGCTAAGGCTTCCAAAAAAAATGGTCAATCGGATTTTTCGAATACCGAAATCGTGGGAAATTGATCTAAATCAAGCCATTGTTTTATAAGAAGAATGAAAAAAATGATTCGCATGACCTTTCCAGTAAATCAGCGTAAATATGTGTCCTGATATCGCACAAGTCCTCGCAGTAGGACACAGATGTTTACACACAATTTTAAATTTAAAAGGAGTGGTCATGAAACTGAGAGCATTAGCGCTGGCTGTCGTCACCTTGTTACCGGTCGCCGCATCGGCACATGAAGCAGGGGATTTCTTTATGCGCGCGGGTTCCGCCACCGTGCGGCCTACAGGCGGTTCCGATAACGTCCTGGGCCTTGGCGAATTCGACATTAACAACAACACGCAGCTGGGGCTGACCTTTACCTATATGGCTACTGACCATATCGGTATTGAGCTTCTCGGTGCGACGCCGTTCCGCCACAAAGTCGGGCTGCGTGCCACCGGTACACTGGCGACCGTGCACCAGCTGCCGCCAACGCTGATGGCACAGTGGTACTTTATGGGTAACACCAGCAAATGGCAGCCTTATGCCGGCGTGGGTGTGAACTACACGATGTTTTACAACACCGATTTCAATCAGACCGGTCGCGATGCGGGCCTGAGCAATCTTAGCGTGAAAAATACCTGGGGCGTTGCGGGTCAGGTTGGCCTCGACTACCAGCTGACCCCGGACTGGATGCTTAACGCCTCACTGTGGTACATCGACATCAACACCAAAGTACGCTTTAACGCCGGGGAAGAGCGTCAGAGCATTGACACCCACGTTAACCCGTTCGTGTTCTTCTTTGGCGCTGGCTACCGCTTCTAAGCCCGCTCAACGAAAAAAGGCGCGAATCTCGCGCCTTTTTTCGCTCTCTGCACCGTTACTTAATTTGCAGGTTATTCACTACTGATTTCACACCTGCCACGCCGCGCGTGATTTCAACCGCCCGGTTTGCCATCTGCGGCGAGCTGATAAAGCCACTCAGCTGTACACGCCCCTTGAAGGTTTCCACGCTGATAGCGGTGGATTTCAGAGACTGGTCGTGCAGCAGTTCGCCCTTCACCTTGGTGGTAATCACCGTATCGTCAATATAGCCACCGGTTCCCTCCTGCGTTGCGGTCGGTGCGCAGGCGCTAACGCTCAGTGCAACTACGGCAGCGGCAATCGTTCCTGATATCGTTTTCAACAGCTTCATTGCATTTCTCCCTGTCCAGGTTTAAACCGCTGAAAAGGCGGCGATAACTAATTCTTAGGTACGGATGATGTTTCTGCAAGTTCAGAATGTTAAAAATAGAAAGGAAATAATGCCTTATCCGTCAGATAAGGCACCGTTTCAGGAAAGGATTACTGGCGCGTTCCGGCTTTCAGTTTACTGACAAAAGCGGTCAGTTCGGTCAGCATCACCGACGGGTTTTTGTGGTGCTGTTCGATAATTTTGACGATAGCTGAACCAGAAATCGCCCCGGCAGCCCCGGCACGAATCGCTTCCTCAACCTGCGACGCTTCTGAAATACCAAACCCCTGCAGCGGTGGGGCAGCATGATACTCTTTCAGCTTGTCGATCAAATGCTTCAGCGGCAGATTCGCACGGGTTTCAGAACCGGTGACTCCGGCGCGGGATAGCAGGTAGGTATAGCCCCGGCCGTGTGAAGCGATTTCACGCAGCAGATCGTCTTCAGCGTTTGGCGGGCAGATAAAGATCGGCGCGACGTTGTGACGCATGGCGGACTGGCGGAACGGCGCAGATTCTTCAATCGGTACATCCGCGACCAGTACTGAATCAACGCCCACTTCCTGGCAGCGGGCATAGAAGTTATCGATGCCGTTGGAAAATACCAGGTTGGCATACATCAGCAGGCCGATCGGCAGCTCCGGGTATTTCTGACGGATGGCCGCCAGCATCTCAAAACACTGCGCTGGCGTTACCCCTGCGGCAAAGGCACGCAGGGTGGCGTTCTGAATCGTCGGGCCGTCGGCCAGCGGATCGGAGAACGGGATACCCAGCTCAAGCGCATCCGCACCGCCGGCAACCAGGGCGTCAATAATTTGCAGCGACAGCTCCGGGGTGGGATCGCCCAGCGTGACGAAGGGAACAAATGCACCCTCTTTACGTTCTGCCAGGCGCTTAAAACAACGATCGTAACGTTCCATCAGATTTCTCCCCTGGCGCTGAAAATGTCATGTACGGTGAATATGTCTTTGTCGCCGCGGCCGGAGAGGTTCACTACCAGCAACTGCTCTTTCTCCGGGTTCTCGCGGATCATTTTTAAGGCATGGGCGAGGGCGTGTGACGATTCCAGAGCCGGGATAATCCCCTCATTGCGGCAGAGGGCCTGGAAAGCCTCCAGCGCTTCATCGTCGGTAATCGAAACATAATCCGCGCGACCAATGCTGTTCAGATAGGCATGCTGAGGCCCGACGGATGGGAAATCCAGCCCGGCAGAAATGGAGTAGGACTCCTCAATCTGGCCGTCTTCGGTTTGCATCATTGGCGCTTTCATGCCGAAATAGATGCCTACGCGGCCATGCTTCAGTGGCGCGCCGTGCTCGCCGGATTCAATGCCGTGACCTGCCGGTTCCACGCCGATCAGACCCACGCTGGTTTCATCAATAAAGTCGGCAAACATCCCAATCGCATTCGAACCGCCGCCGACGCAGGCAATCACTGCATCCGGCAGGCGACCTTCCTGCTCCAGAATCTGCGCTTTGGTCTCTTCGCCAATCATGCGCTGGAACTCGCGAACGATAGTCGGGAACGGATGCGGACCGGCCGCGGTGCCCAACATATAGTGAGCGGTTTCATAGCTGCCGGACCAGTCGCGCAGCGCCTCGTTACAGGCATCTTTCAGCGTCGACGAACCGCTGTGCACCGGGATCACTTCTGCACCCATCAGACGCATGCGGAAAACGTTCGGCGACTGGCGCTCAATGTCCTTTGCACCCATGTAGATGCGGCACTTCAGGCCGAGCAGGGCGCTGGCCAGCGCTGAAGCCACACCGTGCTGTCCGGCGCCGGTTTCAGCAATAATTTCTTTTTTACCCATGCGCTTGGCCAGCAGAGCCTGGCCCAGCACCTGGTTGGTTTTGTGCGCGCCGCCGTGCAGCAGGTCTTCGCGCTTCAGGTACAGGCGAGTTTTCGTACCTTTGGTCAGGTTGTTACACAGCGTCAGCGCGGTAGGGCGACCGGCATAGTTTTTCAGCAGGCCGGTAAATTCAGCCTGGAATTCCGGGTCGCTCTGGGCGCTGATAAAAGCGTCTTCCAGCTGTCGCAGTGCGGGCATCAGGATCTGCGGCACATACATGCCGCCAAACTCGCCAAAATAGGGATTTAATTTGGTCATATCGCGTCTCTTTATTCTCTCTCTGCGCGGGCGTGGATCGCGCCCGACGAAAAATGATTGTGCCGGCCTGAGTATTTCGCTATTTCAGTAGGCTTTCAGCGTCTGAAACACCGAGGCGATTTTATCGGCATCTTTAATACCGGGGGCGCTTTCTACCCCGGAGTTGAAGTCCAGACCGGCGCAGCCGAGGCGGGAAGCTTCAACGCTGTTATCAGCACTCAGTCCACCGGCCAGCAGCACGTTTTTCAGCGTCTGGCCCTGCAGCAGTGACCAGTCGAATGACTGACCGCTGCCGCCGTTACCGTGATCGAACACGTAGCGATCAACGTGCGGCCAGTCGCGCTGCGGCAGGCTGTCGCGAATGCTGAATGCCTTCCAGATCTGCACTTCGGCAGGCAGCGCGTCGCGCAGCTGGCTGACGTACTGACGGTCTTCGTCGCCGTGCAGCTGTACCGCTGTCAGCCCCAGTTCACCGGCGGTAGTGACAACGTCACTCACTGCCTGATTGCGGAACACGCCAACATATTTCAGTGCGGCAGCGGCAATCACCGATCGCGCAACGGTCAGGTCTACTTTGCGCGGTGAGCCTTCAGCAAAAATGAGTCCACCGTAAATCGCCCCCGCTGCCAGCGCGCTTTGCGCGTCCTGTGGCCGGGTCAGACCGCACACTTTATTATCACCGATAATCACCCGGCGCACCGCTGCGGCCAGATCGGCCTCTTCCATTAGCGCAGAGCCAATCAGGAAGCCGTTAGCAAAATGGCTCAGCTCTCGCACCTGGGCATAGCTGTTAATTCCGGATTCGCTGATAACCGTCACACCGTGCGCCACTTTCGGCGCCAGGCGGCGGGTGCGGTCGAGATCAATCGAGAGATCGCGCAGGTCGCGGTTGTTAATTCCCACCACTTTCGCCCCCAGAGCGGTGGCGCGCTCCAGCTCTTCATCGCTGATCACTTCGGTCAGCACGCCCATATTCAGACTGTGCGCCACGGCGGAAAGCTGGCGATACTGCTCATCGCTGACCACCGAAAGCATCAGTAAAATGGCATCTGCCTGATGGTAACGGGCCAGGTAAATCTGGTAAGGGTCGATAATAAAATCTTTGCACAGTACCGGCTGGGTCACGACCGAACTGACGATCGGCAGGAAATCAAAGCTGCCCTGGAAATACTTCTCGTCGGTCAGCACCGAAATGGCGGAGGCATAGTCTTTATAGACGCCGGCGATGGTGGCCGGGTCGAAATCATCGCGGATCAGCCCTTTAGATGGCGATGCTTTCTTACATTCGAGAATGAACACCGTGCGCGTGCCGCTCAGCGCATCATAAAAGCTGCGGGTAGACGGAACGATATCATTCTGGAATGAGGCCAGCGGCTGCTGCTGCTGACGGGCGGCAAGCCAGATGGCTTTGTCCGCAACAATCTTATTCAGTACGGTTTCCTGCTGCATGATTATCCTCTTGCTGCCAGTGCGACCACATGTTTATAAGCCTGGCCGCTGCGGATGGTTTCCAGCGCCTGCTGAGCGTTCTGTCGCAAATCTTCATGGCCAAAAATCTTCAGTAACAGGGCGACATTGGCCGCCACGGCTTCTTCATGAGCCAGCTCGCCTTTACCCTGGAGTAAACGCGCCAGAATGTCACGGTTTTCTTCCGGGGAACCCCCCGCCAGCGCCTCCTGCGGATGATAGCTCAGGCCAAAGTCATCCGGGGTCAGCTGGTAGCTGGTGATTTCACCTTCACGCAGTTCGGCTACGTGGGTGACGCTGTGCAGCGCCACTTCATCCATGCCGCCGCCGTGCACCACTGCCGCACGGCGATAGCCTAATACTTTCAGCGCCTGAGCAATCGGCAGCACCAGCTCCGGGCTGTACACGCCGATCACCGCCAGCGGAGGCCGTGCCGGGTTAATCAGCGGACCAAGCACGTTGAAGATGGTGCGGGTTTTCAGCTGCTGGCGTACCGGCATCGCGTGGCGGAATCCGCTGTGATACTGCGGTGCAAACAGGAAGCACACGTTAAGTTCATCCAGCGCCTGGCGTGCCTGTTCCGCAGGCAAATCCAGACTGATGCCGAACGCGGCCAGCAGATCGGAGGACCCCGACTTACTGGACACGCTGCGGTTGCCGTGTTTGGCCACCTTCAGTCCACAGGCTGCAGCCACGAAGGCGCTGGCGGTGGAGATATTAATGCTGTTGCTGCCGTCGCCGCCGGTGCCGACGATATCGGCAAAGTCATAGTCCGGGCGCGGGAACGGTTTGGCATCTTCCAGCAGGGCGGTCGCTGCACCGGCGATTTCCTGCGGATGCTCACCGCGAACCTTCATCGCAATCAGCGCGCCTGCCAGCTGAGTCGGTTCCAGCTGTCCGGTGATAATCGCGGAAAACAGCTGGTGGCTCTCCGCCTGAGTCAGGATCTCGGCCTGAAATAATTTTTCCAGAATAGTGTTCATTAGGCTTCTCCTCGGTTACGCCAGCGCCCATGCAAGGGTTTGTTCCAGCAGGCGAGCCCCCTGGGTGGTGAGAATGGATTCAGGGTGGAACTGGAAGCCGCAGACGCGCTGTGCGTCGTCACGAACGGCCATCACCATGCCATTAAAGGTGGCGTTAACCGTCAGTCCGTCAGGAATATTGCTGCCCACCAGCGAGTGGTAGCGGGCCACCGGCAGCGGGTTGCTCAGACCGGCGAACATACCTTCGTTATCGTGGGTAATCGCCGAGGCTTTGCCATGCAGGATCTCACCGGCCTGGCCGACGTGGCCGCCGTAAGCTTCCACAATCGCCTGGTGGCCCAGACAGATGCCGATGATCGGCAGGCGTCCGCGCAGCTGTTGCAGCAGTTCCGGCATGCAGCCCGCTTCAGACGGTGCGCCAGGGCCGGGTGACAGCATCAATACCGGGTTTTCCATCTCCTGCAGGCGCGCAATCAGCGTGGCGGCAGGAACGTTGTTACGATAAACCACCACGTGATGGCCAAAGGTGCGTAACTGATCGACGAGGTTATAAGTAAAGGAGTCGAAGTTATCGAGCAGCAGAATATCGGCCATCAGAAAATCTCCTGGCAGTGGTGAGCGGTGGCAATCGCACGCAGAACGGCGCGGGCTTTATTACGGCTTTCGTCAGCTTCTGCCTGCGGGTTCGAGTCCAGAACCACACCGGCACCGGCCTGCACGGTAGCAACGCCGTCTTCCACCCACGCGGAGCGGATAACAATGCAGGTATCCAGGTCGCCGCTGGCGGTGAAGTAGCCGACCGCGCCGCCGTAGCTGCCGCGACGGGTGCCCTCGGCTTTGGCAATCAGCTGCATGGCACGTACTTTCGGCGCGCCGCTCAGGGTGCCCATATTCATGCAGGCGCGGTAGGCGTGCAGCACATCAATATCGCCACGCAGTTTGCCGACGACGCGAGAAACCAGATGCATCACGAAGGTGTAGCGGTCCACTTTGGTCAAATCCGCCACGTAGCGGCTGCCGGGTTCGCAGATGCGTGCCAGATCGTTACGTGCCAGGTCCACCAGCATCAGATGTTCGGCCAGCTCTTTGTGGTCGGTACGCATTTCCAGCTCAATGCGGCTGTCGAGATCGCGATCCAGTGAACCGTCTGCGTGGCGGCCGCGTGGGCGCGTACCGGCAATCGGATAGATTTCAATCTGGCGGCTTTCCGCGTCGTACTTCAGTGAGCTTTCCGGCGATGCGCCGAACAGGCTGAAATCGCGGTCCTGCATAAAGAACATGTACGGGCTGGGGTTGCTGTTTTTCAGCGTATCGTAGGCGGCCAGTGGTGAAGGGCACGGCAGCGAGAAGCGGCGTGACGGCACCACCTGGAAGATTTCACCAATGCGAATGGCTTCCTGCATCTGGCGAACCACCTGGCAGTAGTCTTCATCGCTCTGGCTGACGCTCAGCGCCATGCCGTCAACGGTCTGCACCGGAAGTGCCGGTGCTGGCTGAAGCATCTGGCTGTGCAGCTGTTCGATGCGGCTCTGCAAGCGAATGAATTCGGCCGGAGAAGAGGTAAACAGGCTGGCCTGCAGGCGGGCGGTTTGCTGCTGATGGTCAATCACCAGCAGCGTCTCGGCCAGGTAGAAGCAATAGTCCGGGCAGCGCTGCTCGTTCTTTAATGCCGGCAGCGATTCGAAGCCCGCGACCAGGTCGTAGGCGAACAGCCCGCCGAGCAGCATGGCTTCACGATTTTCTGCCGGGACGTTGATCAGCTGCGGGATCAGGCGCAGGGCATCGAACACCGACAGGGCACGCAGGTTAGAGTCTTCATCCTGAATTTCGGTATTGTGCGGGAAGACCAGTTCACGGCCATCGGGGCGAACGTGATTCTGCACTGATGAAGGCAGAGCCGCATCCAGCAGCGTCAGCAGGGCGCGGCCGTTTTCAGACAGAGCCTGAATCTGCACGGTTTTATCCAGCGCGCTGATGCGCAGGGCGCTGTCGACAATCAGCAGGCTTTTCAGGTTACGCTTGCTGTCAACATCCGCTGATTCCAGCAGCAGCGTTTCGGAGCGTGCGCCGCAGAGCTGGTGGAAGACGGCGGCTGGATCTTCGCGGTAGGGTGCATTGCCGGTAATCAACTTCACTGTAGGTTTGGCATTCGACATGGTTTGATCTCTGTTTTTTGCTCAAAAAAAAGCCCGCATTTAGCGGGCCTGAGTATCTGCACAACGTAGTAACCGTGCACGACGACATCGCCCGTTCAGGGAGAAGTGCGCCACCAACCAGTCATCAGAGAGAGTGAATATGACATGATACAGATACCTTATGTTCGTGAACTTGCGTACTAGTTAACTGGAACGCGGAAAAAAAGTCAATACTCTTTTTCCCTTAGCAAGGAATGACGTTATCATGCTGCGATATTCCCGCCAATGCCGGAGCCGTTTTGACAGTAGCAGCCACACCAACCAGTTCTTTTCCTATCTTCGATCTTCACAGTCACACCACCGCATCTGACGGGTTACTTACCCCGGAGCAGCTGGTGCTGCGCGCGGTAGAACATCGCGTCGGCGTGCTGGCCGTCACCGACCATGACACCACCGACGGCGTTCAGCCCGCGCGTGAGGCTATTGAGCGTCATCAGCTGCCGCTGCAGCTGATTGCTGGCGTTGAGGTGTCGTCGCTGTGGGAGAACCATGAGATCCATATTGTTGGCCTGGGGGTGGATATCACCCATCCGGGACTGGTGACCTTCCTGGCAGAACAGGGTGAACGACGGATGGCGCGTGCGCGGATGATCGCTGAGCGTCTGGAAAAAGCAGGGATACCCGGTGCACTGGAAGCCGCCCTTGAGCTGGCTCAGGGCGGCGCGGTGACGCGCGGACATTTTGCCCGTTTTCTCATCGCCGCCGGTAAAGCCGACACGATGCAGAAGGTGTTTAAAAACTATCTGGCTCGCGGTAAAACCGGCTACGTTCCGCCGCAGTGGTGTACAATTAAACAAGCCGTTGATGCGATTCATGATTCTGGTGGTCGTGCGGTACTGGCCCATCCGGGCCGCTACGGGCTGTCTGCCAAGTGGCTGAAACGCCTGATTGCCCACTTCAGCGAACAGGGCGGTGAAGCGATGGAGGTCGCGCAGTGTCAGCAGGCTCCGCAGGAACGAACGCAGCTGGCGCGATACGCGCAGGAGTATCAACTGGCGGGATCGCAGGGGTCTGATTTTCATCAGCCCTGCGCGTGGATTGAGTTGGGAAAAAAATTATGGCTACCCGGCGGTGTTGATGCCGTGTGGCAGCGTTTTCCAGAAATCGTTAAGCAATAGCCTGAAGCAGGCGACGTCAATGTCATTGCTGATGTACGGATAAGAGGTTTCTATGAGTCAGTTTTTCTATATTCACCCGGATAATCCGCAGCCGCGACTGATCAAGCAGGCGGTAGAGATGTTGAATAAAGGCAGCGTGATCGTCTATCCAACGGATTCCGGCTATGCGCTGGGCTGTAAGCTGGAAGATAAGAATGCGATGGAGCGTATCTGCCGCATTCGCCAACTCGATGGCAACCATAACTTCACCCTGATGTGCCGCGATCTGTCCGAACTGTCGACCTATGCGCACGTCGACAACACCGCGTTTCGGCTAATCAAAAACAACACGCCGGGCAACTACACCTTTATCCTCAAGGCGACGAAAGAAGTTCCGCGCCGCCTGATGAGTGAAAAACGTAAAACCATCGGCCTGCGCGTACCGTCGAATCCGATTGCGCTGGCCCTGCTGGAAGCGCTGAACGAGCCGATGATGTCGACCTCGCTCATGCTCCCGGGCAATGATTTTACCGAGTCGGACCCGGAAGCCATTCAGGATGAAATTGGCAAACTGGTCGATTTAATTATTCACGGTGGCTACCTGGGACAGCAGCCGACAACCGTGATTGATCTGACCGATGATTCACCGGTGGTTGTTCGTGAAGGTGTGGGTGATATTCAGCCATTCCTTTAGCAGCGTTGAGGCAGGATGTTAATCCTGTCCTGCCTCTCTCCGGGAGGCGTTAAGATGTTGATTCCTCCAGCCACTTCTGGAATACCTGATAGGGGATATAGAGAGACACGTCTTTCAATTTTGTCTCCTGCGTTGCGGTGTTTTTAACTTCGCTGCTGTAACCGACCAGCACGCCGCCAATGCTGTCATCACTGTGATAAACCGCACCCCCTGACATGCCCTGAACGGCCCCGGCGTTCGATGCCATGGCTACGCAGGGCTTTTTATTCCAGCCGTT
The DNA here is from genome assembly GCF_016624545.1 of Erwinia sp. S38. Taxonomy (NCBI): domain Bacteria; kingdom Pseudomonadati; phylum Pseudomonadota; class Gammaproteobacteria; order Enterobacterales; family Erwiniaceae; genus Erwinia; species Erwinia sp. S38. The sequence goes on along the minus strand of NZ_JACVTS010000002.1, from coordinate 105,221 downwards.
GCGGATTGCTGTGATCGCCAGATTGTTGCCGGATGATTCAACCGGCATGGCTGAGAAGAAGCTGTAACCATACATCCGTACTGGTTCGCCCACTTTGGTGGTGCGAAACTCCGGTAGCTTCTTCATGTTATTTTTATGATGGATGATCGCCAGATCGCAGTAAGGGTGATAAGCCTTCACCAGATGCATTGTCCAGCGCGCCACGTGGGCTGCCGTAAGGCTGTATTCCGGCGTAATCGGAATGCTGGTACCAAGCGCACCGACGCCAAGAATGGTGGGGATGCCGACAAAATTCATATCGACCCGCTTCATCGCTTCGCGACTGTAGCTGTAGCTACCCACGGAGCAACCGGTTAACGCCAGCAGCGACAGCGCCAGCAGACACTTTTTAATATCCATTTTATTCACATGTCAGCCACGTCGTTTATCGCCTTTACGCGTTAAAGACATGGGTGGTCCTGTGCCGGGTGATGACCCGACGGATTAATAACAAACGAAATAACGACGTCAGCGCGCTATCATTTCTGCGAGGGAGGGGAAACAAGGATGAGATAAACGAAAATCACGGGACTACCTGTTTGTTTCCTGGAAAAATCTTATTCGCTGAAGTGTTTTAAAGGGTAATTATTCATTCTTAAAACAATGATATCTAATAACAAACATGGCATTAAGACTGTTTTTAATTTTTATTTGAATGCAATTTTTCTTGTATGTTTATGTTTTTAAATGACTAAGTGTTTTTTATTTTGTGGGTTGTAGCGTTATTTTCCCGGCGATAAATAATGACTTAAATTAAGGGGGTTTACGCAGGGAAATAAGATCTCAGCGGAGGGGTAAACCCTGAAGGCTGTTTTTTTATTTATCTTTATGTGAAGGGATTTAACTTTATCGCGCGCCGGTAAATAAATTTTTTAATATGGCGAGCGATCGTTTCTGCAATTCCCGCTCAGCCAGGCTAAAATTAGGGCATCATCCTGCGAACAAACAGGTTACAGCGGGGGTAAAAGTCTGTATAATATCCTCCGAATTTAAATATAAGTTATTGAAAACAAAAGAAATTTTGCTTTCACCATGACGCCTGGGAAGGCGACAAAGAGGCAGCTCCATGAGCGAGAAGTTACAGAAAGTTTTAGCACGTGCCGGGCACGGTTCCCGTCGTGAAATCGAAACCATGATCTCCGCCGGACGCGTCAGCGTTGACGGCAAGCTGGCCACGCTGGGTGACCGCGTTGAGCCAAGCAGTTCCCTGAAAATTCGTATTGACGGGCACGTTGTGCCGGTCAGTGAATCCATTACTGAAGTTTGCCGCGTTCTGGCCTACTACAAACCGGAAGGCGAGCTGTGCACCCGCAGCGATCCGGAAGGTCGCCCAACGGTGTTCGATCGTCTGCCTAAGCTGCGTGGCGCGCGCTGGATTGCCGTCGGCCGTCTGGATGTAAACACCTGCGGCCTGCTGCTGTTCACCACTGACGGTGAGCTGGCAAATCGCCTGATGCACCCGAGCCGCGAAGTTGAGCGTGAATATGCGGTACGCGTTTTCGGCCAGGTGGATGACGAGAAAATCAAACAGCTGAGCCGTGGCGTGCAGCTGGAAGACGGTCCGGCAGCATTTAAGACCCTGAAATTTACCGGCGGTGAAGGTATTAACCAGTGGTACAACGTTACCCTGACGGAAGGACGCAACCGTGAGGTTCGTCGCCTGTGGGAAGCGGTGGGTGTGCAGGTGAGCCGTCTGATCCGCGTCCGCTACGGCGATATCGATCTGCCAAAAGGCCTGCCGCGCGGGGGTTACACCGAGCTGGATCTGCAGCCAACCAACTATCTGCGCGAGCTGGTCGGGCTGGAAGCAGAAACCGTCAGCAAAGTACCGCTTGAGAAAGATCGCCGCCGTACCAAAGCGAATCAGATCCGTCGTGCGGTGAAACGCCATACGACCACCACCAAAGCTGCGAAGCCCGGCGGCAGCCGCCGTCCGGGTTCAAAGCGTCAGCAGGGCAAGCCGTAAGCTGTCTCGCGAATAAAAAGGGCCTGAGGGCCCTTTTTTATGCACTATATTTACCAGTCAATTCCCTGCTGAGCCTGAATTCCGGCATCAAATGCATGTTTAACCGGGCGCATTTCACTGACCGTATCCGCCAGCTCAAGCAGTTCGCGATGGCAACCTCGCCCGGTAATAATGACGCTCTGATGGGCAGGCCGTTGCTGTAGTGCATCAATCACCTCCTGGAGAGGCAGGTAATCAAAGCTGACCATATAGGTCAACTCATCCAGAAGCACCAGATCCAACGTTGCATCCTGCAACATCCGCCTGCCATGCTGCCAGACCTTCAGACAGGCCTCCGTGTCGGTGGCGCGGTTTTGCGTGTCCCAGGTGAATCCGGTCGCCATGACCTGAAATTCAACGCCGTGTGGCTCAAGAAGATTACGCTCGCCGTTAGGCCATTCACCTTTAATAAACTGGATCACGCCGACACGTTTCTGATGCCCGACGGCGCGAGAGGCTGTACCGAAAGCGGCAGTGGTTTTCCCTTTGCCGTTGCCGGTGAAGACCATCAGGATGCCACGTGTTTCCGTGGCGGCGGCAATCCGCGCATCGACCTGTTCTTTCAGCCGCTGCTGGCGCTGCTGGTGGCGTTCTTCCGACATTATTCTGCCGCCCCTGGTTTTCGCCCCGGCTGGGCGTCAAAGCTGATGCCGGTTTTGCGCTTGCTGTCGTCGCCCATCAGCCACAGATATAACGGCATAATATCTGCAGGCGTTTTCAGCTTCATCGCATCTTCCTGCGGGAAGGCGCTGGCGCGCATGCGGGTGCGGGTTCCACCCGGATTGATGCAGTTAACGCGGAGCTGGCGGCTGTCGTACTCTTCCGCCAGAACCTGCATCATACCTTCGGTGGCGAATTTAGAGACGGAATAAGCCCCCCATCCGGCACGGCCCTGGCGGCCGACGCTGGATGAAGTGAACACCAGTGAAGCCGACGCGGATTTCAGCAGCAGCGGGATCAACGCCTGAGTCAGGAAAAAGGTGCCGTCAATATTGACTCGCATCACCTGCTGCCAGACGGCCGGGTTTTGTTCGGTCATCGGCACCACTTCGCCGAGCAGTCCGGCGTTATGCAGCACGCCGTCCAGTCGCGGCACCACGCGCGCAATATCCTCAGCCAAATGTTGGCAGCTTTCCGGCGTGGCCGTTTCCAAATCTAACGCGAACCAGCAAGCAGGCTGAAGGTTATGCTGATTAATCTCATCGCAAACCTGCTGGAGCTGTTCTGTATTGCGGCCCAACAGGAGGACCTGTGCGCCATAGCGGGCGTAGGTGAGAGCGGCTTCGCGACCGATGCCGGTATTGGCACCGGTGACAAGAATAATTCGGTTGTTGAGCAGATCGCTTTTCGGTTGATAATGCACGATAGAATCCTCTGGCGATGAAGTGTCCGCAGCGTCGCCGGCAGTAGGGCCAGCGTAAGTTCTTGCAGAACATAGAATTAAATGCTTTATGCCTGAAAAATGGGGCGAGTGCAATCCTGGACCTGCCCGTTAATGCCATGTTACCGGGTTGCAGGCGACCAATCGTCGAGAGTCGGTTACACTGGATCAACACTAATACAATGTTAATTAAGGCGGATTGAGTGGAACTACTCTCTTATTATGGACTCTTTTTAGCGAAAACCGTCACCGTAGTGGTGGCTATTGCCGCCATTGCATTGGTTATTGCCAATCTTGCAGCCCGCAAGCGAAGCCAGACCGGCCAGCTCCGGCTGACGCATCTGAGCGACCGTTACCGCGAAATGCGTGACGACATGCAACTGGCTAAGGTCGAGCCAGAGCAGCAGAAGCAGTGGATCAAGGAACGAAAGAAGGCAGAAAAACTGAAGCACAAGCTGGCTAAGCAGCAGATAAAACAGGGCGGTCTGAAGACGGAAAGCAAACCGACGCTGTTTGTGCTCGACTTCAAAGGCAGTATGGACGCCGGAGAAGTCACCTCTTTGCGCGAAGAGATCTCTGCGGTGGTTGCCGTAGCCCGCAGCGGCGATGAAGTGCTTCTGCGCCTGGAGAGCCCCGGCGGCGTGGTACACGGTTATGGCCTGGCGGCATCGCAGCTGCAGCGCCTGCGCGATAAGGGAATCCCCCTGACCGTTGCTGTCGATAAAGTGGCGGCCAGCGGCGGTTACATGATGGCCTGTGTGGCAGAACGTATCGTCGCCGCGCCGTTCTCGATTATCGGTTCGATTGGCGTAGTGGCGCAGATCCCTAACTTCAACCGACTGCTGAAGCGCAATGATATTGACCTTGAACTGCATACCGCCGGGGAATATAAGCGGACGCTGACCATGCTGGGGGAAAATACCGACGCCGGTCGCGAAAAATTCCGCCAGGATCTCAACGAAACTCATCAGCTGTTCAAGGATTTTGTTCATCAGATGCGCCCGTCGCTGGATATTGACAGCGTGGCCACGGGTGAACACTGGTACGGCAGCCAGGCACTGGAGAAAGGGTTGGTTGATGCCATTGGTACCAGTGACGATCTGCTGCTGGAACACATCGAGAAGCGCCAGGTCATCGGCGTGCGTTTTGCTCAACGTAAACGCATGATGGATCGTTTTACACAAAGTGCGATGGCCAGCGCTGAACGTCTGCTGCTCCGCCTCTGGCAGCGCGGCGAAAAACCCCTGCTGTAATTCGTCAGACAGCGCCCGTTCAGGCGGGCGTTATTCGTCGAGTCGGTATTTCGGCGAAAGCTCGACCGCTAAAAATTTGAACACATTAAATACGGCAGTACTGTGGGGACCGGGCAGGCCCTGTTCATCCAGGAAGTAGTCACCGCTAAAAATCAGCACTTCACCCTTTTGCTCAACGCCCGTTGTGGCCATGCCGTCAAAAAAGTCTTTGTGCTCGGCAATCATCTGATTGGCGATTGCCAGCAGGCTGCTGCGATCGATAGTTTGCTGGTCCAGATCCATATTCCCTCCTTTATAGTGATTCCGCTGCCGGGTATTGTACGCCTGGCTGATAAATCCGCAATCATGGTGGTGGTATAGAAAACTGTCTCTTTTTACAGCCTTTTCTGGCGGAAATCTGCGCTTGATGCTAATTAAGTTGCGTAACAGATTTTATCAGGTAGAGTGTGGGCGTTTCGGGTTCCGGGCGTAAAAGTGAGTTTACGCTTTGTTAGAGATTCGCTTAACAGGTAGTAAATAGTACCGTTTATCAATGTGTTAAAAGACTTGTAATGGCACGAAAATTGATAAAAAGTTATCCGGGATCGGTATCATTCTCCCGATAGCTCTATCTTCAATGTGCAGCGCAGGCCTGGACGGCACTACTTACTCTCGGATGTTTTAATCAGGTAAAGGTAACTATGGGAAAAGCTCTCGTAATAGTTGAGTCCCCGGCAAAAGCCAAAACTATCAATAAATATCTCGGCAATGACTACGTGGTTAAATCCAGCGTCGGTCATATCCGCGATTTGCCGACGAGTGGATCAACGGTTAAAAAGAGCGCTGACTCTACAACCAGTAAAACAGCGAAAAAGGTCAAAAAAGACGAAAAGGCGGCGTTGGTAAACCGCATGGGCGTCGATCCTTATCACGGCTGGGAGGCAAATTATCAAATCCTGCCGGGCAAGGAAAAAGTGGTTGCTGAACTGAAATCACTGGCGCAGAACGCTGACCACATCTATCTCGCAACGGACCTTGACCGCGAAGGAGAGGCCATTGCATGGCACCTGCGGGAAGTGATCGGTGGCGATGATTCACGCTATAGCCGCGTGGTGTTTAACGAAATTACCAAGAATGCAATTCGTCAGGCGTTCGAAAAGCCTGGCGAGCTGAATATCGATCGGGTAAATGCCCAACAGGCGCGGCGCTTTATGGACCGCGTGGTGGGTTATATGGTTTCACCACTGCTGTGGAAGAAAGTCGCTCGTGGCCTGTCTGCCGGCCGCGTTCAGTCCGTTGCCGTGCGTCTGGTAGTGGAGCGTGAGCGTGAAATTAAAGCCTTCGTTCCGGAAGAGTACTGGGAACTGAATGCCGCGCTGACCACGCCGAAAGGCGCGGACTTGCCAATGCAGGTCACGCATCAGGGTGATAAACCCTTCCGTCCGGTGAACGGTGAGCAAACTCAGGCAGCTGTCAGCCTTCTGGAAAAAGCGCGCTATGTTGTTGCCGATCGTGAAGACAAACCAACCAGCAGTAAGCCTGGTGCCCCGTTTATCACCTCAACGCTGCAGCAGGCGGCAAGTACTCGTCTTGGTTTCGGCGTTAAAAAAACCATGATGATGGCTCAGCGCCTGTATGAAGCGGGCCATATCACCTATATGCGTACCGACTCGACGAATCTGAGTCAGGATGCGGTAAGCATGGTTTGCGGCTATATCGAAAAAGAATTTGGCGCGAAGTATCTGCCAAAAGCTCCTGTCGTTTATACCAGCAAAGACAACTCGCAGGAGGCGCACGAAGCGATTCGTCCTTCCGACGTGAACATTCAGTCTGAACAACTGAAAGACATGGAAGCGGATGCGCAGAAACTGTACCAGTTGATCTGGCGCCAGTTCGTGGCCTGTCAGATGATGCCTGCGCAGTATGACTCTACCACCCTGACCGTAGCGGCCGGCGATTTCAAACTGAAAGCTAAGGGCCGCACGCTTCGTTTCGACGGCTGGACCCGGGTGATGCCGGCGCTGCGTAAGGGCGATGAAGATCGCACCCTGCCTCCGGTTGACGTGAGTAGCGAGCTGAACCTGCAGCAGCTGACGCCAAGCCAGCACTTCACCAAACCACCGGCACGTTTCAGCGAAGCCTCGCTGGTGCGCGAGTTGGAAAAGCGCGGTATTGGTCGTCCTTCTACCTATGCCTCGATCATCTCAACCATTCAGGATCGCGGCTACGTTAAAGTGGAAAGCCGTCGTTTCTATGCTGAGAAGATGGGAGAAATCGTTACCGATCGTCTGGAAGAGAACTTCCGCGAACTGATGAACTATGATTTCACCGCCAACATGGAAGATAACCTCGACAAGGTGGCGAATAACGAGGCGCAGTGGAAGGCCGTTCTGGATAAGTTCTTCAGCGATTTCAGCCAGCAGCTCGAGCAGGCGGAAAAGGACCCGGAAGAGGGCGGCATGCAGCCCAACCAGATGGTGCTGACTTCGATCGAGTGCCCGACCTGTTCGCGCCAGATGGGTATCCGTACTGCCAGTACAGGCGTGTTCCTCGGCTGTTCCGGCTATGCTCTGCCGCCGAAAGAGCGCTGCAAGCAGACCATTAATTTGATCCCTGAGAATGAAGTGTTAAATATTCTTGAGGGTGACGATGCGGAAACTAACGCGCTGCGTGCGCGTCGCCGCTGCCGGAAATGCGGCACGGCGATGGACAGCTATCTGATTGATAATCAGCGTAAGCTGCACGTTTGCGGTAGCAACCCGGAGTGTGACGGTTACGAAATTGAACAGGGCGAATTCCGCATCAAAGGCTATGATGGCCCGATCGTGGAGTGCGAGAAATGTGGTTCCGAAATGCACCTGAAAATGGGGCGCTTCGGTAAGTACATGGCCTGTACCAATGACGACTGTAAGAACACGCGCAAAATTCTGCGTAATGGTGAAGTTGCGCCGCCGAAGGAAGATCCGGTTCCGCTGCCGGAGCTGCCGTGCGAAAAATCAGATGCTTACTTCGTTCTGCGCGATGGTGCGGCGGGCGTATTCCTGGCAGCCAACACCTTCCCTAAATCGCGCGAAACCCGTGCGCCTCAGGTTGAAGAGCTGCAGCGCTTCCGCGACCGTCTGCCTGAAAAGCTGCGCTATCTGGCCGATGCGCCAGCGACGGACGATGAAGGCAACAAGGCCGTCGTTCGCTTTAGCCGTAAAACCAAACAGCAGTACGTCAGCACAGAAAAAGACGGCAAAGCTACCGGCTGGTCGGCCTTCTTCGTTGATGGAAAATGGGAAGTTAGCAAGAAGTAATCCACGCTGATTTCTCCCATTCAGGGGCAGGCCGTTGCGGTTTGTCCCTGAATGGTCACTTTGCTGATAATCTAACCGATTGTTGATGAATGTTTCCCTGCTGACGCTATACATATCCCACATTTTTGATATAGTTGTTATAGATATCCCTCTTCTTATTATTAAATCGCATTAGACCGCTAACCTGACGCTGACCAGATTTCTGGTGTCTTCTTCTGTAGGGTTTTCGGCACGTTGCTTCAGACCCTGGACGGAATGAAAAATGAAATTGCAGCAGCTGCGGTACATCGTTGAGGTGGTTAACCACAACCTCAATGTCTCTTCAACGGCCGAAGGGCTGTACACCTCTCAACCCGGCATCAGTAAGCAGGTTCGTATGCTGGAGGATGAACTGGGCATTCAAATCTTTGCCCGAAGCGGTAAGCACCTGACTCAGGTGACACCCGCCGGGCAGGAAATCATCCGTATTGCCCGCGAAGTGTTGTCAAAAGTCGATGCGATTAAATCGGTTGCCGGCGAGCATACCTGGCCGGACAAAGGTTCACTGTACGTTGCCACCACCCACACACAGGCACGTTACGCACTGCCCAATGTGATCAAAGGCTTTATTGAACGCTATCCCCGCGTTTCGTTACATATGCACCAGGGGTCGCCGACTCAGATTGCTGAAGCCGTATCTAAGGGCAATGCGGATTTTGCCATTGCCACCGAGGCGCTACACCTTTACGACGATCTGATTATGCTGCCGTGCTATCACTGGAATCGTGCAATCGTGGTCACGCCGGATCACCCGCTGGCCGGTAAATCGAAAGTGTCGATTGAAGAGCTGGCAGAATACCCGCTGGTCACCTACACCTTTGGCTTCACCGGGCGTTCCGAACTGGATACGGCATTTAACCGTGCTGGTCTGACGCCGCGCATCGTTTTCACCGCGACCGATGCCGACGTGATCAAAACCTATGTGCGTCTGGGGCTGGGGGTGGGCGTTATCGCCAGCATGGCGGTGGACCCGGTATCCGATCCCGATCTGGTGCGAATTGAAGCAACCGACGTGTTCACCTACAGCACCACAAAAATCGGCTTCCGCCGCAGTACCTTCCTGCGCAGCTATATGTATGACTTTATACAGCGCTTTGCTCCGCATCTGACGCGTGACGTGGTCGACACCGCCGTTGGACTGCGCTCAAATGAAGATATTGAGGCAATGTTTAAAGATATTAAATTGCCGGCCAAATAATTACCTTTGTTTCTAATTATCATAAGTTCAGATTGTAACGGGTCTGAACTTAATGAAAGCTCCCGCCTTTCACTGCCATAGTTAGTTTCTTTCATTTCTGTGTAATAAATGAAATCTCTATCACATGTTCTTCCATTCTTATTGATGAAGTGAGAAATAGTACACATTTTTCGTCGCTAATCTTTGCGAAAAATTAAGACTATTCCCATAATATATCCAACGCCAACGAGCAGAGGATTGCGTTGGTTAGCCAGGTAAAGGGGGCTCTGATATCTGACACTGCCGAGTTGACGCAGGGTACATACCAGAGTGATAAAGTTTTTATGCTGAATGATTAACTTAAAACACCTTATTAAAGTTCTTCAGTGACTTACTAATGTTTTTAAGCGTTTAGTTTAATGAAAATGACTGGATCTTGGGCAACCGGCTGATTAGGATTTGTGCCAATTACTGGTTGAAACATTGTGTTAATGAGAGTGAGTATCAATTATGGCTACTAGATTATCTGTACAGTCCAACTTCGGTCACGAGCCACAGGATGCTGAGCATAGCGGCAGCGACAACCTCAAGCGTAACGCCTGGCTGGCGCTCTTCGCAGGCTCTTTCCTGTTTTGGGTACTGGTCGTTACAATGGTCTGGAACCTCTGGAACTAACTATGCAGCTCCTGAACGGCAAGCTGAACGTTAACCGCATTGCCGAAGTCGATGACGATTTTGGCAATGATGAGAAGATTTCCCAGGTGATTATTCCCGCAGCCTGGTGTCTGAATGAGATGCAGCTAAAATTTATCCAATCAATTATTGAAGATGGAAAAGCCAACTAAATCAAGCCGGGTAATGAGAAATTTCATATCCGGCTTCTGCCTTCCTGAGTGATTCTAATTATCAATAGTAACTTCTGGTAAACATTTAAGGTGAAATGTAATTACTTTGGGAAGTATTTTTACCTGCCGGTAAATAGATGGTTTTTGTGTAAATGATAACGTGAGATACCGTTATCAACAAAGATGAATATGGCTCAATAATTCCAGTATGATTATCCGTAATTAGCGTTTAATTCGAATTATGAATTCTTATCATAATACGCCGCCTGTCTGCATGCTGATGCAGAATAATCGCATCAATATAAATAACCTGAGTGATTAACCTGAAGCCCTGCTGACAACGTTGGCGGGGCGTTTTGCGTTTTTCAATGTGGCATTTTGTGTTGTAATCAAACTGTTAACTCCTTTTTGTACTATCTTTAAAGCAAACCCTGCACTTAGTCCGGTTATGCGGCAGGGAGAGCGAACAAAATAAGAAAGGAGGAGCAATGTCGAGCACCCTACGTGAAATCAGCCAGGATACGCTGAACGTTAACGGCCAACCGTATCACATCTTCAGTCTGGTCAAAGCCGCCGCTAAACTGGGCGATATCGACCGCTTGCCTAAGTCAATGAAGGTTCTGCTGGAGAATCTGCTGCGCTGGCAGGATGGAGACTCCGTTACCGAGGAAGATATCCACGCCATTGCTGACTGGCTGAAGGACGCGCATGCCGATCGCGAAATTGCCTATCGTCCGGCACGCGTTCTGATGCAGGACTTTACCGGCGTACCGGCGGTGGTGGACCTGGCCGCGATGCGTGAAGCGGTGAAGCGTCTGGGGGGCGATGTGGCGAAGGTTAACCCGCTATCGCCCGTCGATCTGGTTATCGACCATTCCGTTACCGTCGACCGCTTTGGCGATGACGATGCTTTCGAAGATAACGTGCAGCTTGAAATGGAGCGCAACCACGAGCGCTACGTTTTCCTGCGCTGGGGGCAGAAAGCCTTTAACCGCTTCAGCGTGGTGCCGCCGGGGACCGGGATCTGTCATCAGGTGAATCTTGAGTACCTTGGCAAGTCTGTCTGGCACGAGGACCAAAACGGCAGGGAGGTCGCGTTCCCTGATACGCTGGTCGGCACGGATTCCCACACCACCATGATTAACGCTCTTGGCGTGCTGGGCTGGGGTGTGGGCGGTATAGAAGCCGAAGCCGCGATGCTGGGGCAGCCCGTTTCGATGCTGATCCCGGACGTGGTCGGATTCAAGCTGACCGGCAAGCTCAAACCCGGCATCACCGCCACCGATCTGGTATTGACCGTAACCCAGATGCTGCGTAAGCACGGCGTAGTGGGTAAGTTCGTTGAGTTCTACGGTGATGGCCTGAAGGATCTGCCGCTGGCGGACCGGGCGACCATCGCCAATATGGCACCGGAATACGGTGCAACCTGCGGCTTCTTCCCGGTTGATAGCGTAACGCTGGAGTATATGAAGCTGACCGGCCGCAGCGACCAGCAGGTGGCGCTGGTAGAAGCCTATGCCCGCGCGCAGGGGATGTGGCGACATACCGGCGACGAACCGGTGTTTACCAGCAGCCTGTCTCTCGACATGGGTGAAGTGGAATCAAGTCTGGCAGGTCCTAAACGTCCTCAGGATCGTGTGGCGCTGGGCGACGTTCCCGCTGCCTTCCGCGCCAGCAACGAGCTGGAGGTTAATCACGCGCAGAAAGACCATCAGGCCGTCACCTATCGCGATGCCCGCAGCGGACAGCAGTATCAGCTGGAGGACGGGGCGGTGGTCATTGCCGCCATCACCTCCTGCACCAATACCTCAAACCCCAGCGTGCTAATGGCCGCCGGACTGCTGGCGAAAAAGGCCGCCGAGCTTGGGCTACAGCGCAAGCCCTGGGTCAAAGCCTCTCTGGCACCGGGATCGAAAGTGGTTTCTGACTACCTTGCTGCCGCCCGCCTGACGCCTTACCTCGATCGCCTGGGATTCAACCTGGTGGGTTACGGGTGTACGACCTGCATCGGTAACTCAGGACCGTTACCGGATGAGATTGAAAGTGCCATCCGTCAGGGCGATCTGACCGTCGGTGCCGTGCTGTCGGGTAACCGTAACTTTGAAGGACGTATCCATCCGTATGTGAAAACCAACTGGCTGGCGTCACCGCCGCTGGTGGTAGCCTACGCGCTGTCCGGCAATATGAAATTGAACCTGCAAACCGATCCGCTCGGTGAAGATGCCAGCGGCAGGCCGATTTATCTGAAGGATATCTGGCCGTCGCCGGAAGAAATAGCCGCTGCGGTGCAGATGGTGTCGACCGAAATGTTCCACAAAGAGTATGCCGAAGTGTTTGCCGGGACGCCTGAGTGGCAGCAAATTCAGGTCAGCGAGGCGGCAACCTATTCGTGGGATAACGACTCGACCTATATCCGTCTTTCACCGTTCTTTGACACGATGGCAAAAGAACCGGAGCCGGTAGAAGATATCAAAGGCGCGCGTATTCTGGCGATGCTCGGCGATTCGGTCACCACCGACCATATCTCTCCCGCGGGCAGCATCAAGGCCGAAAGTCCGGCGGGGCGTTATCTGTTGGATCGCGGTGTTGAACGCACCGACTTCAACTCCTATGGCTCGCGGCGCGGTAATCATGAAGTGATGATGCGTGGAACCTTCGCTAACATTCGCATCCGCAACGAAATGGTGCCGGGAGTGGAAGGGGGGATTACGCGGCATATCCCCAGCAATGAACAACTGGCGATTTACGACGCTGCAATGCGTTACCGGGAAGAAGGCATCCCGCTGGCCATCATTGCCGGGAAAGAGTACGGTTCCGGCTCCAGCCGCGACTGGGCGGCGAAGGGGCCGCGTTTGCAGGGCGTTCGGGTCGTGATTGCCGAGTCATTTGAACGCATTCACCGTTCCAATCTGATCGGTATGGGGATTCTGCCACTGGAGTTTCCGCAGGGCGTAACCCGGAAAACATTGAAACTCACCGGCGATGAGCTGATTGATGTTGCGGATCTCCAGCAATTGAAACCGGGAACGACGGTAAAAGTGACACTAACGCGAGCGGACGGCAGTAAAGACGTTTTGGATACACGCTGCCGTATTGATACCGGCAACGAGCTGACCTACTACCAAAATGACGGCATTCTGCATTACGTGATCCGTAATATGCTGCACGACTGACTGTTCGCAGTTCCCTGGCCATATCGACTGCCGGGAAAAGAACAAAGCCGCTATCAAAAGTAGCGGCTTTTTACGTCTTCAGGAGCAATGTGCTCCGTATCGGGTATTACTTCGACAGCAGATGGCCCATTTTTTCGGCTTTGGTATCGAGGTAGTGCGCATTATTCGGATTACGGCCCACAATCAGCGGAACGCGTTCAACGATATTGATGCCCGCTTCAGTAAGAATCTCTACCTTGCGCGGATTGTTGGTCAACAGACGCACTTCGTCAACGCCAAGCAGTTTGAACATATCGGCGCACAGGGTAAAGTCGCGCTCATCGGCGGCAAATCCCAACTGATGGTTGGCTTCTACCGTGTCATAGCCTTTGTCCTGCAACGCGTAGGCGCGAATTTTATTCAGCAGCCCAATTCCGCGTCCTTCCTGCCGATGATAAAGCAGAATCCCGCGGCCCTGCTCGGCGATGTGCGTCAGCGCCGCTTCCAGCTGGAAACCGCAATCGCAGCGCAGGCTGAACAGCGCATCACCGGTGAGGCATTCGGAATGAACGCGCGCCAGTACCGGTTCGCTGTTAGAAACATCACCATAAACCAGCGCAACATGATCGTGCCCGGTTGCCAGTTCTTCAAAACCGACCATGAGGAAATCGCCCCAGGGCGTGGGCAGGTTGGCTTCTGCCACCCGTTTAAGCTGCATGTGACTCTCCAGAAACTTCAGGTGTACGCTATCATCAGATGGCGCAGTGTCAGTTGCCTGACGGCTAACAATGCGTGCTATTTTGCCATAACCCGCGGTGCGAAGGTTAACATGTTTGAGCTATCCAGTGATAACGCACAATTATCACCATCTCAACGTATATGTTATTATTTTTATTACTATTGTTATATCAATCCAGAGAAATAACCGAACTTTTTAAGGAAGAAAGATGCCTGAAATTCTCAGACGAACCACGATCGGGATGCTCCTCCTGTTGACAATGCCCGTGCTGATCGCGCTTTCTGGCTGGCAGTGGCAGCCTGGTGAAATGGGCTGGGGATATCTGATCCTGTTCTGGTTTACCGAGACGGTCACCCGTCCGTGGGGCGTTATTACCAGCGTGGTGTTGTGCGGTTGGTTCCTCTGGTGTTTACGTTTCCGCTTCAAACCGGCGGTATTTTTGCTGGCCATTCTGGTTGGCACTATCCTTGTCGGCCAGTACACCAAAAGCCTGATTAAAGATCGGGTGCAGGAGCCTCGCCCATACGTTTTGTGGCTGGAAAAAGCCGAGGGTGTCAGTAATGAGTACTTTTATGAATTAAAACGCAAACAGCGCAGTCACCTGGTCGAAGAGGCGGTAGAAGATAATACGCAGCTGCCCGGCTGGCTGAAACGGCACTGGGCGTTTGAAACCGGATTTTCATTCCCTTCAGGACACACCATGTTTGCTGCCAGCTGGGCGCTGCTTGGTGTAGGATTGCTGTGGCCGCGTCGGCGCTATGCCACAATTATTCTGCTGCTATGCTGGGCCTCGCTGGTGATGGGCAGCCGACTGATGCTGGGCATGCACTGGCCGCAGGATCTTATCGTATCTACGTTGTTGAGCTGGCTGTTTATAACCCTGGCAACCTGGCTCGCCCAGCGTTTCTGCGGTCCGCTGAGCGTGCTGCCGCAGGAACAGAAGGAAATCAACCAGCGAGAAAATGAGTGATGTCGATTGTAAGTCAATTTTTTGCCCCCATAACTATCAACGACTTTGCATAATGGCGTGATGGGGGCAGGGAATTAGTGCGGCGCCTGAAATCTGCGAGTATCAACACAAGCATCAGGGCGTTTTTTTTGGCATAATTCATCTGATTAACATCAGATTACGGGATGAACTGTGAAATATTTGCTGATTTTTTTAGTGGTTCTGGCGATCTTCGTCATTTCAGTCACTTTGGGTGCGCACAACGATCAGGTCGTCACCTTCAACTATCTGCTGGCGCAGGGTGAATTCCGTATCTCTACACTGCTGGCTTCGCTGTTTGCCGTGGGCTTTCTGCTGGGATGGGCAATATGTGGTCTGTTTTGGCTACGTGTTCGCGTTGCACTGGCTAACAGCCAGCGTAAGCTTAAGCGATTGCAGCATCAGATCGGGCAGACGGATGCTGCCGGGACGGCGTCAAGAACGCCAGCCGTCAAGGAATAATCATTTATGTTGGAACTGCTGTTTCTGTTACTCCCCGTAGCCGCCGCCTACGGCTGGTATATGGGGCGCAGAAGTGCGCAACAGGATAAGCAACAGGAAGCGAGCCGCCTGTCACGCGATTACGTGGCCGGGGTGAACTTCCTGCTTTCGAATCAACAGGACAAAGCCGTCGACCTGTTTCTAGACATGCTTAAAGAAGACAGCGGTACGGTTGAGGCTCACCTGACGCTGGGCAACCTGTTTCGTTCCCGTGGTGAAGTTGACCGCGCCATCCGCATCCACCAGGCCCTGATGGAAAGTGCTTCTCTGACCTACGATCAGCGGCTGCTTGCAATCCAGCAGCTGGGGCGCGATTACATGGTGGCCGGTTTATACGATCGTGCTGAACAGATGTTCGGGCAACTGGTTGAAGAAACCGACTTTCGCATTGGCGCACTCCAGCAGCTGCTGATTATTCATCAGTCCACCAGCGACTGGCCAAATGCGATCGAAGTCGCGGAACGGCTGGTGAAGCTGGGCAAAGAGCAGAAGAAAATGGAAATCGCCCATTTCTACTGTGAGCTGGCGCTGCAGGCCATGGGCAGTGACGATCTTGATCGCGCAATGAACCTGCTGAAGAAGGGCGAAGCCGCCGATCGCAACAGCGCCCGCATCTCTATTATGATGGGGCGGATTTTTATGGCGAAAGGCGATTATGCCAAAGCCGTAGTGCACCTGCAGCGGGTCATTGAACAGGATAGGGAACTGGTCAGCGAGACGCTGGAAATGCTGGAAACCTGCTTCGAACACCTGAATCAGCCAAAGGCATGGCGCGATTATCTCAAGCGCTGCGTGGAGGAGAATACGGGTGCGGCCGCCGAACTCTACCTTGCCGGTATTCTGGACCGCGACGAAGGGGCGGACGTGGCGCAGACCTATATCACCCGCCAGCTACAGCGACATCCTACCATGCGCGTATTCCACCGGCTGATGGACTTCAACCTGCAGGAAGCCGAAGACGGGAGGGCGAAAGAGAGCCTGATGGTGCTGCGCGATATGGTGGGCGAGCAAATTCGCACCAAGCCGCGCTATCGCTGCCACAAATGCGGTTTTACCGCCCATGCGCTTTACTGGCACTGCCCGTCGTGCCGCGCCTGGTCTTCGGTAAAGCCGATTCGTGGTCTGGACGGACAATAATCCCGGCATCCGCGCCGATTTATTGTCCATTTCCGTTTCGACTTAGTTACAACATACTAATTGTTTTTTTTAACTGTACGATGCCAGCAGCATCCCAGTCGTAAGGCCTCGCAGGGAAGAATGGGCATCCACCGCTCATCGCTAATAATTCTCAACGGGTTAACTGTGAATTTGCGCCATCCGCAGGTAAAATGCCTGCCGTTTCCGCTTTCCGTTTCAGCCAACGGCCTGTGACGCCTGGCTGAATTCCTGCGACTATTCCGTTTGCGCCATGCGGTGCTCCACCTAAAGAGGGTTTATTGATGCATTCACCTCAGCTTACCGGCTCACCGATTGTGGTAGCGTTAGATTATGCCGATCGCGACCTTGCACTGGCTTTTGTCGACCAGATTGAACCCGGCAGCTGCCGCCTGAAAGTAGGGAAAGAGATGTTTACCCTGTTCGGCCCGCAGCTGGTGCGCGATTTGCAACAGCGCGGTTTCGACGTCTTCCTTGATCTCAAGTTTCATGATATCCCGAACACCACGGCACATGCGGTGGCCGCAGCGGCTGATTTGGGCGTGTGGATGGTGAATGTCCACGCCAGCGGCGGAGCACGGATGATGAACGCGGCCCGCGAGGCGCTGGTGCCGTTTGGTAAAGACGCCCCTCTGCTGATCGCCGTCACCGTGCTGACCAGCATGGATGCGGACGACCTTCGCGGTCTGGGGATCGAGTTATCTCCTGCCGATCAGGCCGAACGCCTGGCGCGGCTGACACATCAGTGCGGGCTGGATGGCGTGGTGTGTTCAGCGCAGGAAGCCAGCCGCTTTAAGCAGGTTATTGGCCAGGAATTTAAGTTAGTTACTCCGGGAATACGACCGGCTGGCAGCGATGTAGGTGACCAGCGCCGTATTATGACTCCGCAGCAGGCGGCACAGGCCGGCGTTGATTATATGGTGATCGGGCGTCCTATTACCCAGTCGGCTAATCCTGCGGCGACGCTGCAAGACATCCTTACCTCAATCCGGGAGGCATAATGGCAGACGATAACAGCAGGCTGGTCTATTCAACCGCCAGTGGTCGCATCGACGAAGTTAAAGAGAAACCGCAGCGCCCTAAAGGTGACGGAATTGTTCGAATCCAGCGCCAGACCAGCGGCCGTAAGGGGAAGGGCGTGTGCCTGATCTCGGGGATTGATATGGACGATGGCGAACTGGAAAAGCTGGCTGCCGAGCTGAAGAAAAAATGCGGCTGCGGCGGTGCGGTAAAAGACGGCGTGATTGAAATTCAGGGCGACAAGCGCGATTTGCTGAAAACGCTGCTGGAGGCCAAAGGCCATAAGGTTAAACTCGCCGGAGGCTGAAATGTAGCCTGTGCAGGATACATCGTCTTCCCGTCTGCGTAGCCCGCCGCATGAGTTCAGTAATCAGACTGAGTCAGCAAATTTGAGGCCGCTATAAGCGGCCTCAAATGTTTCCTGAATGTGCTCAGGTGACCAGAGATATCAACAGCTAAATATATTAATCAACCTGATGCCCGATAATACCCCCGACGGCAGCACCGCCCACGGTACCTAATCCGCTACCGTTAGTCAGAATCGAACCACCTATTGCCCCCGCACCGGCACCGATTGCCGTATTACGGTCGCGTTTAGACCAGTTTGAACAGGCACTGAGGGAAAGAACCAGTGTTGCCGCCAGCATTGCAGCGGTAAGGCGTTTTGCAGTGTTTGTCATAGTGAGTACTCCTCAATTGCAGCGACTGATTACCCGGTTAAGTATAGTGGATACCCGGATTTTCGGCCTGAAACTGTCTGTTTTTCCAGCGCTACAGCCAACAGTTAGGCCGCTGACTATCACGAAAATTTACTATCTACTTTAATTTTAGAAGCTACAGCTGTACTGCCCAGGTAAAAATTCCGAATATTAGCGCGGACCGGCAGCACAGAACGCCGTGGACAGCCGGAAACTGCCTTTATCCAGCTATTGTCTCCATACCCGCATTTATCGCCTGCGCCGACAATGACTCACGGATCTAATCGGAGAGTCAACGATGCTTGAACAACTGAAACAGCAGGTACTGGAAGCTAATCTCGCGCTACCGCACTACGGCCTGGTTACGTTCACCTGGGGCAACGTCAGTGCCATCGATCGCCAGCAGGGACTGGTGGTGATTAAACCTTCCGGGGTGAGCTACGAGCAGATGCAGCGTGACGATATGGTGGTGGTGGAGCTGGAAAGCGGCAGGGTGGTGGAAGGTGCTAAACGGCCATCTTCAGACACCGATACTCACCGCGCTTTATATCTGGCCTGGCCAGATATCGGTGGAATTGTCCATACACATTCTCGCCACGCTACAATCTGGGCACAGGCCGGCCGGGACATTCCCGCCTGGGGGACAACGCATGCCGATGACTTCTACGGTGCCGTACCCTGCACGCGTAAGATGACTGATGCTGAAATCAAAGAACGGTACGAATGGGAAACCGGGCAGGTCATTATTGAAACCCTGCGCGACCGGGAAATCGACCCGCTGGCTATTCCCGCTGTACTGGTTAACTCGCACGGTCCTTTCTGCTGGGGTAAAAGCGCAGACGATGCCGTACACAGTGCCGTTGTGCTGGAAGAAGTGGCCTATATGGGCATCTTCAGTCAACAACTTGCGCCCGAGCTGCCGGTGATGCAGCAAACCTTGCTGGATAAACACTATTTGCGTAAGCACGGTGCCGGAGCCTACTACGGCCAGAAGTGATTTTTAACGTCGGGAGTTTCTTACCGTCGGCGGCCATTTTATCCGGGTGTTTATTGTCACTTTTTGTCTGAAAATTTACTAATTTGCTTTAATAATCAAACAGCCATTTAGTGTAAACATCCTGTCGATTAGGCTGGAGCTGCGTACTGAACGCATGACTAATCGAGGATAATAATATGACCGTTGTAAACCAGACTACCTGCAGACTGTTCAGTGAAGCCGGACAGATGACCCAGCTCTCCGCATACTATGAGGAGGAGCGCCGGACCATGTGGATGCTGCTGCGTGCGCAGCCGCGCCCGAGCTTCAACCACCAGCTGATAGAGGAGATCATGAATCTCAGCTATGCGGCACAGCGGTCGGGGCTGGCTATCGATTTTTGGGTTACCGGCTCACTGGTCCCCGGCATGTTTAATGCCGGAGGCGATCTCAGCTTCTTTGTGGAGTCGATCAAAAACGGCCGCCGCGAGGCGCTGCGGGCTTATGCTCGTGCCTGCGTGGACTGCATTCACGCGGCGGCAAGAGGATTTGATACCGGTGCGGTAACCATTGCGATGGTCGAGGGCAGTGCGCTGGGGGGCGGATTTGAAGCGGCACTGGCACATCACTTTATTTTGGCGCAGAACACCGCGCGGATGGGCTTCCCGGAAATTGCTTTTAACCTGTTCCCCGGGATGGGCGGCTATTCGCTGGTTGCCCGACGGGCAGGTATGAAGCTGGCAGAGGAGCTGATTTGCGAAGGTGAATCACACACCGCAGAGTGGTTTGAAACGCGTGGGCTGGTTGATCGTCTTTTCCAGCCGGACGAGGCTTACCACAGTACGCGTACCTTTATTGATACGCTGCGACCGAAGCTGAACGGCGTGCGGGCGATGCTGAAAGCACGCCAGCGCGTGCTTCAGCTGACCCGCGCTGAACTGATGGACATCACCGAAGACTGGGTTGATTTCGCCTTCAGTCTGGAGCCCAAGGACATCGCCTATATGGAGCGTCTGGTTAACTTACAAAACCGCCACAGTGCTCAAACCTTGCTGAAAGCGGGTTAAGTGCGTTAATCAACCATAATCAGGCTTTAACAAGGTAGTGCGCAAGCCAGTGCTCAAGCTCATCAACGGGCATTGGCTTCGCATACAGATAGCCCTGGCGCACGTCTACCCCGCAGGCCAGTGCGAACGCCTCTTCTTCTTCGGTTTCAATTCCTTCGGCAATCACCTGTAAATCCAGCGCCCGGGCAACGGCAACAATGGCCCGTACCAGCGATTGCGAAACGGCTTTTTCGTCGACGTTACGAATGAAGCTCTGATCGAGTTTAATGGCATCAATCGGCACGCGCGCCAGCTGCGACAGCGAAGAATAGCCGGTGCCGAAGTCATCAAGATGCACAGATGCACCTAACTGCTGGAATTCGCCCATCAGCACCAGTGCCTGGCTTTCATTTTCCATCAGGCAACTTTCGGTCAGTTCGATATCAATCGGGCAGCTTTCCAGCCCGGCTTCATCCAGCGCCAGCTTGAGGTCGGTATAAATACTTTGATCGATGAGCTGCCGCGCGGAGACGTTGACCGCCACACGCAGGAAAATCCCACGTTTGCGCCATTCCAGGATCTGTTCCAGCACGGTCAGCATCACCCAGCGGCCCAGCGGAACAATTAACCCCGATTCCTCGGCGTAGGAGATAAAACGATCGGGGCGAAGCAGGCCGCGTTCCGGAGATAGCCAGCGGACCAGCGCCTCAACGCTGCTGACGGTGCCGTCAACGTCCAGTTTTGGCTGATAGTGAATGACTAACTGGCTCAGCTCCAGCGCCTTGCGCAGGTTCGTGTCCAGCCAGAGGTATTCAAAAACTCGCTGGTTCATTTCGGTAGAGAATACGCTGAACTGGCCGCGACCGTTTTCTTTCGCGGTATACATCGCCGTGTCGGCGTTGCGGATCAGGCTGTCGCGATCCTCGCCGTGCTGTGGGGCAATGGCGATACCGATTGAACAGCCGGAATACACCTCAATCAGACCGATACGGAAGGTCTGCTTCAGCCGGTCGATAATGCGGGAGGCCATCGCTTCCAGCGCGGCCTGAGACGTATCTTCTGCCAGCACGATAAACTCATCACCGCCGAGGCGCGCCAGCGTTTGATTTTTCTCCAGGCAGCTCAGGATCGCCAGCGAGACGGCCTGCAACAGCTGATCGCCAAACATATGGCCGTAAGCGTCGTTAACTTTTTTGAAGTTATCCAGATCCAGATAAACGACGCCGACCTGCTCGGTGTCGCGGGTTTCCAGTACCTCGGCGATGCGATCATTAATTGCGGCACGGTTGGGAAGTCCGGTAATCGTATCGGTATTAGCCAGTACTCTCAGCCGTTCCTGAGCGCGGCGCTCTTCAGTAATATCCGTGCCCGAACAGATCAGATAAATTTCATTTTTACCGCTGCCGCTGTGAACAAATTTATTGCGGAACAGGAAAAGACGCTGTCCCATCTTCGTTTTGATCCAGCGTTCAACTTCATACGAACTGCCTTCACGGAAGAAGGTGCTGATATTGCGACGAGAGGATGCCGCTTCCTGTCGAGTCATAAACAGCTGGTACACATTGCGACCAATCACTTCCTGCTCTTTCAGGCCGGTATATTCTTCGCTCAGGCGGTTAAAGCGCTGAATATTACCGTGCTGATCGAGGATAACGATCACCGAGTTGGCTTCGGAAACCACCTGCTCGGCAAAAGAAAGTCCTAAGGCTAAGTCACGCGCAACTGCGGAGGTATCTCCCCAGGCTGAAGCGGTACCTGCCCAGTCAGTCAGGCTGATTTTACGGCCAACCAGATGCATTGAGATCGGGGTGCCGTAAAGCGACAGCGAGAGGTTAATACTGGACGTGACCACCGTCATCTCGCGAACCATTCTGGCCTGTGCGGCATTCAGCGGTACGGCGATATTGGTTTCACCATTCTCTTCCTGAGCGAAGTGCAGTGCATCGCTGTCGGAGCGTAAATGCCAATAAGGGCTACTGGTGCCAAACCAGGCGTATAGCAGCGTTTGCCCCTGTTCATCGGTCATTTATTCTTTCTCCTTGGTGATGCAGTGCAGATGGTATCTTCTTATTTTAGCAACAGTATTAGCCGGTTGCAGAATCCCGAGACACAATAGCAATTAATCCAGACTGATTAAATCAGGATAAATAAAAAATCTCCCCGACCGTTCGATCGAGGAGACTCATTAGTAACAATAACGCAATTGTTGGATTGTGTAACATGCCCTCAGAAAAATAATGCATCAAGTGCCGGGCATGGACAGCGTGTTAGCCGCTAAAGTCAGAGACGATTCGCCGTACTCTGTGCTGTTTCACCGCGCAGGACAATCTCGCTTTCGTGCGTGGTTGGCTGGCTGCTTTGCAGAGCGCGGCGGATCACGAAGAAAGACGAAATCAACATAGTGACAGCAACCAGCATAAAGAAGCCGCATAGCGCTGCGTTAATCTGGTTACTCATCACGATGGTCTGCATATCCGCGATGCTTTTTGCCGGGGCAATCACCACGCCCTGATCGATACCGGTGGAGAATTTCTTCGCCTGGGCGAGGAAACCGATCGACGGTTTTTCGTGGAAGATTTTCTGCCATCCGGCCGTCATTGAGGTCACGAATAGCCAGGCAGTCGGCAAAATCGTCACCCATGCGTAGCGCTGTTTTTTCATCTTAAACAGCACCACGGTACCCAGAATCAGCGCCATCGAAGCCAGCATCTGGTTGCCGATGCCGAACAGCGGCCACAGGGTATTAATCCCGCCTAATGGATCGATGACGCCCTGGTAGACGAAGAAGCCCCAGCCGGAAACGGCCACCGCTGTCCCGATAATATTGCCGAACCAGGAACGGTTATTCGCCAGCGCCGGGATAGCGGTACCCGCCAGGTCCTGCACCATAAACCGGCAGGCGCGTGTACCGGCATCAACCGCCGTCAGGATAAACAGCGCCTCAAAGAGAATGGCAAAGTGATACCAGAAGGCCATCATCGCCCGACTGTTAAATACCTCGGTGATGATATGCGCCATGCCAACGGCAAAGGTCGGAGCGCCACCTGCGCGGGAAAGAATCGAGGTTTCCCCCACGTCGCGGGCAATAGCGGTCAGTACCTCCGGCGTGATGACAAAGCCCCAGCCGTTAATCGCCTGCGCGGCGCTTTCTACCGTGGTGCCAATCAGCGCCGCCGGGGCATTCATCGCAAAGTAGATCCCCGGGTCCAGCACCGAGGCGCAGATCAGCGCCATAATGGCGACGAAGGATTCCATCAGCATCGCGCCGTAGCCGAGCATACGAATGTGGCTTTCGCGTTCCACCAGTTTCGGCGTTGTGCCACTCGAAACCAGCGCGTGGAAGCCTGAAATGGCACCGCAGGCAATGGTAATAAACAGGAACGGGAAAAGGCCGCCGGAGAACACCGGCCCGCTGCCGTCAATAAAACGCGTCACCGCCGGCATTTTCATTTCCGGCATGGCAAAAACAATACCCACCGCCAGACCGACGATCACCCCGATTTTCAGGAAAGTAGACAGATAATCGCGCGGTGCCAGCAGCAACCACACCGGCAATACTGAAGCCACGAAGCCGTAGATCACCAGCACCAGCGTCAGGGTGGTGCCCTTCAGGGTAAAGAACGGTCCCCAGAAGGGATGAAGAGCAATATCACCGCCGTAAATAATCGCCGCCATCATCAGCACGAAGCCGATCAGCGACACCTCCGCAATATGGCCGGGGCGGAGGAAGCGCATATAGATACCCATAAACAAAGCAATCGGCAGGGTGGCGGCAATGGAGAACATGCCCCACGGGCTGTTGGTCAGCGCTTTCACCACCACCAGCGCCAGCGCAGAAAGGATAATTATCATTACGCCCAGCGCACCGAGCATGGTGATCACCCCGGCGAAAGCACCGAGTTCCTGGCGAGCCATTTCCCCCAGCGAGCGCCCGTCGCGGCGGGTGGAGATAAACAGGATCAAGAAGTCCTGTACCGCGCCGGCTAGCATTACGCCGATCAAGATCCACAGTGTTCCGGGCAGGAAGCCCATCTGGGCGGCAAGGATCGGTCCGACCAGCGGCCCGGCACCGGCGATAGCGGCAAAGTGATGCCCGAAGAGTACCCATTTGTTGGTGGGAACGTAGTCCAGACCGTCATTTTTACGCTCGGCGGGCGTCATACGCCGATCGTCCAGCTCAAAAATATTGCGGGCAATAAACAGACTGTAGAATCGATAAGCAATGCTGTAGCAGGCAACGGCAGCCACTACCAGCCACAGTGCGTTAACCGGTTCGCCTCGATTCAATGCCAGCATCGCAAACGCGCAGGCACCAACGATGGCCACGGCAATCCAGATCAAACTTGCCTTGACGTTTTTCATCACATTACTCCTTGTAAGAACCGCAAAGGGGAGAAGGAATCAGCAAGTTAAAAATAGTGTAATGAAATGTAATAGGAAGGTAATCAGTCAGGAAGTGTGAACTGTCGGGGATTTTTTACGCAGGGAAGTAGAGAGAAATAATGCGGGATAACCTGATTAGTTATCCCGCATTAAGTTTTATGCTGCCGGGCGAGCTACCACGCTGCGGGTTTCCATGCGCACTTCGGCGATGGTGACCTCAATAACGTCGGTAACGCGATAAGCCACTTCGCCTTTGATCATCACGGAGCCGTTTTCATTGCTGCACACCAGCTCATCACGCACCGCGTGAATAAACGGAGCCGGGATAAAGGCGACCGCGCCGTTGTCCAGCAGGCGAACACGCATGCCGCCGCGTGAAACATCGATGATCTCGGCGCTGAAGCGCTGGTCAGTACCCGCCGCCTTTTGCAGGAAGCGAGAATAGAGCCAGTCGCCGACATCACGTTCTGCCATGCGGTTCTGGCGGCGGCGTTCGGCCATTTTCACCGTTAGCTCATCAGCAGGGCGCTCAGCTGCTTCACCTTTAATAATCGCTTTCAGCAGGCGATGGTTGATCATATCGCCGAACTTACGGATCGGTGAAGTCCAGGTTGCATATGCCTCAAGACCCAGACCAAAATGCGGGCCGGGTTCAATGCTGACTTCGGCAAACGACTGGAAGCGGCGAATACGGCTGTCCAGGAACTGGGTAGGCAGGGCATCCAGCTCGCGACGCAACTCGCGGAAGCCTTCCAGCGTGGCAATCGCCGCCGGGTCGGCGGTAATGCCGTGGTTGGCCAGCACGGCAGCGGCCTGCTCGGCGTTAACCAGATCGAAGCCTAAATGCACGTTGTAGACGCCGAAGCCCAGATTATCGCGCAGCACGGTCGCAGCGCAGATATTGGCCAGAATCATGGACTCTTCAACGATGCGGTTAGCGATGCGACGATGTTCAGCGATGATATCCAGCACTTCGCCTTTTTCCCCCAGCAGGAAGCGGAAGTCAGGGCGATCCTTGAACACCAGCGCATGGCTCTGACGCCATTCACTGCGTGCCAGGCACAGACGATGCAGCAGACGGATCTGCTGAGCAATCGCTTCACTCTCCGGCTGCCATTCACCGGCACCGTCGTTTTCCAGCCAGTCGGAAACGTTATCGTAAGCCAGCTTGGCTTTGGATTCGATCCAGGCGGCGAAGAACTGAATGTCGCTGGCAGGCGTACCGTCTGCGGCAATTTTCACGCGGCAGGCCAGCACCGGGCGGCGTTCGTTCGGGCGCAGCGAGCAGATGTTGTCCGACAGCTGGCGCGGCAGCATCGGGATATTGAAGCCCGGCAGATAGTTAGTGAACGAACGTTCGGCGGCGATTTTATCCAGCTTGCTGCCCGGCAGCACATAGGCCGTTGGATCGGCAATAGCAATGGTCAGCAGCAGTTCGCCATCGGTGGTTTCTTCCACGTACAGCGCATCGTCCATATCTTCGGTGCTGGCGCTGTCGATGGTGACGAAATTCAGGGCGGTAAGATCTTCACGTTCCAGCTTTTCATCCAGCATCTCTTCCGGCGTGGCGACATCCGGTGCTTCACGCTCCAGATTGTGGCGTGACAGTGTCACCCACCACGGGGCGAGATGGTCATCACCGGTAGTGATAAATTCGGTCAGCTCGGCGTAGAAAGTGCGGTCGCCTTTCAGCGGGTGGCGGCGCATCTCGGCCACAGCCCAGTCACCGTTCTGGAAATCATGTTTCACGCTACGATCAGCGCGACACTGGATAGCATCCTTGAGCAGAGGATGATCGGGAATAATGGACAGACGGTCGTCTTTGTCCTTCCGCTGCACCCGGCCAACAAAGCGGGTGAGGAACGGCTCGATCAGCGTTTCCGGATCGGCCACTTCACGATCTTTATCGGTTTGCAGTACCGCTGAAACGCGGTCACCGTGCATCACTTTTTTCATGAACGGCGGCGGGATAAAGTAGCTTTTCTGAGCATCGACTTCCAGGAAGCCAAAGCCTTTTTCCGTGCCTTTTACCACACCCTCAACGCGAGGTGTCTGGGAGTGGAGTTTCTCTTTAAGCTGCGCGAGCAGCGGGTTATCCTGGAACATAATTTCAACAGTTTTCGTGGCCTAAGAGCGGCAGACAGTTTTACGCGATTAACCGCTTCGCGGCAAGTCCGGTATGAAAAGGGCGGCCATTTTTCCGGCCGCCCCCGCACTTACGCAATCCGCAATTCGTGCTTGATCGGTGACAGAGAAATTTTCACCGGCACCGACTTCGAGGTTGGCGTGCCGCTGATGTCGCCGAAGCTGGATAACGGCACCAGCGGGTTAGTTTCCGGATAGTAGGCGGCCAGATTCCCGGCAGGAATATTGTACGGCACCAGCTTGAAGCCATGCACTTTACGGGTGATGCCGTCGTTCCACACGGTTTCGATATCGACATTATCACCGGCGGCAAAGCCCAGTTTTTCCATATCCTGCGCATTGATAAACAGCACCTCGCGCTGGCCGTAAACGCCGCGATAACGATCGTCCAGACCGTAAATAGTGGTGTTGTACTGATCGTGCGAACGCAGAGTTTGCAGCGTGAACGGCACCTCGTCATCCAGCTCAGGGAACAGGGAGACGGGCAGCGCTGCGTTGCTGAACTGCGCCTTCTCATGCAGGGTATTAAACCGCAGTTCCGCCGCGGCGTTACCGAGATAGAAGCCGCCCTTGATATCGCATTTCGCGTTGAAATCCGCGAAGCCCGGAATGGTGGCAGCGATATGGTCGCGGATCAGATTGTAATCCGCCGCCAGACCCAGCCAGTCGACCTTCTCGTTGCCCAGCACCGCGTTAGCGATACCGGCGACAATCCAGGTCTCAGAACGCTGGGTATCGGCAATCGGCTTGCCCACGCCTTCAGAGGCATGCACCATGCTGAACGAATCTTCCACGGTAATAAACTGTGGACCAGTTGCCTGAATATCCTGCTCGGTACGGCCCAGCGTAGGCAGGATCAGCGCGTCTACCGCGCCCGGGCAGAGGTGGCTGCGGTTGAGCTTAGTACTGATCTGCACGGTCAGGCCACAGCGGCGCAGCGCTTCTTCGGTACGCGGGCTGTCCGGCGCGGCGGCCGCCAGGTTACCGCCCAGGGCGATCAGTACCTTGATTTCATCGCGCAGCATCGCTTCCAGCGCTTCAACGGTGTTGTGGCCGATTTCACGCGGTGGCTCGAAGCTGAAATGCTGGCCCAGGCTGTCGAGGAATGCCTTAGGCGGCTTCTCGTCAATGCCCATTGTGCGGTTGCCCTGCACGTTACTGTGTCCGCGCACCGGGCAAAGGCCCGCACCTTTTTTACCCAGCTGACCAAACAGCAGCTGCAGGTTAACGATTTCACGCACCGTATCCACGGAGTGTTTGTGCTGAGTGATACCCATCGCCCAGGTACAAATCACCCGGTCGGCGCTCTGATAAATCGCCGCCGCTTCGCGGATCTGCTGCTCGCTGAGACCTGACTGCTGGACGATCTGCGACCATTCGGTGGCATCCACTTCGGCCAGATAGGCCTCAACGCCTTCGGTTTTGGCATTGATAAACGCTTCGTCAAACAGGCCTTTTTCACCGGCGGCAACCAGCGCGCGGTGATTTTCCGCCAGTACTTTCACCATACCGCGAACGGCGGCCATATCTCCGCCCAGATTCGGCTGATAGTAGGTAGAACTGATCTGTCCGGCAATACTGGTCACCACTTCCAGCGGTTTCTGCGGGTCGGCAAAACGTTCCAGCCCACGCTCGCGCAGGGTATTGAAGGTGACAATTTTAGCGCCGTGATCGGCGGCGTGGCGCAGGCTGTGCAGCATACGCGGGTGGTTGGTTCCCGGATTCTGGCCAAAGACGAAAATCGCATCGGCATGATCGAAATCATCAAGGCGAATCGTACCTTTACCGACACCGATGCTACGCTTCAGGCCGCTGCCGCTGGCCTCGTGGCACATATTTGAACAGTCGGGGAAATTGTTACTACCGTTCATGCGGCCAAACAGCTGATAAAGCCAGGACGCTTCATTGCTGGCGCGGCCAGAGGTGTAAAGCTCCATCTGGTGTGGATTGTCCATTGCCTTGATGTGGCGGGCGATCAGGGCGAACGCATCGTCCCAGCTTATTGGCTCGTAGTGGTCGGTCTGACGGTTATAGCGCAGGGGTTCGGTCAGGCGACCCTGGTACTCGAGGAAATAGTCGCTCTGCTGATACAGCGAAGTCACGCTGTATTGCGCGAAGAAGTCGGCACCAATATTGCGGCGGGTGGCTTCCCAGGTGACCGCTTTGGCCCCGTTTTCGCAGAAGCTGAAGGTACTTTTATTATCATCACCCCAGGCGCAGCCGGGGCAGTCGAAGCCTTTTGCCTTGTTCATGCGCATCAGGTTGCGCATGTTTTTTAATACTTGTTTGCTGTCGAAGACAAAACGGGTGGTGGCTTCCAGTGAACCCCAACCACCGGCCGCAGCCTGGTAGGGTTTAATCGCTTCTTTAAATTTCATGATATGCAGGCTTATGTTGGAATGATGTTAAGAAGTTATGACTCCTTTTGCATTAGTGTGATAGCCAGTGTGGGAATTGTCTAATTGATTGCAGCGATGGAGCGATAGTTAGTATTTATCGCGAAATTGTTAAAACTGTGATGCTGTTCAAATATTAACCGCCGATTTTTCCTTCATGCACGGCGTTCCCTCCGCTGTCGTCTAATACTTAGCGTTCACCAAGCCGCGCGGGAGAGGCCAGATGAAAAAGTTTGCCAGCAGCGTACATGCCTTTGGTAAAGCGCTGATGATGCCGATTTCGGTCATTGCAGCCGCCGGGATTTTCCTTGGCGTGGCGGCGGCGATGCAGAATCCGGCGATTACCGGTGAAGCGTTTGCCGCGATGCAGGTGCCGCAGCTGATTATCGGTTTTATCCGCAAGGTCGCGGGCGCGCTATTCGCCAACCTGCCACTGCTTTTTGCCGTTGCCAGCGCGATTGGCCTGGCAAAAGCGGAAAAACCCACGGCGGCGTTTGCCGCGACGATTGGCTTTATTACGATGCACGTTGGCGTCAGCGCTACGCTGGCGGCGAAAGGACTGACTGCCACCACCACGACCGCCCAGGCGCTACAGGCGCAGGGTATGGACCAGACTCAGGCGATGATGACGGCGGCGGAATATATCCAGATGCTGGGCATTTTCACCTACAACATGAGCGTGCTGGGCGGGGTGATTGCCGGGCTGCTCACTGCGGTGATCCATAACCGCTGCTACACCGTTCAGCTGCCCACGGCCATCAGCTTCTTCGGCGGGCGGCGCTTTGTGCCGATTGTTACTGTACTGGTGCTGCCGCTGGTGGGCGTGCTGTTGGCGGCGATCTGGCCAACCATTGGACTTGGCATTGCATGGGTCGGTGAACTGATCGGCAAAAGCGGGCAGTACGGCGCGTTTCTTTACGGCACCAGCGAGCGCTTGCTGATCCCGACCGGGCTGCACCACATCCTGAACGAAACCGTGCGTTTTACGCCGATTGGCGGCATTGCCACCGTTGACGGCCAGACGCTGGTGGGAGCGTTGAATATCTTTAACGCCTCGCTGACCCATCCCGGCAGCGTGCCCGATGAAACGGTGCGGGAAGCTACGCGTTTTCTTGCCCAGGGCAAAATCCCGGTAATGATGTTTGGCCTGCCCGCTGCCGCGCTGGCGATTTACCATGCGGCACGGCCTGAACATAAGCAGCGCGTCAAGGCGCTGATGCTGGCCGCCGCGCTGACATCCTTCACCACCGGCATCACCGAGCCGCTGGAGTTCTGCTTTATCTTCGTTTCACCGGTGCTCTACATCCTGCATGCGCTGCTCAGCGGCCTGTCGTTTATGCTGATGTCGCTGTTCCATCTGATGATTGGTAACGTGCAGGGCGGGGCGATCGACCTGGTGGTGTTCGGTATCCTCGGCGGCAAAAAAACCGCCTGGTGGTGGAGCATCGCGCTGGGGCTGATTTACATACCGGTCTATTACTACAGCTTCCGCTTTATTATTCAGCGCATGCGGGTAGAAACCCCGGGGCGTGAAACGGAAGAAGAGGACGCGACGCCGCAGGTGGAAGCCGCAGAGCGGATCAAAGTGATTATCAGCGGTCTGGGCGGTGCGGAAAATATTGAGGATGTAGACTGCTGCTTTACCCGCCTGCGCGTTCGGGTAAAAACGATGAAAGAGGTGGTGGATGCCACGCTGATGAGCACCGGGGCGAACGGCGTAAACCGCGTCAGCGATACGGATGTGCAGGTGATCTATGGCCCGCAGGTGGAGAAAATTGCCGGAGAGGTGAAGAGCGCGCTGGGCATCGCCTGAAACTCAGACGTCATTAACCGGAAAGGTTGTGTTTGTACCTGGAATATGACCTCGTTATAATTTCGAATAATATTTAGTCTTAACTCTTTGTGGAATAGAAAAAATAGACATTAAGCAGTTAATTTACCTCTGTAATCTGGAGCGCGAACGCCACTTTGGTCGCGCTGCCGAGGCCAGTTTTGTCAGCCAGCCGACCCTTTCAATGCGCCTGAAAAATCTGGAGCGCGAGCTGGGTCTTTCGCTGATCAACCGCAGCAATAACTTTGACGGTTTTACGCCAGAGGGCGAGCGTGTGCTCTCGTGGGCGCGGGAAATCGTTTCGGTTTATCAGGGGCTGAAGCTGGAAGTGGAATCGCTGAAGCACGGTGTCAGCGGTACGCTGCGCATCGGCGTGGTGCCGCAGTGCAGTATTTCCCTGCCACAGCTGCTGAAGGCGGTTTCCGATCGTTATCCCCAGCTCGATTATCGCATCGCGGTGCTCAGCGCCGACCAGCTGCTGGAAGCGCTGAACAGCCATACGGTGGATGTCGGTATCGGTTTCTTTGAGCTGGCCACGCTGCGTGAACTGCACTTCCAGGCAGAGATGCTCGACGATCGCGGGGTTGAGGTGATCTGGCATCCGCAGCACTTCCCGCAGTTGGCCGGAGACACACCGCTGGCTCTGGAAGAGATGGGTTCTCTGCCGTTGTGTCTGGCCGACCGCACGCGCTATTTCCGCCGCTATCTGGACAGCCATTTCCTTGCTGCGGGGCTGAATCTGCGTGTGGTAATGGAAACAACCTCTATCTTCCAGTTAATTCAGGGCGTGCAGGTGGGGCTGGGCTGCCTGATTTCCCCGGTCGGGCATCTGATCCCGGAAAGTATTGGTGAACTGTGCCGACGTCCGCTGCTGATGCCGCCGATGTCGCGCCACGGCGCGGTGGTCATCGCTGAGCCTGGACGCGCCACGCCGCTGGCGCAGCATTTCTTTGATGAGGTCAGGCACCTGCTGGTCAACTGACAGCAGGCCGGTAACATCGCTTACTGGACTTCAGCGTGCTATCAGCCCGGAAATGTCTCCTGCTGAGCTTCGGTACGGATATCAGGTCTGCGGTATCTGCGGTTGAACACAACGATCGCCATCAGACCTGCATCAATCCTCTGAGATATTAATGATTCTCAACGCTGACCGTGCCCAGGCTCTGCATCAGGCGGTTTGACCAGCTGGCGGCGGCCACGCTCAGGATCACATCGAAAATCTCAGCGGTCGATAAACCGGCCTCGCGCAGCGGCTGCAAATGCGCCGCGCTAAAACGTTCGGGAACGCGCGTCAGCTGGGTGGCCAGCAGAATGATCGCTTTCTGCCGCTCAGTGGCGATGCTTGATGCCTGGTCGACATTTTCCCACAGCGCATCGCGCAGTTTTCCTGCCGGATAGTGAGCAAAGCAAATGCTGCTGCCGTTGATACGTGCAGTGACCGCGGCGGCAAGGGCGGTATCGTCCGACGCGTGCTGTTTTTCCAGCGCCGACAGCAGATGCCCCCAGCCGTTCAGCACATCGCCATCCTGCGCCAGCAGCCAGACAAAGCTTTCAGGCTTAATCAACGGTAGACAGAAGGTCAGCGCTTCCAGCTGATCGGCGGCAGCGTAGCGCGGTTCCAGCGGCGCTAGCGCGGGCTGCCATGCTCCGGATGGAAGCGAAGCCGCGTCGGGCGGTACGCTAACACCCGGCATCCAGCGTACCGGCAGCGCCATCAGCGCGTGAATACCCGCCACGACCCGCGCCTGGTAGCTGACGAAGCCGATAATCTGGCTGAAGGTAATGATGTCGGGTGCGGTTAATCCCACCTCATCCAGGCGCTGAAGCGCCGCAGAATCAATCAGCGTCGGCTGCCCGGCAAGCTGGCGGGCGTATTCTGTGATCTGCGTTAAGCGACGATTGCTTTCGCGTGATGAATCCGGCCCAGGCAGCGGATTCAGGCGCGCCGCATAGTGGTTGCACAGGCGCTGAATGCCCGTCACCTGCGCGACGGTCAGCGCGGTACTGATGCGATCGTACAGCGTCAGGGTATGCGTCAGGCTGGTGGACAGCTGGCTGGGAAACAGCAGCTGATACAGATCGCGTGACGCCAGATGCAGCGGTTGCGCGCGCTGCACGATAGTCTTTAATTCTCCTTCCGCCTGCTGGGTCAGACCAAGTAAAAAACGGTCTGTAATATCGGCGGCCTCAGGCACCAGCGCGCTACGCTGAGCGGGCAGACTGGTCTGGGTTTCATGATACCAGTGGCTGTTGCCGGGAAAACGGCGTTGTTCCATGGTCATTCCTTTTCAAGTTAACTGACCGTCGGTGCCGTTAAGGTCAAACACACCGCCGATCTGAAGGGCATGAATATCCTGACGTAAGCGCTGTGGCGAGCAAAATAATGATCGGTGCTATTAAATAGCTGGAAGATATAAGGGCTTAGAAACAGCAGGGACACCGGAGCGGCGCGGCAGGCCCACCGCGCGCGTCCGAAACGTCTTTTATGAAAGGGAAGATGAAGACTTAACGATCTTTGCGCCAGGCGTCAGCGGTCAGTGGCTCACCAAAATGGCTGGTGATAAGACGCTTAGTCAGTTCATGCAGCGGGCAGGCCAGCACGTCGGCGGTGCTGCCGCGCTCAACCACTTCCCCCTGATGCATTACCAATACCTGATCGCTGATGTGTTTCATCATGCCGAGGTGCTGAGTTACATAGATGTAGGCGATGCGATGCCGGTCCTGCAGTTCCAGCATCAGATTAATCAACTGCGAACGCATCGACATATCCAGCGAGGCCAGCGCCTCATCGGCAATAATCACCCGGGGCTGTAGGATCAGCGCGCGGGCCAGGCCGATACGCTGCTTCTGTCCCGGGGCCAGCATATGCGGGTAGTAGGCGGCGTGATCGCGCAGCAGTCCGACCTGGCGCAGCGTGGCAATAATTCGCCTCTCCCGCTCTTCGGCATTCAGTTCGGTATTGAGCCGCAGGGGCAAATCCAGAATCTGGCTGATGCGCTGACGAGGATTCAGCGAGTTAGACGGGTCCTGGAATATCATGCGTATACGCTGACTGCGATAGCCGTAATCGCCGTATTCCAGGGCATGATCGTCAATCATCATTTCGCCGGAGGAGGGTTCAATCATCCCGCTCAGCATTTTAGCCAGCGTTGACTTACCCGATCCGTTTTCACCGATAACCGCCAGCGTCTGGCCCTCGCGCACGGTAAAGCTGACGTCTTTCACTGCCTCAACGTGCTGACGGCGAAACAGCCCGGTGCGATAGCGGTAGGTTTTACTGAGGTTGCGCACTTCCAGCAGCGTTTCGTCCATTACTGTTGCTCCGTATTCAGCGGGAAGTGGCAGGCGTACAGATGATTCTTTGAGCCGCTCAGCCGCGGGGTTTCAATACAGGTACGCTGCGCGTAGGGGCAGCGCGGGCCAAGACGGCAGCCAATCGGCAGATGCTCCAGCGACGGAATGGCACCCGGCAGCGTATTCAACCGGCTTTTGTGCGGTAGCGAGCGGCCAAAGTCCGGCATCGCGCGGATCAGCGCTTGGGTATACGGATGGTGCGGCGCGCTAATCAGCTCTTCGCTGACCGCCGTTTCCACCGTCTGGCCGCAGTACATCACGTTAATCTTATCGGCCCAGTGGCTCAGCATCTGCAGGTCGTGGCTGATGAGCAGAATGGTGGTGTTGTTATTCTGATTCAACCTGGAGAGCAGGCGGAAAATCTGCGCCTGGGTGGTTGGCTCCATGGCGTTAGTGGGTTCGTCGGCAATCAGCAGGCGCGGCTGGTTGGCAAGCGCGATGGCGATCATCACCTTCTGACACTCGCCGTCGGTCAGCTCGTAGGGGAAGCTGCGCATAATATCTTTATGATCTTTAATACCGACCCGGTGCAGCAGCTCAATCGCCCTGTAGTGACGCCAGCGAAAACGCTGATACCAGCGGCCTTTCCAGGTTGAACCGGGAATAGCCTGCTTGAGCTGGGTGCCAAT
This sequence comes from Erwinia sp. S38, assembly GCF_016624545.1. NCBI lineage: Bacteria > Pseudomonadati > Pseudomonadota > Gammaproteobacteria > Enterobacterales > Erwiniaceae > Erwinia > Erwinia sp. S38. Next base: position 70,191 of record NZ_JACVTS010000002.1, on the reverse strand, counting down.
GCTCTCCGACGGATCGAGACAGGACTGCGGTTCCTGAAAAATCATCGACACGTTCTGGCCAACGATTTTACGCCGCTCGCGGGGGGAGAGATGCAGCAGATCGATATCATCGAAGCGCATACGGTCAGCGGTAATCCGCCAGTTATCCTTGGTTACGCCGCAGATAGCTTTCGCAATCAGGCTTTTACCCGAGCCGGATTCGCCCACCAGCCCGCGAATTTCGCCTTCGGTCAGCGTGATGCTGACGCGGTCGACAGCCTTGACCGGGCCATCTGCGGTCATAAATTCAATGGTCAGATTTCGAATATCGAGCAGCGGCATTATTCGACTCCCGCAACGATGGCCCGGCGTACGCCGTCACCCAACAGGTTGACGATCAGTACACAAAGCATAATCGCTGCGCCGGGTAACATCACGGTCCAGGGCGCAACATAAATCAATTCGAGGGAATCCCCCAGCATTGCTCCCCATTCCGGCGAAGGCAGCTGTGCGCCGAGGTCGAGAAAGCCCAGTGCAGCAATATCAAGGATGGTCATCGACAGCGCGCGGGTAAACTCGCTCACCAGCAGCGCAAGAATATTCGGTAAAATCGCGTGCCACAGAATATCCAGGTTGCTGGCTCCGTCGAGCCGGGATGCCACCACGTACTCTTTTTCCAGCTCATCGTGTACCGCGCTGTAAATAGCGCGTACCAGCCTCGGCAGGATCGCCAGAAACACCGCCAGCATGGCATGTTCCAGCCTTGGTCCCATAAACGCGACGACGATGATCGCCAACAGCAGTGAAGGTATGGAGAGCAGGGTATCCAGCACGTGGTTCATCACCGCCGAACGCAGGCCGTGCGTTAACCCCGCCAGTACCCCAAGCAGCATGGCGCACACTGCGGCGGCCAGGGTAATGACAATCGCCGATCCCACGGTGGGCGCCGCGCCGCTCAGCATGCGGCTGAGCAAATCACGACCCAAATCGTCGGTGCCGAGGAAGAAGGAGACATCGCCGTAGCGCGACCAGGACGGCGGCAGCAGCTGATAGCCGAGGAACTGCTGGTCGATGCCGTAAGGCGCAATCAGATTGCCAAAGATGCACAGCAGCAGCACGGCACCAAAACTGTACAGGCCAATCATCGCCGTGGTGTCATGATAGAACAGCCGCCACGTGTGGCGCAGCGGGCTGGGTGGGCGCTTCTCTGAATAGATATTATCTGAGGGCATACCATTCCTTATGCTTCAGCGGGTTGGTCATCGCCCCGAGGATATCGGCCAGCACGTTCACCGCGATCACCAGCGCGCCGACCACCATCACCCCGGCGGAGATCGCCGCGTAATCCTGCTGCCGAATGGCGTTAATCAGCCAGCGGCCCAGGCCAGGCCAGCTGAAGACCATCTCGGTGATCATCGCCAGCGTCAGCATAGTAGAGAACTGCAGCCCGAGACGCGGGATCACCGGCGGTACGGCGTTATGCAATACGTGGCGGCGAATAATGGTGAACAGCGACAGCCCTCGCGTGGCGGCTGCCTTAACGTAGTTCTGCTCCATCACTTCGCGGGTACTGATGCGCAGCAGGCGGATCACCTCGGTGGTGGGAGCAACTGACAGTGCGGCAACCGGCAGGATCATATGGGTGAGGGCGCTGACAATCATCTCATGTCGCCATGGTGAATCCGAAAGAAACGCATCAATCAGCGCGAAGCCGGTAATATTTTTCACCGGGTAAAGCAGATCGAAACGCCCGGACACCGGCAGCCAGCCGAGATTGAGCGAGAAAAACAGCGTCAGCAACAGCGCCAGCCAGAACACCGGCAGGGAGAAACCCAGCAGCGCAAGGGCGCTCAACAGCTTGTCCTGCCATTTGTTACGCATCACACCGGCAACAATACCCAATGGGATACCTATCAGCATGGCCAGCGCAAAGGCCATAAAACACAGTTCCAGCGTGGCGGGAAACACCTCACGCAGCTGCTGGTTAATCGACTGGCCGTTAATGCTGGAAACGCCAAAATCCAGATGCAGAATGCCTTTAAACCAGAAGGTCCAGGCATCGATCAGCGATGCGCCCTGCAGCGGGGCATGGGGGGTAAAATAGCTCAGGCTGAAGCCGATCAGCGTCAGCATAAACAGAGTCACAATAAACAGCACCAGCCGGCGCAGCGTATAAATTATCACGGTGAAGTCTCCTCACCGTTGTCGCGATGGACGCCGGCGAATGACGCATTGCCAAACGGACTGAGTACCAGTCCTTTAATATCATAACGATAGGCCTGCAGGCGGAGTGAATAGGCCAGCGGCAGCACCGGCAGCTCTTTTGCCAGCAGCGCCTGGGCGCGATCGTAGTAGTCGATACGGGTGGCGAGCTGCTGGGAAAGCAGCGCCCGGTGCACCAGATCGTCGAACTCAGGATTGCACCAGTGAGCGTAGTTGGTTTGCGATGCGATAGCCGCACAGCTCAGCAGCGGCCGGAAGAAGCTGTCGGGATCGTTACTGTCGGTAGACCAGCCTGTGAGGGTCAGATCGTGGTTCATCTCCATCAGGCGTGCTTCCTGGAAGCGGCCATCAACCTGAACAATGGTGACCCGCACGCCAATCTGCGCCAGATCGGCCTGTAGCAGTTCCGCCGTTTTCATCGGGCTGGGGTTCCACGCCTGCGATGCGGAAGGCACCCACAGATTGAGATGCAGATTTTCGATCCCCAACGCTTTCAGCGCTTCGCGGGCCTTTTGCGGGTTGTAGGGGGTAATGCGCGCATCGGTGTCATAGGCCCAGGAGGCGCGCGGCAAAATCGAGGCGGCGGTTTCCGCCGTACCGTAAAAAATCGACTCCATCAGGCGTTCATTATTAATCCCCAGCGCCAGCGCCTGGCGCACTTCAGGGCGATCGAGCGGCGGCTTGCGGGTATTGAAGGCCAGATAGGCGGTATTCATCCCCGGGCGCAGCGTCAGGCGCAGACGCGGATCGTCACGCAGAATGGAAAGCTGGCTGGCGGCGGGATAGGCCAGCACATCACACTCGCCGGTCAGCAGCTTGGACAGGCGGCCGGTGCCGCCAGCGCCGAGATCGATCACCACCTGCGACATGCGCGGGGTGCCTTTCCAGTATTTTTCGTTACGCTGCAGGCGAATGTACTGCCCGGCGCGATACTCGCTGAGCATAAACGGCCCGGTGCCGACCGGCTCGCGGTCCATCTGCTCCTGGCGATCGCTTTTGGTCAGCTTATCGGCGTATTCCGCCGAAAGGACGGGCGCATAGTGGGTGGCGAGGTGCCACAGAAACGAAGCATCCGGGCTGTTCAGGCGGATCTCAACGGTATTTTTATCCAGTTTTTTTACGCTTTGTACCGCGTCGGAAAATTGCAGACTGTCGAAGTAGGGATAGCTGCCGCCGTTAATGTTATGCCAGGGGTGCTGGCGATTGAACACACGATCGAAACTGAAGACCACATCATCGGCGTTCATCGGCCTTGTTGGCGTAAACCAGGCGGTTTTCTGGAAGTCGACCTTCTGGCGCAGGTGGAAGCGATAGGTCGCGCCGTTATCCAGCACTTCCCAGCTTTCGGCCAGCTCGGGGATGAGCCGATAGGTATAAGGATCAACATCCAGCAGGCGGTCGTAAAACTGCGCGGCCAGCGTGTCCACCACCAGCCCGCCGCTGGCCATCTGCGGATTAAAGGTGTTCATCACGCCGTTAACGCAGTAGACAAACCCGCTCTGGCGGATATCGCCGGGCGTTGCCGACCACGCCTGGGCACTGAAAACGCCGAGGCTGAGTAAGAGGGTGGAAAATAGTTTGCGCATAATTCGTCTGATATTTAAGGCATAAGCAGAGTGTACCGCACTCTCGTCGTAAGGCTACAGCCCGGCAGGATAACTGACGGCTAATTCGCCAGCAAAAGAGCATACTGTTATCAGGGGCGTTCAAAATACACCCAATATCACTGCGGTAATGAGAAAAATTCTCAACAAAGTGCTTTACAGAAAGAAGTGAGAATGATTATTATTGCCCTGCGCTTCACCGGTGGCTCTACCGGAGAAGAGCACGACATTGCTCACATTGCTTCCAGTATTTTTCAGCCCACCTTGAGTGGGCTTTTTTTTGTCCGTTATTCATCCCCGCTGATGGCGTGCTTCTTCAGCATTGCACGCAGCTGATGGTAGCTGACCCCCAGCAGCTCTGCCGCCCGGCGCTGGTTGAAGCGCGCCTGAGCCAGGCTTTTTTCAACCAGCGCGCGCTCCTGGCGCAGCTGCCAGTGACGCAGGTCAAAAGGCAGGTCGGGCAGGGCATCGCCTTCGCTTGCTGCAAGCTGATCCACCGGCGTTGTTTTACTGAACGGGTTGATAATGATGCTATCCAGCAGCCGTTCGCTGTCCGCATGGCGATACACCGAACGTTCCACTACGTTTTTTAGTTCGCGTACGTTGCCGGGCCAGCCGTAAGCCAGCAGCTCCTGCTGCGCGCCGGAGGAAAAACCGGGGAACAGCGGCAGGCCGAGTTCGCGGCACATCTGCATAGCGAAGTGCTGCGCCATCACCAGAATATCGCTGCGGCGCTCGCGCAGCGGCGGCAGCTGCACGACGTCAAACGCCAGCCGGTCGAGCAGATCCGCACGGAATTTCCCCTCCTGCGCCAGCTGAGGAAGGTCGTCGTTGGTTGCGCACACCAGCCTCACGCTGACCTGCAGCGGCTGACTGCCGCCAACGCGCTCAAGATGGCCGTATTCAATGACCCGCAGCAGTTTTTCCTGCACCAGCATGGGTGCCGTCGCCAGCTCATCCAGAAACAGCGTGCCGCCGTCGGCGCGCTCAAAGCGTCCCAGATGGCGCTTCTGCGCGCCGGTAAACGCACCGGCCTCGTGGCCGAACAGCTCGGAGTCCAGCAGATTTTCATTCAGCGCCGCGCAGTTCAGTGAAATAAACGGCCCCTGCCAGCGGGCTGACAGATAGTGCAGGCGGCTGGCTATCAGCTCTTTCCCCGTGCCGCGTTCTCCCACCACCAGCACCGGTTTATTCAGCGGTGCGAGTCTGGATACCTGCTCCAGCACTTCCAGAAAGTTGTTTGACTCACCCAGCAGGGTATCGGAACGATCGCTCATAATGAAATTCACCAGGATTTAGCGAGATTAACCAATCTAAAGTTTAGCCTGGCGGCTGTAAATACGCCTGGGCATTAAAAATCAATAACATAAAAACTGGCACGCCTTTTGAATAGTGTATCCCCGTACCGCACGATCAACGTGTTTAAACGGCAGACGCCGGGATCTTATTGAAGAGGATTTTATTATGGGAATTTTTTCTCGTTTCGCCGACATCGTGAACGCCAACATTAACGCGCTGCTGGAAAAGGCCGAAGATCCACAGAAGCTGGTTCGCCTGATGATTCAGGAAATGGAAGATACGCTGGTGGAAGTGCGTACCACCTCCGCCCGCGCGCTGGCCGAAAAGAAACAGCTGCTGCGCCGCATTGACCAGGCGGAAACCCAGCAGGCGGAATGGCAGGATAAAGCCGAGCTTGCACTGAGCAAAGATAAAGAAGATCTGGCGCGCGCCGCGCTGATTGAGAAGCAAAAACTCACCGACCTGATCGCCGTGCTGAATCAGGAATCCGGCCAGGTGGAAGAGAGCCTGACCCGCATGAAAGGCGAGATTGGTGAACTGGAAAACAAACTGAATGAAACCCGCGCGCGCCAGCAGGCGTTGACCCTGCGTCATCAGGCGGCTTCTTCTTCTCGCGACGTTCGTCGCCAGCTGGACAGCGGTAAAATTGATGAAGCGATGGCGCGTTTTGAGTCATTCGAACGCCGCATCGACCATATGGAAGCGGAAGCCGAAAGCCACAGCTTTGGTAAAAAGAAAACGCTCGACCAGCAGTTCGCTGAACTGCAGGCGGACGATGAAATCAGCCAGCAGCTGGCGGCCCTGAAAGCTAAAATGAACCGCAGCGAGTAAGCCAACCGTCAACGGGCCTGTATTAAGGAGAATCAATGAGCGCGTTATTTCTTGCCATACCGTTAACTATTTTTGTGCTGTTCGTCGCGCCGATCTGGCTGTGGCTGCACTACAGCAACCGGCAAAACCGCGGCGGCGACCTGTCGCAGGGCGATCTGCAACGACTGCAACAGCTGACCGGCGATGCGAAAAAAATGCGTGAGCGCATTCAGGCGCTGGAAGCGATTCTCGACGCCGAGCATCCGAACTGGAGGCAGCCATGAACCACCGCCATAAGCTTTACCGTATTCCGCAGCAGGGCAAGTTAAAGGGCGTCTGCGCCGGGATTGCCAACTATCTGGATATTCCGGTGCGGCTGGTACGGGTGATTGTGGTGTTGTCGATGTTCTTCGGGCTGTTTGTCTTTACCCTGGTGGCCTATGCCGCACTGGCTCTGGTGCTGGATGAAATGCCGCAGAGCGAACTGGACAACCAGCCGCCGCTGAATGCCTCTCAGCTGCTGGATGAGCTTAGCCGCGAACTGCGCGGCGGCGAGCAGCAGCTGCGTGAGGTGGAGCGCTACGTCACGTCAGAAACCTTTACCGTGCGCAGCCGCTTCAGCCAGCTTTGATCGTGTCTACTCACGTGGAGAAAACTATGCGTCACGGGAAATCGACCCTGCGTCATCAGGCCGCACCCGCGCTAAAAAAGGTGGGGAAATTTATTCTGATTAGCGCCATCACCTACGGCCCGGCAGGCCTGAGTGGCTGGGCGGTAAAATCCGTGGCGCGTAAACCGCTGAAAATTCTACTGGCGTGGGCGCTGGAACCGCTGCTCCGCCGCGTGATGCGTGGAGCTGTAGCAAAATGGGTGAAATCGGCCCGCTAGCGCCAGTGTGTTAAACTAAGGACAATCAAACACCTGAGGTAAGCTGGCCCCTGATGAAACGACTGCAAAATGAATTGATGTCGCTGGTGAATCGCGGCGTGGATCGCCATCTGCGCCTCGCCGTTACCGGCCTGAGCCGCAGCGGTAAAACCGCTTTTATCACCTCGCTGGTTAACCAGCTTCTGAATGTGAATACCGACGCCCGACTGCCGCTGTTTACCGCCGTGCGCGAGCAGCGGCTGCTGGGCGTGAAGCGCGTGCCGCAGCGCGATCTGGGCATTCCCCGCTTTACCTATGATGAAGGGCTGGCGCAGCTGCACGGCACGCCGCCGGACTGGCCGACGCCTACCCGCGGGGTCAGCGAAATGCGCCTGGCGCTGCGCTACCGCTCGCGCGATTCGCTGTTGCGCCATTTTACCGATGCCTCCACGCTGTACCTTGAAATCGTCGACTATCCCGGCGAATGGCTGCTCGATCTGCCGATGCTGGCGCAGGATTACCTTAGCTGGTCACGGCAGATGACCGGGCTGTTACAGGGCGACCGTGCCTTGTGGTCGCAGAAATGGCAGCAGCTGTGCAGCGGTTTGGACCCGCTGGCCCCGGCGGACGAAAACCGGCTGGCGGAGATCGCCGCAGCGTGGACCGAATATCTTCAGCGCTGCAAACAGGAAGGGCTGCACTTTATTCAGCCCGGCCGCTTTGTGCTGCCCGGCGAAATGGCCGGTGCCCCTGCGCTACAGTTTTTCCCTTGGCCGGACGTCGCAGAGGGCGGTGAAACCCGGCTGGCGCAGGCGGATGCCGCCAGCAATATCGGCATGCTGCGCGCGCGTTATCAATACTACTGCCAGCACGTGGTGAAAGATTTCTACAAAAATCATTTTCTGCGCTTTGACCGCCAGATTGTGCTGGTTGACTGTTTACAGCCGCTGAACAGCGGCCCGCAGGCGTTTAACGACATGCGGCTGGCGCTGACTCAACTGATGCAAAGCTTCTCCTACGGCCAGCGCACGCTGTTCCGCCGGATGTTCTCCCCGGTGATTGATAAGCTGCTGTTCGCCGCTACCAAGTCCGATCACGTTACCGCCGATCAGCACGCCAACCTGGTGTCGCTGTTGCAGCAGCTGGTGCAGGACGCCTGGCAAAACGCGGCGTTTGAAGGCATCACCATGGACTGCGTGGGGCTGGCCTCGGTGCAGGCGACGCAGAGCGGCTACGTTGAGCATCAGGGCGAAAGCATCCCGGCATTACGCGGTCACCGGCTGACCGACGGTGTTCCGTTAACCGTCTATCCGGGCGAAGTACCGCCCCGTCTACCCGGCAGCGCCTTCTGGCAGCAGCAGGGTTTTCATTTTGAGCAGTTCCGTCCGCATGCGCTGGATATCGACAGACCGCTGCCGCATATCCGTATGGATGCCGCGCTGGAATTTTTACTGGGAGATAAGCTGCGATGAATACACCGATTAAACCGCGCATGGATTTTGCCGAACCGCTGGCCAAAGAGCAGGCGACGGTCCTGCGGCAGCAGCAGGAATTTGCTGAACAGCAGGATCGGTTTATTGCGGTAGAGGCGGAAGTTGACGTGCAGGAAGAGAGCGCGGGAGAGCTGGCGGTGGAAGCCGCGCTGCGGCCAAAACGCAGCCTGTGGCGTAAAATGGTTACCGCCGGGTTGGGCCTGTTTGGTATCAGCGTGGTGGCGCAGGGCGTGCAGTGGACTCATCAGGCGTGGATTGCGCAGGACTGGATTGCCCTCGGTGGCAGCGTGGCCGGCGGGCTGATTGTTGCCGCCGGTGCCGGTTCGCTCATCGTGGAGTGGCGTCGGCTTTACCGCCTGCGCGAGCGGGCGACCGAGCGCGATATCGGCCGCGAATTGCTGCACAGTCACGGAATGGGTAAAGCTCGCGCTTTCTGCGAAAAGCTGGCACAGCAGGCCGGGCTGGACACTGGCAACCCGGCGTTACAGCGCTGGCAGGCTTCGCTGCACGAAACACACAACGATAGCGAAGTGGTGGCGCTCTATGCCCGGCTGGTGCAGCCGCAGCTGGATCGCCAGGCGCGGCGAGAAATCAGCCGCTGCGCTGCTGAATCGACGCTGATGATTGCCGTCAGCCCGCTGGCTCTGGTGGATATGGCCTTTATTGCCTGGCGCAATCTGCGGCTGGTGAACCGTATCGCCCAGCTGTACGGCATTGAGCTGGGTTATCTCAGTCGTCTGCGCCTGTTTAAACTGGTGCTGCTGAATATTGCATTCGCCGGGGCATCGGAGCTGGTGCGGGAAGTGGGTATGGACTGGATGTCGCAGGATCTGGCAGCCCGGCTGTCAGCGCGTGCCGCACAGGGCATTGGTGCGGGGCTGCTGACCGCGCGCCTCGGTATTAAAGCCATGGAGCTTTGCCGCCCGCTTCCCTGGCTGGAAGATGATAAGCCGCGCCTGGGCGATTTCCGCCGTGAACTGATAGGCCAGCTAAAAGAAAGCCTGAAGCGGTCGCCCGATCGCGAAAAATGACACGGCTGATTACAGTCGCTGTCAACTTTTCCTGACAGAATGCTTCTGAGTGGCCGCGGGATAGCGTATTATTGTGACAGTGCCAGACACCGCAACAATAAGGGTTTACATCCATGCGTCTCGAAGTATTTTGCCAGGACCGAATTGGTCTGACCCGTGAACTGCTGGATCTGCTGGTAGAACGCAGCATCGATCTACGCGGTATCGAAATTGCCGCTATTGGCCGCATCTACCTGAATTTTTCCACCATCAGCTTTGAACAGTTCAGTCAGCTGATGGCGGAAATTCGCCGCATCCCTGGTGTGACCGACGTGCGTACGGTCGCATTTCTGCCTTCCGAGCGCGAGCATCGAGCACTGAGCGCGCTGCTTGTTGCTCTGCCCGAGCCGGTATTCTCCATTGATTTAAAAAGCAAGGTTGAGCTGGCAAACCCGGCGGCGCAGTCGTTATTCGATCTCAATGAAGAGAAAATGCGTAATTACAGCGCGGGTGCACTTATCCCCGGCTTTAACTTCCAGCGCTGGCTGGAAAGTGAGCGCATTGAGGCGCAGGCGCACCATGTCGTGCTACAGGGGCGAGACTTCCTGATGGAAGTGACGCCGATCTATGCCCGTGACGATGAAAATAATGCCACCACGCCTGCCGGTGCGGTGGTTCTGCTGAAATCGACAGCCCGCATGGGGCAGCAGCTGCAAAACCTGGCGGTGAATGATGACAGCGAATTCCAGCATATTGTTGCCGTCAGCAGCAAAATGCGCCAGGTCATCGATCAGGCGCGCAAGCTGGCGATGCTGGACGCACCGCTGCTGATTGTTGGCGATACCGGCACCGGTAAGGATATGCTGGCCCGCGCCTGCCATCTGCGCAGCGCTCGCGGTAAAAAGCCGTTTCTGGCGCTGAACTGTGCGTCGCTGCCGGACGATGTGGCTGAAAGCGAGCTGTTTGGTCACGCGGCCGGTGCCTATCCGAACGCGCTGGAAGGGAAAAAAGGCTTCTTCGAGCAGGCCAGCGGCGGTTCGGTGCTGTTGGATGAGATCGGTGAAATGTCACCGCGTATGCAAACCAAACTGCTGCGCTTCCTGAACGACGGCACCTTCCGCCGCGTGGGCGAAGAACATGAGGTACACGTGGATGTGCGGGTGATCTGCGCCACCCAGCGTAACCTGATGGAGCTGGTTCAGCGCGGGGAATTCCGTGAAGATCTGTTTTACCGGCTGAACGTGCTGACGCTGAATCTGCCGCCGCTGCGCGACCGCCCGCAGGATATCCTGCCGCTCACTGAAATGTTCGTTGCCCGCTTTGCGGATGAACAGGGCATGGCAAGGCCGAAACTGTCGCCGCAGCTGAACGGGTTCCTGACGCGTTATACCTGGCCGGGAAATGTGCGTCAGCTGAAAAATGCGCTGTACCGCGCGCTGGCCCAGCTGGAGGGCTATGAACTGCGGCCACAGGATATTGCGCTGCCGGAGTATGCGATGGAAATGCCGCTGGGTGATGATGCGATTGAAGGCTCGCTGGATGAAATTACCAGCCGCTTTGAGCGCTCGGTGCTGACCCGTCTTTATCTCTCCTATCCCAGCACGCGCAAGCTGGCGAAAAGGCTGGGCGTATCGCACACCGCGATTGCCAATAAACTGCGTGAATATGGCCTGAGCCAGAAGAAAACGGACAGCGAGTAGTCGGGAAACAACAAGAAGGCCAGCCGGACGGCTGGCCTGCAACACAGTTACTTCAGTGCAGCCAGCGCCGCATCGTAGTCTGGCTCGGTGGTGATTTCATTCACCAGCTCGCTGTACAGCACGTTGTCCTGCTCATCCAGCACCACTACCGCACGGGCAGTCAGACCGGCCAGCGGACCTTCAGCAATTGCCACACCGTAGTCTTTCTTGAACTCGCCGCCGCGCAGGGTGGACAGAGTCACCACGTTGCTCAGGCCGTCAGAACCGCAGAAGCGGGACTGAGCGAACGGCAGATCGGCAGAAATGCACAGCACCACGGTGTTGTCCAGGTCGTTAGCCAGCTGGTTGAATTTACGCACTGACGCCGCGCAAACGCCGGTATCAATACTTGGGAAGATATTCAGCACCTTACGTTTACCTGCGTACTGCGAAAGAGAGACATCGGCAAGGTCTTTCGCGACCAGGGTAAAGGGTTTCGCGCTCTGGCCTGGACCAGGGATTTGGCCGTCAACGGAAACCGGGTTACCCTGAAAATGTACGGTCTGAGACATAGACTATCCTTTTAATGTTAATGGTGTTTAAACGCTTTCAGTGTATGTCATGCTGAAGCTATGAGACAGTAAAAAACGATAACAAAATTAAAAGCCCAGGGCATATAAGGACATGAGCATGAGAGCAGTTAAGGTGTACCCGGAAAGCTGGCCGTTGCATACGCCGTTTGTGATCGCCCGCGGCACCCGCAATGAGGTGGGGGTGGTGGTCGTTGAACTGGAAGAGCAGGGCGTCAGGGTGCAGGGTGAGTGTTCGCCCTATGCGCGCTACGGCGAAAGTGAAGCATCGGTGCTGGCGCTGATTAGCGGCATCATCCCGCAGCTTGAGCAGGGTATGACCCGCGAGCAGCTTCAGCAGGCGCTGCCCGCAGGCGCGGCGCGCAACGCCGTCGACAGCGCGCTGTGGCAGCTGGAATCACAGCTCACCCAGCACAGTCTGTGGCAGCTGACCGCCGAGCCGGAACCGCAGGTTATCGCTATGGCGCAGACCGTCAGCATCGACGTGCCGGAAATGATGGCCAGCAGCGCGCTGGCCCTGTGGCAAAACGGGGCAAGGCTGTTAAAAATTAAACTGGATAATCATCTGATTGCCGAGCGCCTGGTCGCCATTTGCGCGGCGGTACCTCAGGCCACGCTGATTATTGACGCCAATGAGTCCTGGCATGCCGAAGGCCTGGCTGCGCGCTGCCAGCTGCTGGCCGATCTCGGGGTGGCGATGCTGGAGCAGCCGCTGCCCGCAGGCGAAGACGCGGCGCTGGAAAACTTTATTCATCCGCTGCCGATCTGCGCCGATGAGAGCTGCCATACGCGGCAGGATCTTCCGGGGCTGCGCGGCCGCTATGAGATGGTCAATATCAAGCTGGACAAAACCGGCGGCCTGACCGAAGCACTGGCGCTGGCTGGGGACGCGCGCCAGCAGGGCTTTGATATTATGCTCGGCTGCATGCTCTGTACCTCACGCGCCATTCGCGCCGCGCTGCCGCTGGCACCTAAGGCGCGGTTTGTGGATCTCGACGGCCCGACGTGGCTGGCGGTGGATGCAGAGCCCACGCTGCCGTTCAGCTGCGGGCGCATCACGCTGTCAGCGGTGCCAGCGAAGTAGCGCCACCATCGCCGCCAGATAACGTTCGGTGGCTTCATCGGCTGAAATCGGCGGCAGTTCGGCGGTAATACAAGGCAGGTTAAGGTCGGCGCACCAGCTGCCGAACGAACCGGGGGTGGCATAGCCGACACTGGTCACCAGCGGCAGTTCGGTCTGCTCCGCCAGCCACTGCCCCAGCGGGCTTTCATGTGGATCTTCAATGCAGGCCAGCGGTTCGTGGAAGGTGACGATCCACTGTGGCTTCAACTGATGGATGAGCTGGCACAGCGCCTGAGTTTCAGGTTCTGAACCGGCGCGATCTCCGGTGGATAGCAGCACGTCCCGTTCTTCCGCCGCGCTGTTCCAGCGATAAACCGTGTCGCCATTTTGCCAGTTGGCCGCCGGGAAATTGCGGATAAGGTCAACGCCATTGGCATTGGCGCGTAGCCCCAGCTGGCAGCCGTCCGGATTCACCGCCAGCACCACGTGATGGCGGCGATACTGGTCCTGCAAAGAACGCATGGCGCAGGAAAGGGTGACCACGGCGGCGGTTTCGTCACCGTGAGTGCCGGCAAGAATTAACCCGCTTTCCTCATCGGCGGCCGGGGCAGGAAACCACAGCAGCGGTGCGCCGAGCAGCGACTGTCCGTACTGTTTTCCGTTGGTATCCAGGCGGCCACGCAGCGGGCGGGGGTGAAGTAACGACATAATTGGCTCCAGAAAAAAGGCGTCATGCTGACACTATACTCAAATCAGCGTAGCAGAGAGTGGGTGGCAGGCAGTAAAAGAAAAAAGTGAGGCTTTTGACACAGCCCGTTGAAAAATATGCCTGTTCCGCGACAAACTGCGCTACAGTTTCTGCAATATTTCAGACCCGCCGCTTATCGTCTGCTGCTGACAGCTAAGGATGTCTTTATGAAGAAGGCTTTTTCCGTTCCCGCGCTCGCCGTTCTGGCGCTGTGTATCTCCTCTGCCGCGCGCGCTGCCGACGTGCCGCCCGGGACCCAGCTGGCGGCCAGCCAGGAAATTGTGCGCCATATTAAAGATGAACCGGCGTCGCTGGACCCGGTCAAGGCCGTGGGACTGCCGGAAATCCCGGTGATCCGCGATCTGTTTGAAGGGCTGACTAATCAGGATGCCAGCGGCAAAATCATCCCCGGCGTCGCCACCGGCTGGCAAAGCAACGATAACAAAACCTGGATTTTCACCCTGCGTAAGGACGCCCGCTGGTCCAACGGCGATCCGGTTACCGCCGACGATTTCGTCTACAGCTGGCAGCGGCTGGTCGATCCGAAAAACACCTCAACTTTCGCGTGGTTTGCCGAACTGGCAGGTATTGAAAACGCCGGTGCTATCGTCAAAGGCACCATGACGCCGGACAAACTGGGGGTGACGGCAACCGACGCCACTCACCTGAAAGTGACGCTGGATAAACCGGTGCCGTACTTTGTCAGCCTGACCGCCAACTTCAGCCTGTTCCCGGTACCGAAAAAAGTCGTCGAACAGTTTGGCGACCAATGGACTCGCCCCGGCAACCTGGTCGGCAACGGCGCGTATCAGCTGGAAAGCCGCGTGGTAAATGAAAAGCTGGTTCTGGTGCGTAATCCGAACTACTGGGACAACGCCCACTCGGTGCTGAATAAGGTCACCTTTGTGCCGATCAGCGAGGAGTCGAGCGCCACCAAACGCTATCGCGCCGGTGATATCGATATCACCGAATCCTTCCCAAAAGAGCTGTACGGCCTGCTGAAAAAACAGCTGCCGGGCGAGGTGTATACCCCGGATCAGCTGGGTACGTACTATTATGCCTTCAATACCCAGAAGGGGCCGACCGCCGACGTGCGCGTGCGTCAGGCGCTTTCGTGGAGTATCGATCGTAAAATCATCGCTGGAAAGGTACTGGGCACCGGGGAAAAACCGGCCTGGCACTTCACGCCGGACGTGACCGCCGGGTTTACGCCGAAGGAAAGCTTCCTGCAGCAACACAGCCAGGCGGATCTCAATGCGCAGGCAAAATCTCTGCTGGCGGCGGCGGGTTACGGACCATCGAAGCCGCTGGACCTGACCCTGCTGTATAACTCATCGGAAACGCACCAGAAAATCGCTATCGCCGTCGCGTCGATGTGGAAGAAGAATCTGGGCGTTAACGTTAAGCTACAAAACCAGGAGTGGAAAACCTACATCGACAGCCGCAACAGCGGCAACTTCGATATTATCCGCGCCTCCTGGGTCGGCGATTATAACGAGCCGTCTACCTTCCTCAGCCTGCTGACTTCGGCGCACAGCGGCAATATCGCCCGCTTTAAAAGCCCGGAATATGATGCGCTGATGGATAAAGCCAGCCGGGAAACCAGCGCGAAAGCACGCAACGACGACTATAACCGCGCCGAGCAGATGATTGCCGAACGCGCGCCGATTGCACCGATTTATCAGTACACCAACGGACGACTGATAAAACCGTACGTGAAGGGCTATCCGATTACCAACCCGGAAGACGTCGCTTACAGCCGCACGATGTATATTCTGAAGCACTAGTAATTAACCAGCCTTCAAAGACGATCGGCAACGATTTAAATACTCAGAGGCCATCAGCATTTGCTGGTGGCCTTTCTCGTAGATTATTCCGCGTTATGGACAATGAACGTTTTCCAGGATGTGACCTTCGCTGGATGGCTTTCTATACAGGTGTCGGCATAATCCCCTTGGCCGCTGTAATGGCTGGTGTCAGATCCTTGTGGTTCGAATGTCTGGAGAGATGAAGAAGTAAAGCAAGAAGTGGTGGCAGACGGGTGACGGGTAGATCGGTTTTTAACGAGTTAATGTCAAAAAGCTTTTTCCAGACCTGCCTGTTTCAAAATGCCATTTGCAGTATGTTTCGAAACGATGGTAAACGGCACAGAGAATTTTTTCTGTGTAACAGGGCTGTACCATATTTCATGGCTACCCTTGCCCTGCCGGTCAAAGAAACAACCGGCAGCCGATAGCAGTTCCGTTAGCTTTGGATACAGTCCCGTTCCCATTGTTCAGAGAGCAATTCTTTCCGAATAAGATTGTTGATGATTGAACGACAGGCGGAGATGCTCAGGATTTTCTCCAAGACCGTTCATCCGATAAAGGTCTGGGGCTATATCCCATACACGCTGGGTTAGCTCTTCGTAGGTGGGGGCCTCAGTAACGAGACCGAGTTCTTCACACTCCGCCACCCAAACGCCTTCATCTGCATCGTGGCAGACATTCACGTTGAATGATTTAGGAAATTTGATGATAGATGCAATTTTCATTTAAAACCTCCAGTGCCCTGTCAGAACCGATCCTGCGAAGAACATTGGGTATAAGTTGGTTAGTCACGCCCCGCAAGGTGTTACCAATCTGGTAATAGTACCCAAAAATGGGCGAATCGCAAGTGGGGTGAGGCCTCGCCTGATTGACCTGCGAACACGCATACGATTCAATACCGACTCGCTAAATCGGGAGTTACATCACAATTCGGTGGCCAGGAACTTGTGAGTCGAAATCTATCCATTATCGTAGCGGGATTGGATTGTTACTGTAATCATACAGGCAAAACCTGATTGTCGGATTTTCCGGCGGTCAGGTTTTTTTGTTTTCGGGCCGGGAAATGAAAATAGCGAAAGTGTTAAATAATAACGTGGTGATCGTTCACGACGAACACGGCAATGAACAGGTGGTGATGGGGCGCGGTCTGGCGTTTAAAAAACGCGCGAACGACGAACTGGACCCGCAGCTGGTGGAGAAAACCTTCGCCCTGAAAAGCCGCGAGCTGACCGGCCGTTTAAGCGAACTGCTGTCTGAGATCCCCATTGAAGTGGTCATCACCAGCGAATGTGTGATCGCACTGGCGCGTCAGCAGCTGGGGACCGCACTGCATGAAGGGCAGGTGGCGATTGCGTTGACCGATCATATTCATTTTGCGCTGGTCCGCCATCAGCAGAATCTGCCCATCCGCAACGTGCTGCAGTGGGAGATCCGTAGCCTGTATCCGAAGGAGTACGGCATCGGCCTGGCCGCGCTGGATATTATCGAGAAGCGCCTGAAGGTAAGGATGAGCGACGATGAAGCGGGTTTTATAGCGCTACACCTGGTTAACGCGCAGCTGGACAGCGAAATGCCGGCGGTGATGCATATCACCAAATTTATGCAGGAGATCCTGCACATTGTGAAATACCAGCTGCAGCTGGACTACCAGACCGACTCCCTCAGCTACAACCGCTTTGTTACCCACCTGAAATTTTTTTCCCAGCGTATGCTCGGTAAGCAGGGCGTTTACAGCGACGATGAGTCTCTGCACGATGTCGTTCGCGATCGCTATCCGCAGGCGTATAAGTGCGTGGATAAAATCGATCGCCACATCATTAAAAACTATCAGTACAAGCTGGGCAGTGAGGAGCGCATGTTCCTGACCATTCATATTGAACGGGTGCGCAAAGAGACGCTGGCGCTGGGTGAGAGCGACGACGAAGCCTGATATCAGCGGCGAAACGAAAAAGGGTGCTGGCAATCATGCCAGCACCCTTTTTTATGTCTCAGATACGGACCGGGTCGATCAGAAGGTGACCACCGTTTTCAGCCCGGTGACCCACGCATCCTGAGTTTCTTTCAGGCCGCCGGGGCGATGCCAGTACTGCAGTGCGGGCTGCAGCTCCAGCCAGGAGGTCACGCGCAGACAATAGTACAGCTCGGCGTTCACCGAGTGGCCAGGCAGCGGGCTGTAGAGCGGGTTGCCGTAGTCATCCACGCCCTGAATGTCGTTCAGCGCCTGCTGATTGTCGCGATAGTGATCGCTCATTTTGATATAGCTGGCACCAAAACCAATCCAGTCATCCGGGCGCGCGTCGAACAGACCGTGATAGCGCAGGGAACCGGCCAGCGTGGCATGCATGTAGTTGCTGCGCTGGTCGCTCAGGCCGAGGCTCCATGAGGTGCTCAGCCCGCGCGTGGCGTCATCGGCGTGGCGGGTAAGCTGCTGATTAAAGCCGGTGTAGAGGAACCACGTGCGGTTATAGCTGCGGTAGCCTTCCGGGTCATCGGCACCGCGCGACTGCGATTTCCCTTCGGACAGATCGTACTGCTTCGCATTGGTAAACAGCACGCCGACGTTATAGATCCCCGGCAGGTCGTTGACGTGGGTTTTCAGCTCCAGTTCAAGCGGCAGCAGCATTCCCTTGCTGCCTTTGGTTGACCAGCTCCACGCGTGACTGCGGGCGGTGGCATCAGGGTTCTGTTCCATGATGCCCCCCTTGATCGTCAGCTCGTCGGTCAGCTTATATTGCAGGGTGGTTCCCCAGTAGTGGGCATTCCAGTTATACCAGGTCATCGAGTTAGCGGATTTGCCGCCGCACTGCGAAAGCAGCTGGAAGTCGCACGGGATAATCTGGTCGAAGTCCTGGTTTTTATTCATCATACCGATACGCCACTGCAGGCGGCGATCGTCAAAGGTACGCGAGAAGGTCAGCCAGCCCAGACGGGTAATGGACTGGCCGCCGTAGCTTTCCTGTGAAATATCGTTGAAATTAACCCGGTCGTCTTTTAAGCGCTTATTGGTCAGGCTGTCGTTGTGGTTACGATTAACGATATTTCCTTCAATTTTAGCATCGGGAATACCGGTCAGCTTTTCTAAATCCTGAGCGAAAGTTAAAGAGAACTGGTCGATATAGGCGGCATGCTTATCGTGATTATATCCGCCACCGGTGTTATAGGAGACCTGGCTTAAATAACCTAAATTATAATGGAAGCCGTTATCTTCCAGAATTGGGCGAATCCCCAGCATATCGCCCAGCAGCCCTTCCTGCGGGGCCTGGAAGCCCAGCGCGGTGCCGTTCCACTCCTGCGCGTACGCGGCTGAAGTACTCATTCCAACGGCGAGCGCGATCAGCGCCAGGCGGTTCTTATTATTTAAACGCAGAGAGATATTGTTCATTTTTTATATTCATTCTGAAGGGTTAGGGCACGACAACGCCCCCTGTTCCCGTTATTGCGGAACAGTTTTTTATGGGGCGTTAATTAATCGGGCAGCATCACTGCCCGGATAGTTTATTTCAGTGATTCGCCGTGAGTTTTAATCACGTCCTGATACCAGAAGAAACTTTTCTTACGGGTGCGGGTGAGGGTGCCGTTACCCTGGTCATCGCGATCGACGTAGATAAAACCGTAGCGCTTGGAGAACTCGGCTTTTGACGCGCTGACCAGGTCGATAGGCCCCCAGCAGGTGTAGCCCAGCACTTCTACGCCGTCATCGATCGCTTCGCGCACCTGAACCAGGTGATCGTTAAGGTAGGCGATGCGGTAGTCATCGTTGATAGAACCGTCGGCTTCCACGGTATCGCGGGCACCCAGGCCGTTTTCAACGATAAACAGCGGCTTCTGATAACGGTCGTACAGCACGTTCAGCAGATAGCGCAGGCCTTCCGGGTCGATCTGCCAGCCCCATTCGGAACTCGCCAGATGCGGGTTCGGCACCATATTGAGAATGTTTCCACGCTCTTTCTGGTTCAGCTCTTCGTCAGTGGTGACGCAGCCAGTCATGTAGTAGCTGAAGGAGATAAAGTCGACCGGCTGGCGCAGGTCGATTTTGTCCTGCTCGGTAATATCCAGCGTAATACCGTTTTCCCGGAAGAAGCGGGTCATATAAGACGGGTAATAGCCGCGGGTCTGCACATCGCCGAAGAACAGCCAGTCGCGGTTCTGCTGCAGCGTTTCCATCACGTCGGCCGGGTTTGGCGTCAGCGGATAGAGCATCGCGCCCAGCAGCATGTTACCGATTTTCCCTTCCGGGACGATCTGATGGCAGGCTTTAACCGCCAGCGCGCTGGCCACCAGCTGATGGTGGATGGCCTGATACACCGCCTGTTTGTTGCTCTCTTCCGGCAGACCGACGCCGGTAAACGGCGCATGCAGCGACATATTGATTTCGTTGAAGGTCAGCCAGTGCTTAACCTTATGCTTAAAGCGCTCGAACACCGTTTCCGCATACTTCACGAAGCAGGCGATGGTGGTACGGCTGCCCCAGCCGCCGTACTTTTTGATCAGGCCGTACGGCATCTCGTAGTGTGACAGTGTCACCAGAGGCTGAATGTTGTATTTCGCCATCTCGTCAAACAGACGATCATAATAGGCCAGTCCGGCTTCGTTCGGCTGCGACTCGTCGCCTTCCGGGAAGATACGGGTCCAGGCGATCGACGTGCGCAGGACGGTGAAACCCATCTCTGCGAACAGTTTGATGTCTTCCGGATAGCGGTGATAGAAGTCGATGGCCACATCTTTAATGCCTGAGTCGCCAGCCTGGCGTTCCATGCGCTCGCCGAAAATACCCTGTGGCTGAAGATCCGAGGTCGACAGGCCTTTACCATCGGTCTGCCAGGCACCTTCAACCTGGTTAGCGGCAACCGCGCCGCCCCAGAGGAAATCTTGTGGGAAACGTTGAGTCATGATGGTTCTCCTTTTGAAAAATTATTTAATCAGCGCCAGCAGGGGATCGCCTGCGGTCACTTCGCTTTGCTGGCTGGCAACCAGCACGTCGATATAGTCATCACTGTTGCTCACCAGCACCGGCGTGGTCAGGTCATATCCGGCGGCGCGGATCGCGTCGATATCAAACTCCAGCAGCAGATCGCCGACGCTGACGCGGTCGTCCTGGCTGACGTGTGCGGTAAAGTGCAGACCGTCGAGTTTTACCGTGTCGATGCCCACGTGGATCAGCACTTCCGCACCGTTATCGGCTTCAAGGCCAATCGCATGACGGGTACGGAACAGCGAGGCCACGGTGCCGTTAACCGGTGACAGCACGCGGCCCACGGTGGGCTGAATGCCGACGCCTTTTCCCAGCAGGCCGCTGGCGAAGGTTTCATCCGGCACCTGCACCAGCGCCACCACCGCGCCGGTCATCGGGCTGGCGATCTGGGTTTTCGCCAGCAGGTCAGGGTTGACCACTGCCTGCGGCACCGGGGCCGGTGCCTCTTCTGCCTTCACAGCGGGCAGGCCAAACAGCCAGGTGGCAACGGCGGCAAACACTAGGGCAATGACCGCACCGGCAAACGAGGCCACCACGCTGGCGTCAAAACCGGTTTTCGGCACTACCTGACTGAAGGTGAAGATTGACGGCATGCCGAATGAGTAAGAGGTGGTGTGCCAGAAGCCCAGCACGGCGGCACCCATCGCGCCGCCGATGCAGCCGAAGATAAACGGACGGCGATTCGGCAGGGTGATGCCGTACACCGCCGGTTCGGTAATCCCAAACAGGCTGGCGCTGAAGGCGGAGGCGGCGATGCCTTTGGTTTTGGCATCACGAGTGCGCAGCATCACGCCGAGAGTGGCACCGGCCTGGCCCAGCACGGCAGGCATCAGCAGCGGCAGCAGGGTATCTGAACCGATCACGCTGAGGTTGTTGATCATGATCGGCACCAGGCTCCAGTGCAGGCCGAAGATCACACAGACCTGCCAGAACGCCCCAATAAAGGCACCGGCGAAAGTCGGGCTGAACTGATAGATTGCCAGATAGCCGTCGGCCAGCAGATGGCTGAGCCATGTGGCCGCCGGGCCAATCACCATAAAGGTCAGCGGGATGGTGATCACCAGGCACAGCAGCGGGGTGGTGAAGTTACGAATCGCGCCCGGCAGGCGGGTATGCACCGTGCGTTCCACCAGGCACGACAGCCAGGCGGCAAAAATAATCGGGATCACCGACGAGCTGTAGTTGATCAGAATGACCGGTACGCCGAAGACGTGCAGCGGTGCGGCACCGCTTTGCTCGGCGGTAAGCGCGGCCAGCATCAGCGGATGCACCAGCGCCGCGCCGATAATCATCGTGGTGAAGGCGTTGCCGCCGAATTTTTTACCGGCGCAGTAGCCCAGCACCACCGGCAGGAAGTAGAACAGCGCGTCGCTGGCGACAAACAGAATTTTGTACAGGCCTGACTCTTCGCTAATCAGGTTTAGCGCCAGCGCCAGGGAGAGTAATCCCTTCAGAATACCGGAGGCGGCCATCACGCCGATAAACGGGGTGAAAATACCGGAGATGACGTCAATCAGACGGGCAAGCAGCGATCCTTTCTGCTCATCGCTACCGTCGCCACTCCCGTCACCCAGGCCCGCCACGGAGAGCAGGGACTGATAGACGTCACCGACGTGATTGCCGATCACCACCTGATACTGGCCGCCGCTTTCCACGACCATAATCACGCCCGGGTTGTTCTTCAGCCCGGCGGTATCGGCTTTACTGCTGTCCTTCAGTTTAAAACGCAGGCGGGTTGCGCAATGTATCACCGAACTGATATTTGCCTTGCCGCCAACCCCTTGCAGGATCTCTTCTGATAACGCCTGGTACTTCATCGTATGCTCCTGGTTCTGACATCTTGTCACGGGCCGTTACTGAATTCAGGCCAAAAAAAAACCTAAACAGCTTCAGACGGACCACGGTCCATGAAAAGCTGTTTAGGTTTTGCCTGAAATTCAGTAGCAATCCTGATTTGTTGACGCAAATAGTTCCTCAGTTACGGCAGGCTGACAAGGGGGGGAAACGGCAAAAACTGGATTTCGTGAGCGGGCTCACCTTTTTCCAGTCTGAGCCGTTGTTGGTCAACCCGCGATGCTGACGAACGACAGGCGGCAGCGTCATTGAGTTATTTTATTAATATAAACGAATAGGCTTCGTTGATAAAAATGGCAGGAATTAAAACGGTTTCATTGTTTTTGTCTGGTGTGGTGATGATATTTTCTTTGTTGTCCAAGCCACATACTTTGTTATAAGTGCCAGTATAAAAATCCATTGATAACGATATTTATGCACCGATTTGGTGCCGATTGTCGTTTATTGGTGCGCATTTTTAATTTCGCAGTTAAATAATTTATTTTCAGGTGAGATCCAACCGCGGAATAGCTGCGTTTGTCATGAAACGTAAAAATATGGCCCGCTAATTGCTTGATACCATCGGCCCCAAAGATGTGGCCCGCCTTTCAAACCTGTGCAGACAGCGCCGTCTGCGTGTCTCTGATTGCTTCTGTCCGTAACCCGGAAATCTTCTTATTAACATAACTACTTCACTTCGAGGGTGCTATGGCTATTAGTCGTCGTTCATTTATTCAGGGATCTGCATTATCTGCGTTGGGCATGGCAGCAGGCATTGCGCCAAAATTCAGCCTGGCGGCTGACGGGAAAGAGGCGATTAAAGTCGCCAGTATTCTGGACCTGTCCGGCGGTCTTGATATCTACGGTAAACCGATGTCGGATGCCATTAATCTTGCGGCCGAAGAAATTAACGCGGCAGGCGGATTACTGGGGCGTCCGGTACAGATTATTAATTACGATGCGCAGTCCAACATGCAGCTTTATGCGCAGTATGCCCAGCAGGCGGCATTAAAAGATAAAGTCGCGGTGGTCCACGGCGGCATTACCTCAGCGTCTCGTGAAGTGATCCGCCCGGTGCTGGACCGTTTCCGTTCTCTTTACTTCTATCCCGCGCAGTATGAGGGCGGCGTCTGCGACCGCAACTATTTCTCTTCCGCCTCAACGCCTGCGCAAACCGTGGAAAAACTGGTGCCCTACGCGATGAAAAAGTGGGGGAAAAAAGTCTATATCCTCGCCGCGGATTACAACTACGGGCAGATCGTCTCGGCGTGGGTGAAAAAATTCGTTAAAGAAAACGACGGTGAAACCGTTGCCGTGGAGTTCTTCCCGCTGGACGTCACGGATTTCGGTGCCGCCATTTCAAAAATCCAGAGCGCCAAACCGGATATGGTCTGGTCTGCGCTGGTCGGTGGGGCCCATATCTCATTCTACCGCCAGTGGCACGCCTCGGGCATGAGCGGCAAGATCCCGATTGCTTCTACCGTGTTTGGCGGCGGCAACGAACATATCATCCTGTCGCCGGAGGAAAGCAACGGCATTCTGGTCTGCGCCAACTATATGCAGGAAATTCCGACCCCGGAAAACAAAGCCTTTGTGGAAAAATTCCAGGCCCGCTACGGCAGCAGCGTGCCGTACATCAGCGATCTGGCGATGGGAGCCTATCAGGGCATGCTGATCTGGGCGGAAGGGGTGAGAAAGGCCGGGGATATCGACCGCATGAAGGTGATTGAAGCGCTGGAATCCGGCATTTCATTAACCTCGCCGAGTGGCCAGCTGATCGTCGATCCGGTGACCCATCACTGCACGCTGGATGTGCATATTGCCGAAGTGGAAAATCATCAGATGAAGATTCTTGAAACCTTCACCCACCAGGCACCGGTCGATACCGCCATGGTCTGCGACTTGAAGAAAAATCCGCGTGATACCAGGCAGTATCAGATTGAGTTGTAAGGAGAACGGCTATGGATTTGTTGATTATCTACGGCATTGAAGTTCTCAATGCCATTGCCGTGCTGGTGGTGATGAGCCTGGGGCTGGCGGTGGTGTTTGGCATGATGAAAATCGTCAATATGGCCCACGGCGAATTTATGATGCTCGGCGGCTACAGCGCGATTCTGGCCACCAACCACCTTGGTGTTCCAATCTGGCTGTCCATGCTGGTGGTCGCTCCGTTGACGGTGGGCATCTTCGGTATCGTCATCGAGCGCATTATCATCCGCCATCTTTATGGCCGGATGATCGATACCATGCTGGCCACCTGGGGGCTGAGCCTGGCGCTGATTGGCGCGGCGACGATGGCGTTTGGTAACACGACGTTGGGGATCAGCGCACCGCTGCCGGCGGTGAGCGTGGGCAGCTACACCACCAGCGGCTATTCGCTGTTTATCATTCTTTTCGCGCTGTGCCTGATTGGTGCCCTGTGGCTGCTGTTGCGGTTTACCACCCTCGGGCTCTGCGCCCGAGCCACCATGCAAAACGCGCGAATGGCCGCCGCGCTGGGCAGTAACCCCGGCAAAATTTACAGCCTGACGTTTGGGCTGGGCGCGGCACTCTCGGGACTGGGCGGCGCGCTGCTGGCACCGATCACCGGGGTGATCCCAACCATCGGCGTCAGCTTTATCGCCAAAGCCTTTATCACCGTGATTGGCGGCGGTAGCGCGATTATTGCCGGTACGCTCTCCTCTTCCACGCTGTTTGGCACCATTTCGCAGCTGGTGACCTATCTCTCCACGCCGGTGTTTGGTGCCGTAGCGCTGCTGCTCAGCGCCATTGTGCTGCTGCGCCTGTTGCCGCAGGGCATCACCGGTCGTTTCTTCAGGAGATCGCTGTAATGAAAATGCTTGCTGAAAAGCTACAGATCGTGGTGACCGCGCTGCTGGTGGTGCTGGCTGCGTTCTGGCTGTCGGGAGTGATTGAGCTTTACACGCTGCTGTCCCTCACCGTGTTTCTGGTGATGGGGCTGCTGTCGCTAAGCCTGGCCTTTATCTGGGGATACGGCGGCATTCTGTGCTTTGGCCAGGCGGCGTTCTTTGGTATCGGGGCCTATACCTATGCGGTCTGCGCCATCAACTGGGGGGATTCGACCTGGGCTGTGGTGATGGCGGTGCTGTTGCCAACGCTGTTCTCCGTGCTGCTGGGCTATGTGATTTTTTACGGCGGCGTCAGCGACGTTTATCTGGGAGCGATCACCCTGGCGGTAAGCCTGGTGCTGTTCAACTGGGTCAACTCCACGTCGGGCAGTGAATACCATATCGGTGAGGCGCTGCTGGGCGGCTTTAACGGCATTCCCTCGGTGCCGACGCTCAACGTCCCGTTCCAGCCGGACGCTATCTTGTCCCCGGAAGCGTTGTTTATTGTCACCGCAGCCTGCCTGGCACTGTGCTACGCGCTACTGAAGTTCGTGCTGCTCAGTCGCTTTGGCAAAACGGTGGTCGCGATCCGCGAAAACGAACAGCGGGCGGGCCTGCTGGGCTATAACGTTCCGGCCCGCAAGCTGGTGACCTTTGCCATCGGTGCCGCCGTCGCTGGGCTGGCAGGGTGTCTGTACGTTAACTGGGGGGCGTTTGTCAGCCCCGGCGTGTTCAGCATCAGCCAGTCAGCGCAGATCATTATCTGGGTGATCGTCGGCGGTCGCGGAACGCTGCTCGGCCCGGTGATCAGCTGCATGCTGCTGCAGTGGATGGTGACCCGGCTGGGCGCGCAGCAAACGGTTGATGTCAATCTGGTCCTTGGCGTGATCCTCGCCCTGTTCGTGCTGTTAATTCCCGGCGGCATTCTGCCCGGCCTGCAGCGGATCTGGCGGCGCACGCGTCGGCCTGCCGCGCCGGCTTCCTCCGTACAGGTGAAAGAGGTGAAACCATGACCGTATTACTTCAGACGCACCAAATGGGCGTCAGCTTTGGTGGTGTTCATGCGGTAAAAGCCGTGGACTTCACTCTGAACGAGGGCGAACTGCGCTGCCTGATCGGCCCTAACGGCGCGGGGAAAAGCACCTTTTTTAAAATGCTCAGCGGCCAGGTGACGCCCACGCGCGGGGAGTGCCGCTATCGCGATCGGGTCATTTCCGGTAAACGGCCGTGGGAAATCGCCCGGCTGGGTATCGGCATCAAAACTCAGGTCCCCAGCGTGTTTGAAGGGTTGAGCGTGGCGGAAAACCTGTGGCTCGCCGCCGCGAACAAGATGGATAAAGCGGCGGTCGCGGGCGAAGTCGATCGGGTGCTGGAGGATATCGGCCTCAGCGATCGGCAGAATGACATCCTCTCCGAAATGGCCCACGGCCAGCGGCAGTGGGTGGAGCTGGGGATGATCCTGATTTCGCGCCCGCAGCTGGTGCTGCTGGATGAGCCTGCCGCCGGAATGACCCACCACGAAGTGCGTATAACCGCCGCGCTGATCCAGCGGATTAACCAGCAGAGTACGGTGGTGGTGGTTGAGCACGATATGGATTTCATCGGCATGATCGCGCAGCAGGTGACGGTATTTAACCAGGGCGAGGTACTGGCTGAAGGCACCTTCAGCCAGGTTACTCAGGATGCGCGCGTCAAAGAAGCCTACCTTGGCAATCTGGAGATTAAACATGCTTGAAATGAAACAAACGGTCTCCGGCTACAATAAAATTCCGGTGCTGCACCTGTCCGAACTGTTTATCGGTGCCAAATCCTTTACCGGCGTGCTGGGTCGCAACGGTATGGGTAAAACCACGCTGCTGCGCACCATCATGGGGGAGCTGCCCGCCTGGCAGGGCACCATCGCGCTAAACGGTATCGATATCACCGGCTACCAGCCGCATCAGCGGGCGGCGGCGGGCATCGGCTTCGTTCCGCAGGGGCGGCAAATCTTTCCGCAGCTGACCGTAGAGGAAAACCTGCGTATGGGATGCGTTAAGCAGTTCTCGCGGGCTGAAGAGATCATCGGGCAGATGCTGGATATTTTCCCGCGCCTGAAGCGGCTGCTGGCGCAGCCGGGCGGCGCACTGTCAGGCGGTGAACAGCAGCTGCTGGCGCTGGCCCGCTGCCTGTGCGGCAGGCCGCAGCTGGTGCTGCTGGACGAACCGACGGAAGGGATACAGCCGAATATCTGCGAAGAAATTATCGACACGCTCCAGCGGCTGCGCCATGAAATGGATATCTCGATTATCCTGGTTGAGCAGGACATCGAGTTCCTCTACGCGCTTTCCGATCGTATTCACGTGATTGAAAAGGGGCAAATCGTCCGCCAGATCGACCCGGCAACCACGCCCAGCGCCCGGGTAGCGGAACAATATCTGGGGTTTAATGCCTGAGTCGGCTGCTGCCGGTGGCCATCCTTCTGGCTGATCGGCAGCCTGCCGCTGTCCCAAACGACACAGCGGCAGGCAGAGCAAACAAAGCGCTGGCCTGTCGGGTTGCTTATTGTGAAGCATCACTATCCCGGACAAGACAGGGTGATTCATGATTGAGCAATCCTTACTTGCCGCGCTTTCCGGCGTTCGGCTGCATCTTTTCCATCCTCATACCCAGGGTATGCGGGCCTTTTGTACCTCGCTGACCCAGCTTGGCTGCCACGTGCGGCACGACTGGCCGATCCCTGCGAGCCTTCCTCCTGAAGCTGACCTGGCGATTATTGCCGTCGATCGCCACCAGCAGGCGTCGGTCGCACCGCTGTTCCGGCACTACCGCAGCGTACAGACCCCGGTGCTTGCCCTGGCCGACTGCCACGACGGGCAGCTGTTTCCGCTGCTGCTGACGCTGGAGCCGGATGCGATTTCAGCGCGCGAGGCCGACCCGTTCTCGCTGATTATTCAGATCGTAGCCAGGCTGCATGCGGCGCAGGAACAGCAGACGCTGCGAGACCGACTGCATAAGCAACAGCAGGCCAGGGCTCGGCAGGACAGTCTGGCGCAGGCGAAAGGCGTGCTGATGCAAACTTTCGGGCTGGATGAGTCGGGGGCCTACGGATTTATGCGTAAAGAGGCGATGAACACCCGCAGCAGCCTGGAATTCACTGCGGAACGGGTGCTCAATAGTCTGCAAAAGTAATCAGCTGCCGGGCTGGCCGCTGGCCGGATGCAGCAGGCTGCTTGGCGTATAGCCAAAGGCCTTGCGAAAGGCGAGGCTGAAATGGGACATATCGCTGAAGCCGTGATCGAGCGCCACCTGGGTGATGTTTCGCGCTTTGCCTTCCGCCAGCGCTTTATGGCAGGCCAGCAGGCGTTCGTGCCAGACGCAGTTCATTGGCGTGGTGCCGTTGGCCGCAAATACCCGGCTGAGGGTGCGCGGAGAAACATGGTGGGCGTTGGCGATCTGCGCCACGGACAGATCGTGATCCTGTAAATGCTTGCGCATATAGCTCATCACGCGGGAATAGAGGGTGGGTTTTAATCCCTCGTCGCTTTTTTGCAGATTCAGGCCGACGGAAATCACGGTAAACAGCGTATTGGCGAACTGCTCGGTCAGGCAGCTGCCTTCTTCGGCGGCATTAAAACGGAAGGCCTCATCAATCATATGCCTGAGCGCGACCATGCCCGGTCGGGAGAGATCCAGCGAGGTCCCGGACATCGCCGCAATCGCCGGGGCTTCTTTTTCAATCAGATGGCGCGGCAGATGGATGATGTTCATCGACACGTTTTCCATGGCGAAATGGAACGGCGAGCTGGCGTCGTAGATCACCATATCCCCGGCGCTGACCTGCGTTTCATTATTATTTTGCCGCAGACGGCCGCTGCCTTCGCAAATATAGCCGAGATAAAAATCGGGGTTCGGGTGGCGGCGAATGCATTCGGGCGTCCTCTGCCACATCATCGACGCCTGCGAGACGTGATTGGCGATGTCGAACTGGCCCAGCATGCCGTAGCTGAAGCGGCCGGAAAACATGCCCGCCTGCACCTGCTTTGCCTCTGCCTTGATCAGGCGAGAACAGACGGCATCTCGCCAGGCGTCGAAGCGGTGCCGGTTCTCTAAATGCTCCGTGGTGAAATTTTCTCTCATCGTCAGATCCCCCGGACGTGGCGTAAAAGGTGAAATCAGCAGAAAACATGCAAACTCCAGACCATTCCTGCCGGAGAACCGCCCCTGACGCAGGGGCGGTAAAGGATGGGGGTTACAGCGCGGGGTGCTGCTGATGCCAGTCGGTGACCTGCTGATAGGCCCAGGCCGCCTGAATCATACTGACTTCATCAAAATGCGCGGCAACCAGCTGGAAGCCAACCGGCGCACCGGCGGCGGTTTTGCCGCCGGGCAGCGTAATGGTCGGATGGCCGCTGGAGTCGAATGCACTGGTATAGCGCAGCACGCCATTAAACAGTGCCTTATCGGTACCAAAGCGGGTCATGGTGTCCCAGGTTAATCCGGCATAGGCGGTGGCCGGGGCGATAATCAGGTCAACCTGGCCGAACAGGGCAGAAATCGTGCCGCGCAGCGCCGCGCGGTTCAGCAGTAACTGCTGGAATTCCAGGGCGGTGACGCTGTGGCCGAGATCCAGCAGGCCCGCCAGTCCTGGCCCGTATTGCTCTTTTTGCGAGGGGTAGGTCTGCTGATGCGCGAAGGCCGTTTCCACCGCACACAGCGGGCTCCACTCTTCGGCCGCCTGCTCGGTGTCCGGCATGGTGATATCCACGAAGGTCGCACCCAGCTTGCTCAGGGTGGCGATCGCCTCCTGCAGCACCCGGCGGGTATCTTCATCCACTTTTTCCAGCGCCCAGTTTTTATCCAGACCGATGCGCATTTTGCCTATACCGCTTGTCATCAGGGCAAGGTAATCGGGCACCGGCTCGATGCTGGAGGTGGGGTCCTGCTCATCGCGACCGGCGATCGTCTGCAGCATGGCCGCGGCATCGGCGGCGGATCGCGCCATCGGGCCGATATGATCGAGGGAGGCCGCCAGCTCGAAAGCACCGTGGCGGGTGACGCGCCCCCAGGTTGGCTTAATACCGGTCAGACCGTTGGCATTGGAGGGGAAGCGGATCGAGCCGCCGGTATCGGTGCCAATAGCGCCAAAGCACAGCCCGGCCGCAGTGGCAACGCCGGAACCGCTGGAAGAGACGCCGGTCCACAGCGCGGAACCCCACGGGTTAACCGGGCGAACAACTTCCGGGTGATGATCGGCAAAGGCGCTTTCGGTTTGTTTTAGTTTGCCGAGGATCACCGCCCCGGCGGCGCGGAAGCGCGTGACGATGGAGGAATCCTCCGTGGGATAATGCGACTGGTGGATCAGCATGCCGTGGCTGGTAGGGGCATCTTTGGTCCAGATCAGATCCTTCAGCGCGATGGGCACGCCGTGCAGCGGGCCGCGGATGATCCCCTGCGCGATTTCCTGGTCGGCTTCTGCCGCCTGTTGCAGGGCACTGTCGCGCATCACGTAAAAATAGCTGTGAAAATCGGCATCCAGCGAGGCAATGCGATCCAGCAGAACGGTGGTCACTTCAACGGAAGCAATCTCTTTCGACTGAATCAGTCGGCCTGTTTCCAGCAAGCTTTTATAATGCAGGTTTTTCATCGTGGGCTGGTCTCCTGAAGGGAATGATGCCTGCGAAAGCAGACAATATGCTGATCACCAACGTAAATCAGGGCGACAAAGCTGGCTATGCTATGGCGGACAGAGGGTGTGCCAGAAGTGCCAGCGCGGCGAAGGCGGGTCGCGTCGGGTCGCGGAAGACATTGCCGCAGTCACGTTTTCTAACCATTGTCTCTGCGTGCAACATTTTGCAACTGCTGGTCCGCACGCTAGACTGTATCGTATTGATTATGTTGAAAGCGGGGAAAAAGGTGGACGCTATAGCAGGTAAATCCTTACAGGTATCGGATGCGATTATCTCGTGTCAGCTGGATGGCCACGGCGGGATGATCCCGATTGCCGACAGTGAAGTCCTCACGTGTGACCATCCATGCTGGTTGCACCTGAATTACACCCATCCCGAAAGCGCCGAATGGTTGACCACCACGCCGCTGCTGCCGGACAACGTGCGCGATGCGCTCGGCGGTGACAGTATGCGGCCGCGCGTCAGCCGTCTGGGTGACGGTACGATGATCACCCTGCGCAGCGTCAATCTGAACAGCGAATCGCGGCCCGACCAGCTGGTGGTGATCCGGGTGTTTATCAACGACCGGTTGATTGTTTCAACCCGGCGGCGCAAGGTATTTGCCATCGATGAAGTGCTGACCGACCTGCAAAACGGCAACGGTCCGCATAACGGCGGCAGCTGGCTGGTGGACGTTTGCGACTCCCTGACCGACCACACCAGCGAGTTTATTGAGGATCTGCACGATAAAATCATCGAGCTGGAGGATGCCGTTGTCGACCAGCAGGTGCCGCCGCGCGGTGAGCTGGCTTTAATTCGTAAACAATTGATTATTATGCGCCGCTATATGGCGCCACAGCGGGATGTGTTCTCGCGGCTGGCCAGCGAGCGGCTGCCGTGGATGAGCGATGATGACCGCCGTCGTATGCAGGATATTGCCGACCGACTGGGGCGTGGGCTGGACGATCTGGATGCCAGCGTGGCGAGGACCGGGGTGCTGTCCGATGAAATCAGCTCGGTGATGGCCGAGGCGATGAACCGCCGCACCTATACCATGTCGCTGATGGCGGTGGTGTTCCTGCCGACCACCTTCCTGACCGGGCTGTTCGGCGTCAACCTTGGTGGTATTCCGGGCGGCAGCTGGCGTTTTGGCTTTGGCCTGTTCTGCCTGTTGTTAGCTGTCCTGGTGCTGGGCGTTGCGTGGTGGTTAAAGCGGCGTAAATGGTTGTGAAGAGGGCAAATTATTGTGGGGTAAAGGCGTTTAAAACTGATCGACGTCAATAACTGGCGACGGTGTTAAGGGCAAACTCTCTCTCGCAGGTGAATGCAACGTCAAGCGATGGGCGTTGCGCTCCATAATTGTCTTACTTCATTTTTAGAATTAATGCATAGCACATTTAATTCGTACGACGCCGGCTCCGAGCCGGCTTTTTTTTGCCCGTTTGCCAGCTCGCCAGGATGTCCTACGCTTAACGTTCACGCGTTGAAAACAGAGGGGACAGCAAAATGACTAAGCAGCCTGATGCTATTCGCGGTTCTGAACCACTGAGCGATCCCGTACCCGTTCC
This sequence comes from Erwinia sp. S38, assembly GCF_016624545.1. Taxonomy (NCBI): domain Bacteria; kingdom Pseudomonadati; phylum Pseudomonadota; class Gammaproteobacteria; order Enterobacterales; family Erwiniaceae; genus Erwinia; species Erwinia sp. S38. Next base: position 38,151 of record NZ_JACVTS010000002.1, on the reverse strand, counting down.
CGGGCCGATACCCACGCCGCAGCCCATGCCCGATCCGCCGCCGGTCGACCCCGATCCGATTATCGATCCACCTGCGCATTATTAACGTCTGACTATTGAGCGGGCCTGTCCGGGAACTGCTGCTCGCGCCACTGCTTGATCAGCACGGCACGGCGGCGTGGATAGCGGGTTGCGTTCAATTCCAGGGAGATAATACGGTCGGTGCGGAAATGGCGGAAGTCGCCGCGCAGCTCGCACCACGCGCCGAGAATATGCAGGTTATCGAAATAGCCCAGCAGAAACGGCCAGATCACGCGCCGGGTGGAGCAATCCCTGCCGTCGCGATAGGTGAGGGTCGCCGTCAGCTCCTGCCTGATCGCCCGCCGGATGGCGACAAAATCGACGTTTTCAACCAGCGGACTGGCAGAGGGGGCGGCCATCAGGCCGTTGCTGTCCAGACTGTGGCGCAGCTCGGTGGGAAGCACGGCGGCGATTTTGCTCAAGGCGCTTTTGGCCGACTGGCTCAGCCCGGTGTCGGTGCGGCTGGCAACCCAGCGCGAGCCGAGCACCAGCGCTTCAATCTCCTCTTCGCTGAACATCAGCGGGGGCAGGGTGAAGCCGGGTTTTAACACGTAGCCCATACCCGGCTCTCCGGCGATATCCGCTCCCTGCTGTTGCAGCGTGGCGATATCACGGTAAAGCGTACGCAGGCTGATACCGAGCGTGGCAGCGAGCTGAGCGCCGGGAACGGGGAAGCGGTGATTGCGCAGTAGCTGCAGCAGATCCAGCAGACGTTGCGATCGCGACACACTTCCTCCGTGAAACGGTGAGCTTAGCCTACCTGAAGGACATTAAGACGCACGGGCGCGTCGTCTTCATCTTCCGGCTGCCAGCCGGCGGGCTGCATCGGCAGGGTTTCGCGATCGAATGCCAGATCGCCACCGCCAATAACTTCGCTGCCGTGGACGATGCCTTTGAAGTCGAACAGTTCGGTATCAGCAAGATGCGAAGGCACCACGTTCTGCATGGCGCTGAACAGGGTTTCGATGCGGCCAGGATAGCGTTTATCCCAGTCGCGCAGCATATCGCCAATCACCTGACGCTGCAGGTTAGGCTGCGAACCGCACAGGTTGCACGGAATAATCGGATATTCGCGGGCGATGGCAAAACGCTCAATGTCCTTCTCGCGGCAGTAGGCCAGCGGGCGGATCACGATGTGCTTACCGTCGTCGCTCATCAGCTTCGGCGGCATGCCTTTCATCTTCCCGCCGTAGAACATATTGAGGAACAGCGTCTGCACGATATCGTCACGGTGATGTCCCAGCGCGATCTTAGTGCAGCCCAGCTCGGTTGCCGTGCGGTACAGAATGCCGCGGCGCAGACGGGAGCAGAGCGAGCAGGTGGTTTTGCCTTCCGGGATCTTATCTTTAACGATGGCGTAAGTGTCTTCTTCGACGATCTTATATTCCACGCCCTGGGCTTCCAGATATTCCGGCAGAATATGCCCCGGGAAACCCGGCTGCTTTTGATCGAGGTTCACCGCCACCAGCGAGAAGGAAACCGGCGCGCTCTGCTGCAGGTTGCGCAGAATTTCCAGCATGGTGTAGCTGTCCTTGCCGCCGGAAAGGCACACCATAATCCGGTCACCCTCTTCGATCATATTAAAGTCAGCAATCGCCTGACCGACGTTACGGCGCAGACGCTTCTGCAGCTTGTTGAGGTTGTATTGCTCTTTTTTACTGGTTTCCGGATTCGGTTGCATTTATTAGCTATCTCGTATTGCAGAAGTGGGCGAGAACATCGGCAGGCCCGGCATGAAAACTGACTGGCGTGCTATGGTACGGATTCCGGCGACGAATGCCAGCTTGTTTTACATGTGTATTGTACAAACTTTACGCAATAATAACTGTGCGAAGCCTCAAACCCTGCCGCTGCGCAGCCTTGCCCCTGAAAGTAACGTTTCCAGCGGATTATCTGCTACAATCAGCGGCAAAATTCCCGCCCGATTTATCAGAGATTATACCCGTGACTGCTTTTTCTACCCTGAACCTGCTGCCCGCCAGCCAGATTGAAAACCTTAATGAACTTGGCTATCTGGCCATGACGCCGGTACAGGCCGCATCGCTGCCGGCGATCCTGGAAGGGCGTGACGTACGCGCGCAGGCGAAAACCGGCAGCGGCAAAACGGCTGCGTTTGGTCTGGGTGTGATGCACCGGCTGGACGTCAGCCAGTATGTCACTCAGTCGCTGGTGCTGTGCCCGACCCGTGAACTGGCCGATCAGGTGTCGAAAGAGCTGCGCCGGCTGGCGCGTTTTACCGCCAATATCAAAATCCTGACGCTGTGCGGTGGCCAGCCGATGAACGCGCAGCGCGATTCGCTACTGCATGCACCGCATGTGGTCGTCGGTACGCCGGGGCGTATCCTGGAGCACCTCAAGCGTGAAACCCTGAAGCTGGACGGCGTGGCTACGCTGGTGCTGGACGAGGCCGACCGGATGCTGGAGATGGGCTTCCGCGATGATATCGACGCGATAATCAGCTACTGCCCTCAGCAGCGCCAGACGCTGCTGTTCTCCGCTACCTGGCCTGAGGACATCGCCCGCATCAGTCAGCGCGTGCAGCGCGATCCGCTGACGGTGGAAACCGGCGACGTTTCCGATCTGCCCTCCATTGAGCAGACTTTCTATGAAGCCAGCGCGCGTGAGAAAATGAGCGCGCTGATCGGCCTGCTCAGCGACCGCCAGCCCGCCTCCTGCGTGGTGTTCTGCAACACTAAACGCGAATGTGATGACATTGCTGCCTCGCTGGGAGATGCGCAGATCAGCGCGCTGGCGCTGCACGGCGATCTGGAACAGGCCGAGCGCGATCGCGTTCTGGTGCGCTTTGCCAACGGCAGCTGCCGGGTGCTGGTGGCGACCGACGTTGCGGCGCGCGGGCTGGATATCAAATCGCTGGCGATGGTAGTGAACTACCAGCTGTCGTTCGATCCGGAAGTTCACGTCCACCGCATTGGTCGTACTGCCCGCGCAGGCGCAGAGGGCTGTGCGGTCAGCTTCGTTGCGCCGGATGAAATGCAGCGCGCCCACGCGCTGGAAGATTTCCTGCAGCAGCGCCTGGCGTGGCGTAACGTCAGCGAGCTGAAGTCCGTGGCACCAAAACCGCTGCGCGCGGAGATGACCACCATCAGCCTCGACGGCGGGCGTAAAGCCAAGATCCGTCCGGGTGATATCCTGGGGGCGCTGACCGGTGACGGCGGGCTGAGCGGCGATCAGGTGGGTAAAATTGATATCGCGCCTACGCTGGCCTACGTGGCAATTCGCCAGGAGCTGGTACGCAAGGTGATGCAGCAGCTTACGCAGGTGAAAATTAAAGGGAAAACCTGCCGCGCCCGCATCGTCAAGTAAAGCCGTCAGCCGCACAAAATAAAACGGCCCCCGGGGTGAAATCCGGGGGCCGTTTTTTATCCGATCGCAAGGGCGATTAAATTTTGGTAATCACCGGCGGCGCGGCGAGCAGGGATTCAACGCCGGCAATCAGTTTCAGGAAATGCGGCTGCTTTTCATGTTCTTCGATAGCCGCATGACTTTTCCACGTTTCGTGGAACAGGAACGAATCCGGGTTTTCAACGCTACGGTACAAATCGTAATGTACGTTGCCTGCCTCAAGGCGGCTCGGGGCCACACAGGGGTTCAGCACGTCAAACAGCGCATCGCCTTTGCCCGGCTTAGCCGAAAATGTGGCGATAATCAGTACGGATTTCTCAGACATTATAATCTCCATTTAAAAAACGTTGCTGGCGCAGGGCCAGACACAAAAAGGCCTGGCTGTAAGAGTAACCGTTTCGGCTTTTTTTGCCATGAGCATTTATGGCTAATGAATTTCCAGCGACTGTACGCCGTTTATCTCCAGCAGTACGTCATACATTTTTTCCGGTACCACCTTTCGTGACAATGTCACATCCACCATCATTTCACACAGTCCGGTTTCAGCGTCGCGGTGGGCGAGGATGACTTTGCCGGTGCGTACTTCCCGACGCTGTAGGGCAATCAGCACCAGCGGCACGCTTTTCGGCTTGAGCTGGAAGATCAGGGTAAGATTACGGCCGATAAATCGGTAGCTGATGCGGCGGAAGGTTTCCAGCACCACCAGTGCCAGCAGGGTGCCGTAAATGCCGATCTCATACATGCCGCTTCCGACAACCAGCCCGATAGCCGCCGTGACCCACAGCCCGGCGGCGGTGGTCAGCCCCTTGACCATCTGTTTTTGAATGATGATAGTACCGGCACCAAGGAAACCCATGCCGCTGACGACCTGAGCAGCGATCCTGCTGGGGTCCAGCTCAATATGCGAGGCTCCCAGGATATCGCTAAAGCCATACTTAGACACGATCATAAACATCGCGCTGCCAATCCCCACCAGCACGTGGGTGCGCAGCCCGGCTTCTTTGGATCGCAGCTGCCGCTCCATGCCGATCAGACCGCCAAGCGCACCGGCAAGCGCGATGCGCAGTAATAAGTCGAAGACCACTCTCTATCCTCCTGTATTTTAGAGATTTTCCTTGATTTCTTCTTATTGATGGTAAATTAAGACCTGAGGGTATTGATATTTTATCAATTTTGATTTTGTAAAATTGGATGACAGCTATCGACCTGTCGCAAAACCTGGCATATGCTGGCTGGCGCCTTTGACCCTTCACCGATCGGAGTTTACACAATGAAAGCAGCCACTTTTTTGCTTGCAGCGGCAACGCTGGTGCTGTCGGCCTGTAGCAGCGACAACGAACCGCCGCAGCAGGCAACCGCCGCACACGTCCCGGCAAGAGTACAAATGGCCGATCTGGCAGCGAGTAATTGTGAAAATGCAGGAGGAACGCTGGCGCTTTCACGTCAGCTGGATGGATCTTCGGTAGGGATGTGTCAGCTGGCGAACGGCCGTCGCTGCGGCGAAAGTGCATTACTTAACGGCACCTGCGCCCGTTAAACCCCCCGCGTTGCAGCAGGGGGCGGTGGTGGTGTCAGAGCTGGTTAGCGCAGGGTTCGCCTTTTTCCAGCTGCCGCAGATTCTGCAGCGTGGTCTGTGCGATGCTGGTCAGCGCTTCGGCGGTAAGAAACGCCTGATGGCCGGTAAACAGCACGTTGTGGCAGGCTGACAGACGGCGGAAAACGTCGTCCTGAATCACGTCGTTCGACTTATCCTCAAAGAATAAATCCCGCTCGTTCTCGTAAACATCCATCCCCAGTGCGCCAATCTTCTGCTTTTTCAGCGCGTCGATGGCTGCCTGCGAATCGATCAGGCCGCCGCGGCTGGTATTAATAATCATCACGCCATCTTTCATCTGAGCGAAGGCACTCTCGTTGAGCAAATGATGATTCTCCGGGGTCAGCGGGCAGTGCAGGCTGATCACGTCCGACTGGGCAAACAGCGTTTTCACATCCACATATTCCGCACCCAGCTCCAGCGCCAGTGGATTAGGATAGGGATCGGAAACCAGCAGGCGCATGCCGAAACCCTTCAGGATGCGCAGGGTGGCGATGCCGATCTTACCGGTGCCGATGACGCCAGCGGTACGGCCATGCATGTTAAAACCGATCAGGCCTTCCAGCGAAAAGTTGGCATCGCGGGTGCGCTGATACGCGCGGTGAATGCGGCGGTTCAGCGTCATCATCATCCCTACGGCATGCTCAGCCACCGCTTCGGGCGAATAGGCCGGCACGCGAACCACCTGCATTCCCAGCTCTTTGGCCGCATCAAGATCGACGTTGTTAAACCCGGCGCAGCGCAGCGCGATAAACTTCACCCCGAGTTCCGCCAGCTCTTCCAGCACCTTACGGCTGCCGTCGTCGTTGACGAAAATACACACGCCGTCACATCCCGTGGCGTTCTTCGCGGTACGTTCGGTCAGCAGGAAGTCGAAAAATTCCAGTTCGAAACCGAAATCCTGATTCACCTGTTCCAGGTATTTCCGGTCATACTGTTTGGTACTGTACACCGCAAGTTTCATCGTTATAGGTCCTTTTACCGCTGCAGAATGAATAGCTTCAGTTTATCAACTATTCTCAGCGAGCGAGAACCTGATGGTGGCTACTGCTGCAAAAAGCATCGAATCCACCGTAAAACGGTGAAAAACTTCACGATGAAGCGATTCCGTGCCATCATTTCGTTGATAATCACGGACCGAACAGGATTTTGCTGCCATGAACAGGGGCTGGAAACGCGCGCTTGCCGCGCTGCTGGCAGCGATCCTGCTGCTGACAGGACTTTTACTCACGGTAACCCAGTGGCTACCGAGGCTGGTAGGGCTGTGGCTGCCGAATGATACCTTCATTTCCCTTGATGGCGGGCCGCGCTGGCAGCACGGCGCGCTGAGCCTGCCCGGCGTCCACTACACTATCGGCGACTGCGAACTGGCGACGGTGAAAAACGTCTCGCTCAGCTACCGCCACCAGCGCTGGGTGGCCGACGCAGAAAGCGTGATTATCGACAGCGAGTGCGCGGCCAAACTCCCGGCCAGTGACAGCCAGGATGCTCCCCGCACGCTGGCCGAATGGCAGCAGATGCTGCCCGGTGCCAGCGTGACCATCCGCCAGCTGACCCTCAAACCCTGGCCGCAGTGGGCGGGGCAGCTCCAGCTTGATTTCGAACCCGACAGCCAGCAACTGCACTATAAAGGTGACAATCTCTCTCTTGAGGCTGAACTGCGGCAGCAGCAGCTGACGCTCAAAACCCTGACCGTACTGGCACCGGGTATCGCTCAGCCGGTCACGCTTGACGGTACGCTGACGCTGCCGCGCATTCCTGATGCGCTGCCGCAGAGCGGCGTGCTGCATGGCAATCTGGCGCTGGACGGCATTGCGGAGCCGCTCAATGTGCAGCTTGACTGGCAGCAGCAGAGCGGCACCTTACGCGTCAGTGCAGCAAATCAGCCGCAGCCGCTGCTGGACCTGCCGTGGCAGATCACTCCGCAGAATATTCAGATACAGCAGGGCAGCTGGAGCTGGCCGTGGGGCACCCAGCCGCTTTCCGGCGGGGTTTCGCTGCTGGCCGAGGACTGGCAGAAGGGGCTGACCGCCACTCAGCTTAGCGGCCGTCTTAACCTGCTAACCTCCGGGCGCGGTGGTAAAGGCAACGTGGTGCTGTCGGTGGGACCGGGGCATCTTGACTGGCAGGAAAGCAGCCTGCCGCTGCGCCTTTACGGCGAAAGCAAACTCGATGCGCTGCAGTTTTACGCCAGCCTGGTGGGCGAACTTCGCGGGCCGCTGGCCGATCCGCAGCTGGCAATGCTGCCCGGCGCGCTGCTGCGAATGAAAGGCCGCCTGCTGTCGACGCTGGAAGTCGATGAAGCCCGCTGGCCGCTGGCCGGGGTGAAGATCTCTTCAGCGGGGATCGACGGCCGCCTGCAGGCGATACTCAGCGCTCACGATCCGCAGATGGGCAATTTCCGCCTGCACCTTGACGGACGGGCCAGCGACTTCTGGCCGGATAAAGGTGAATGGCGCTGGCGCTACTGGGGCGACGGGCGTCTGAAGCCGCTGGCGGCGAAATGGGATGTGACGGGCACCGGGCGCTGGCAGGATTCGCTGATTGAACTCTCCACGCTTTCCACCGGCTTCGATCGCATCAGTTACGGCAGCGTGAACATGGCTGCGCCGCGCCTCACACTGGTGAAACCCGTCAGCTGGCAGCGCGATGAGCAGAATCCATCCTTCGACGGCGAGCTGGCGTTAAAAGCGCGGGAAACCCGTTTCAGCGCCGGGGGCTATCTGCCGCCCTCAACGTTAACCCTGGTGGTAAAGGGCCGCGATCCGGCCGCGTTTCTGTTTAACGGTGCACTCCAGGCGCAAAAAATCGGTCCGGTTCAGGTGCGTGGGCGCTGGGACGGCGAACGCCTGCGCGGCCAGGCCTGGTGGCCGGAACAGTCGCTGCGGGTCTTTCAGCCGCTGCTCAGCCCGGACCTCAAACTGTCGATCCAGAGCGGCACGCTGAAGGCGCAGGTGGCATTTTCAGCCGCGGCCGATCAGGGACTGGAGGCCGGTGGCCACTGGCTGGTACGTAACGGCCGCGCGCTGCTGCCGGATAATGAATTCAACGGCGTGGATTTCTCGCTGCCGTTCCGTCTGCAATCCCACCGCTGGTACTTCGGTACCCACGGCCCGGTTTCGCTGCGCATCGGCGAGATCAAAAACCAGTTTGCCATGCAGAATGTCACCGCCGATCTGCGCGGCTGGTATCCGTGGAGTGAAGCTGAACCGCTCAGCTTGACTAACGTCAGTCTGGATATGCTGGGCGGTACGCTGAGTCTTGACCGTTTACAGATGCCGCAGACCGAGGCGGCAAAAATCCGCGTGCAGCATCTTGCGCTGTCGCAGCTGATTACGGCGATGAAGCTCAAGCAGATTGCGCTGTCCGGCCATATCAACGGCGAGCTGCCGCTGTTCCTCAATAACAGCCAGTGGCTGGTGAAGGACGGCTGGATCGCCAACAGCGGGTCTCTGACCGTACGGATGGATAAAGATATGGCCGATGCCATCAGCAGCAATAATATTGCTGCCGGTGCGGCCATCGACTGGCTGCGCTATATGGAAATTTCGCGCAGCTGGGCGACGCTCGACCTTGATAACCTTGGCTGGATGAGCCTGACGGCAAAAGTTGACGGCACCAGTCGATTTAGCGACCGCGATCAGCGCGTTGCGCTGAATTACTCCCAGCGGGAAAACCTGTTTCAACTCTGGCGCAGCCTGCGCTTTGGCGATAACCTGCAATCCTGGGTGGAAGATAACGCCACCCTGCCGTCGCAGAAGGAAAAACGTGATGAAAGCCCTGAATAGCCTGCTGATGGCTGGCGCGATGCTGTCGCTGAGCGGATGTATTCCGCGCATTGAAGTGGCGGCGCCGAAAGAACCGATCACCATCAATATGAACGTCAAAATCGAGCACGAGATCCATATCAAGGTCGATAAAGACGTGGAAGCGCTGTTAAAAAACCAGAGCGGCCTGTTCTGAGGATAAAACAATGAAACTACTGAACAGAGCACTCCTGCTGGGCTGTCTGATGATATCTTCCGGTGCCATGGCGCTGACGCTTGACGAAGCGAGGCAGCAGGGCCGGGTGGGCGAAACGCTTAACGGCTATATTGCCCCCAGACAGACTGATGCGGAAACTCAGGCGCTGGTAAAACAGATCAACGAAGGCCGCAGCAGGCAGTATCAGCTGCTGGCGGAGCAGAATAATATGACGGCGGCCGAGGTGGCCAGAATCGCCGGACAAAAACTGGTGACGCGGGCAAAACCGGGTGAGTACGTGCGCGGGATCAACGGTCAGTGGCTGAAAAAACAGCCGTAGCGAAAAGTATGACCGTAGCGAAAAGTATTGCTATGGCCTAAAAAAAACGCGATGCAGCGGGCATCGCGTTGTTATTACGTTCCGGCAGCGATTTGCCACCGGTGATTAAAATCAGGCTGCAACGATTTTAGAGATAGCGTCTTTTGCATCGTTAGCGGCTTTCTGTGCCACTTCCGGACCGTAACCGATACCTTCAGCAAACACGAACTGTACGTCGGTCATCCCCAGGAAGCCCAGGAAGATGGTCAGGTACGGCGTCAGCAGATCGTTCGGGGTATCTTTATGGATGCCGCCACGGCTGGTCAGAACCACCACTTTTTTACCTTTCACCAGGCCTTCAGGACCGTTTTCGGTGTAGCGGAAAGTGATGCCTGCACGGGCAACCAGGTCGAAGTAGTTTTTCAGCTGAGTTGGGATGTTGAAGTTGTACATCGGTGCAGCGATAACGATGGTGTCGTGCGCCTGCAGTTCTTCAATCAGCTCGTTGGACAGCGCCAGCGCGTCCTGCTGACGGGCAGTCAGTTCAGCGTCGGAAGGGCGCAGTGCGCCAACCAGCTCACCGTCCAGCACCGGAATTGGGTTTGCAGCTAAATCGCGGATGGTGACTTCATCACCAGGATGAGCGGCTTTCCACTCTGAAACCAGATGATCGGCCAGTTGGCCTGACTGAGAATAACCGGCGAGGATGCTTGATTTCAAAACGAGTACTTTGCTCATGTCTTCATTTCCTGTTGAGTCGCGGAATGCTGTCCGCCTGATGTGAAACACTCTACTGCGATATGCCGATGAGTGTAAGTGCGAGTTTTTGTTATCTATGTTCGAAAATATTGAATAAGGATAGCCGTGCAGGTAAAACGCTAAGTTCTTGTCTGTGCTACTATACGCAAAATTTTTTATCACAATACATCCATGTTGTCGGTTAACCGCGCAACAAAGTGAGTTTGACTTATGTCTGATACACCACAATCTGCCCTGACCGCGTTCTGGCCGCGCCTGGACTCGCTGATGCTGCGCGACAGCCAGCGCCTGCAGCGTCGTCTGCACGGGGCAAAAAAAGTTAAAAGCCCGGCCGCACTCCAGGCGATTACCGAAGAGCTAAACCAGGATTTTACCGCCGCCGAGCTGCGAATCTCCCAGCGCCGCGCCGCCGTACCGACCATTAACTATCCTGAAAATCTGCCGGTCAGCCAGAAGAAGCAGGACATCGCCAATGCCATCCGCGACCACCAGGTGGTGATTGTCGCCGGTGAAACCGGCTCGGGGAAAACCACCCAGCTGCCGAAAATCTGCATGGAGCTGGGCCGTGGCATTCGCGGCCTGATCGGCCACACCCAGCCGCGCCGCCTGGCCGCGCGCACCGTTGCCGATCGTATTGCCGCCGAGCTGGAAACCTCGCTGGGCGGCTGCGTGGGCTACAAAGTTCGTTTTAACGATCAGGTCGGTGACACCACCCAGGTGAAGCTGATGACCGACGGTATCCTGCTGGCGGAAATCCAGCAGGACCGTCTGCTGATGCAGTACGACACCATTATTATCGATGAGGCCCACGAACGCAGCCTGAACATCGATTTCCTGCTCGGCTACCTGCGCGAGCTGCTGCCAAAGCGCCCCGATCTGAAAGTCATCATCACCTCGGCGACCATCGATCCGCAGCGTTTCTCGCGCCATTTCAACAATGCGCCGGTGATTGAAGTTTCGGGCCGCACCTATCCGGTAGAAGTACGTTATCGCCCGGTGGTGGAAGATGCCGACGATACCGAGCGCGACCAGCTCCAGGCGATCTTCGACGCGGTGGATGAACTGGGTCAGGAGAGCCGTGGCGATATTCTGATCTTTATGAGCGGCGAGCGTGAAATTCGCGACACCGCCGATGCGCTGATGAAGCGCGATCTGCCGCATACCGAGGTGCTGCCGCTCTACGCGCGACTGTCGAACGCCGAGCAGAATCGCGTCTTCCAGTCACACGTCGGGCGGCGCATCGTGCTGGCAACCAACGTGGCGGAAACCTCGCTGACCGTGCCGGGCATCAAATACGTGATCGACCCGGGCACCGCGCGCATCAGCCGCTACAGCTTCCGCACCAAGGTGCAGCGCTTGCCGATTGAACCGGTATCGCAGGCGTCAGCCAACCAGCGTAAAGGGCGCTGCGGCCGCGTCTCCGAAGGGATCTGTATTCGTCTGTACTCCGAAGATGATTTCCTCAGCCGCCCGCAGTTTACCGACCCGGAGATCCTGCGCACCAACCTGGCCTCGGTCATTCTGCAGATGACCTCGCTCGGGCTGGGAGATATTGCCGCCTTCCCGTTTGTGGAAGCACCGGACCAGCGCAATATTCAGGACGGCGTGCGCCTGCTGGAAGAGCTGGGTGCGATTACCCTGGATGATAACCAGCACTATAAACTGACCTCATCCGGCCGATCGCTGGCTCAGCTGCCGGTGGACCCGCGCCTGGCAAAAATGGTGCTGGAAGCGCAGAAATACGGCTGCGTGCGCGAGGCGATGATTATTACCTCCGCGCTGTCGATTCAGGACCCGCGCGAGCGCCCGGCCGAGAAAAAGCAGGCATCGGACGAGAAACACCAGCGATTTGCTGACAAAGAGTCGGATTTCAACGCCTTTGTTAATCTGTGGAACTATCTTCAGGAGCAGCAGAAAGCGCTGTCATCCAGCCAGTTCCGCCGCCAGTGCAAGCTGGACTATCTTAACTATCTGCGCGTGCGCGAGTGGCAGGATATCTATACCCAACTGCGCCAGGTGGTACGTGAACAGGGGCTGCCGGTAAATAGCGAACCGGCCCCGTTCCGCGAAGTGCATACCGCGCTGCTGACCGGCCTGCTGTCGCATATCGGCCAGAAAGACAGCGACAAGCAGGAGTACACCGGCGCGCGCAATGCCCGCTTCGCCATCTTCCCCGGTTCCGGACTGTTTAAAAAACCGCCGAAGTGGACGATGGTGGCCGAGCTGGTGGAAACCAGCCGCCTGTGGGGGCGCATTGCCGCGCGCATAGAACCGGAATGGATTGAACCGCTGGCGCAGCATTTGCTGAAGCGCAGTTACAGCGAGCCGCACTGGGAGAAAGCGCAGGGCGCGGTTATCGCCGTCGAGAAGGTGACGCTTTACGGCCTGCCGATCGTCGCGGCGCGCAAGGTGAACTACAGCCAGATTGCCCCGGTGCTGTCGCGCGAACTGTTTATCCGCCATGCGCTGGTGGAGGGCGACTGGCAGACGCGTCACGGCTTCTTCAAGGCCAACCTTAAGCTGCGCGAAGAAGTGGAGGAGCTGGAACATAAATCCCGCCGCCGCGACATTCTGGTGGATGACGAGATCCTGTTCGAATTCTACGACCAGCGTATTCCGCACGACGTGGTATCCGCCCGCCATTTCGACAGCTGGTGGAAAAATGCCAGCCGTACGGAGCCGGAGCGGCTGAATTTCGCCAAAGAGATGCTGATCCGCCAGGGCGCGGAGAACGTCAGCAAGCTGGATTACCCGAACTTCTGGCATCAGGGCAACCTGAAACTCAAGCTCAGCTATCAGTTTGAACCGGGCGCGGACGCCGACGGCGTGACCGTCCACGTGCCGCTGCCGCTGCTGAATCAGGTGGAAGAAAAAGGTTTTGAGTGGCAGATCCCCGGCATCCGCCGCGAGCTGGTTATCGCGCTAATCAAATCCCTGCCGAAGCCGTTACGCCGTAACTTTGTTCCCGCGCCAAACTACGCGGAAGCGTTTCTTGGCCGCGCCGAACCGCTGGCGCTGCCGCTGCTGGAATCACTGGAGCGCGAATTCCGCCGCATGTCCGGCGTGACGCTGGACCGCGAAGCCTGGCAGTGGGATCAGGTGCCCGATCATCTTAAAATCACCTTCCGGGTGATCGATGAAAACAACCGTAAGCTGGCGGAAGGCAAAGACCTCGATGCGCTGAAACTACAGCTGAAGGGCAAGGTGCAGGAAACGCTATCGCAGGTGGCCGACGACGGCCTTGAGCAGAGCGGTCTGCATATCTGGAGCTTCGGCGATTTGCCGGACCACTTCGAGCAAAAGCGTGGTAGCTACAGCGTGAAAGCCTGGCCGGCGCTGGTGGATGAAAAAGACAGCGTGGCCATCCGGCTGTTTGACTCGCAGCACGAACAGCAGAAAGCGATGTGGCGCGGCCAGCGCCGCCTGCTGCTGCTGAACGTGCCGTCGCCGATCAAGTACCTGCATGAAAAGCTGCCGAATAAGGCCAAGCTGGGGCTGTACTTTAACCCGTACGGCAAGGTGCTGGATCTGATTGACGACTGCATCGCCTGCGGCATTGATAAACTGATTGCCGAACACGGCGGCCCGAGCTGGCAGGAATCCGGCTACACCCGGCTGCACGATGTGGTGCGCGCCGAGCTGAACGACACGGTGGTGGAGATCGCCAAAATGGTCGAGCAGATCCTCACCGCGGTGTTTAACATCAACAAGCGGCTAAAAGGGCGCGTAGATATGACCATGGCGCTGGCGCTTTCGGATATCAAAGCGCAGATGGGCGGGCTGGTTTATCGCGGCTTTGTCACCGGCAACGGCTGGAAAAAGCTGGCGGACACGCTGCGCTATTTGCAGGCGATTGAACGGCGCATGGAGAAGCTGGCGGTGGACCCCCACAGCGACCGCGCCAGGATGATCAAGGTGCAGAACGTTGAGCAGGCGTGGAACACCTGGTTCAACAAACTGCCGCCGCAGCGGCGCGACGATGACGACGTGCAGGATATTCGCTGGATGATTGAAGAACTGCGCGTCAGCTTCTTTGCGCAGCAGTTGGGCACGCCGTATCCCGTTTCGGAAAAGCGGATTACCCAGGCGATGGAACAGCTGGTCATTTAGTCATAAAAAGAGAGCGGTCGTTCCGGCGATCGCTCTCGAAACGTTTGCCGGGTTTAATCATGCTTTGCGCCGTAGGACCGTGTGCGAGACGACTGATGCAAACGAGTGTCATCCAGTTGTCTGGCTTATAGATAAATTACGATTTTATGGCTATTTTGCGTTCCGTTCAGGCTTCATAAACCTAAATACATTAATATTTGTTTAAGTTTGTTTGTACTCAATGGAGCTGTAACTTTTGGCAAGGATCGCAAATGCCCCCCGGTGTCGCCATATTATTCTGGCGACGCTTTCTGTTATTACCTGTTTTCACTTCACCGCTCAGGCTGCCCCGTTTATCGATCAGCAGCAGCAGCACATTAAAACCCAGCAGTCGGCGAAAGAGGCGCAGTTAACCCCGGATGCGCCGGATATTACCCTGACTGAACAGCCGCAGCCCGACGCCGAAGGTCCGTTTCCGCAGGAAACGCCCTGTTTTCCGATCAACCACGTTCAGCTGATGGGCAGAGAGGCCTTTCCACACTGGTTTCCGGCACAGCGGGTGGCCGACGGTGCGAAAGGGCACTGCCTCGGCGTGATGGGCATCAACCAGCTGATGAGCCGGCTGCAAAACCGGCTGGTCGATCGCGGCTGGGTAACGTCGCGGGTGCTGATCCCCGAGCAGGATCTCAGCAGCGGAACGCTAATTGTTGCCCTTGTTCCGGGCATGATTCGCCATGTTCGTTATGCCGACGGCTCCGATAAACGCGCCGTACTCTATACCTCGATTCCCGCCCGTGAAGGCGCACTGCTGGATCTGCGCGATATTGAGCAGGGGCTGGAGAATCAGCAGCGCCTGCCGACGGTGCAGGACAATATGGAAATTGTCCCCGGCGATAATCCCGGCGAAAGCGATGTGATCATCAGCCGACAGCAGAGCAAAATCTGGCGGGTTAATCTGTGGGCCGATGACTCCGGCACGAAGAGCACCGGGCGCTATCAGGGCGGTGCCATGCTGGCGCTGGATAATCCGTTCGCCCTCAGCGATCTGCTGTATGTTTCCGCCAGCCACGATCTCGGTTTCAAAAGCCACGAACAGAGCAAAAATATTAACGGCCACTACTCGCTGCCGCTGGGCTACTGGCTGTTTGAGGTCAACGCCGGGCAGTACAACTACGTGCAGAATGTGGCGGGGTTCAATGGCGACATTCGCTATTCGGGTAAGAGTAAAAACCTGAACGTTGGCCTGAGCCGGGTTATTCAGCGCAACGCCAGCGGCAAAACGACGATGCGCGGCAGCGTGCTGGTTCGCGAGATCCGTAACTACATCGATGGTACCGAAATTGAGGTTCAGCGTCGGCGCACCAGCGCCTGGCTGCTTGGGCTCGATCATCGTCATTACTTTGGCGACGTGACCGTTGACGGCGGCGTCAGCTTCCAGCGCGGTACCCGCTGGTTTGGCGCGCTGCCCGCTTATGAAGAGCACTATGAAGACGGCTACGATGCCACCGAAAAAAGTAAAATTGTCACCCTGACGGCGGGCCTGAACTGGCCGTTTACATTGGGAAATCAAAACTTTTCTTATCAGGTTAACTACCTTCAGCAGGCCAGCTCCACCCCGCTGACCTCGCCCGATCAAATCGCTATTGGTAACCGCTGGACGGTGCGCGGCTTTGACGGTGAACGCACCCTCAGCGCCAGTCGCGGCTGGTATGTCCAAAATACGCTGGCATGGCGTACACCGCTGCCGCACCAGGAGTTTTATCTCGGCGCAGACTACGGCGAAGTGAGCGGGCGCAGCGACGGTTCGACGCTGCTGGGGCACCAGCTGGCGGGCGGTGTGGCAGGTCTGCGCGGCAGTATCTCCGCGCTCGGGGCCAGCTACGACGCCTTTAGCGGCATACCGATCTATAAGCCACAGGGTTTTAAAACCGACCCGGTGACCTTTGGCTTCAGCGTCAGCTGGCAGTATTGATACAGGGATGAATCATGAACAAACACTGTTACCGCATCATTTTTAATCGCGCCCGTCGCATGCTGATGGTCGTTTCCGAACTGGCCCGCTGCCGCGCTGGCGATTCGGCTCGAGGCCCGGGTGGCATTGCTTCCTGCGTGGCCGTTCTGAGGCCTCTTACCGTGGCGTTATGGCTGGCCGGGGGAGTGGTCAGCGCCGCGCAGGCGGGCACGATTACCGCCGATCGCGGTGCGCCAGGCGGGCAGCGACCAACCGTACTGCAAACCGGCAACGGTCTGCCGCAGATCAACATTCAAACCCCTAACGGCCAGGGGCTTTCCCACAATAAATACAGCCAGTTTGACGTTGGCGAGCGGGGGGCGATTTTAAATAACAGCCAGCACAGTACCCAGACCCAGCTGGCCGGTCAGGTAGCGGGTAACCCGTGGCTGGCGAAGGGATCGGCCAAAGTTATTCTCAACGAAGTCAACAGTATGAACCCCAGCCAGCTCCACGGTTTTGTTGAGGTAGCGGGCAAGAAAGCGGATGTGATTATCGCTAACCCGGCGGGGATCACCTGTAGTGGATGCGGTTTTATTAACGCCGGGCACAACACCCTGGCGGCCGGGCGCGTACAGGTGAAAAACGGCCAGGTGGCAGGCTATGACGTCGATCGCGGGCGGATCACCATCAGCGGCGGCGGTATGGACGGCAGCCGTCAGGATTATACCCACCTGATTGCCCGCGCGGTGGAGGTGAACGCCCGATTACAGACCGGCGATTTGCAGGTGACCACCGGCCGCAATCAGACGGATGCCAACGGCAACGTCGTGGTAGTGAAAGCTGACGATCCTGAAGGGCGGCCGCAGTTTGCGGTGGATACCTCATCGCTGGGCGGCATGTACGGCAGGCGCATCACGCTGGTGGGAACCGAGCGCGGCGTGGGGGTGCGCAACGCCGGAGAAATCGGCGCGATGCAGGGAAAATTCACGCTCAATGCGCAGGGGAAAATCGCCAACAGCGGCACGCTTTATGCGCAGCAAGATCTGGCGCTGAAAGCATCCCAGCTCGATAACCAGGGGCATATCTCGACCGGCAGCAACCTGCAGATTGCCAGCCAGGGTGATGTGACGAATAAGGGGGCGCTGAGTGCCGACGGTCATCTGCAGCTGGACAGCGGCGGAAGGCTGTACAGCCAGGCCGGATCGGCGCTGACGGCGGGCGGTAACGCCACCGTGACGGCCCGCAGTATAGAAGCGGATGCAGGCAGTGCGATGGGGGCAGGAGTCGACAGCAGCGGAAAAGCAACGCGCACCGGGCAGTTGACGGTCAAGGCGGAACAGCGTCTTGCCAGCCACGGCACACATCTGAGCCACGACGGCTTTATCGCCTCCGGTCGCGAAGTGGATCTCTCCGGTAGTCAGAGCCGGGCAGCAACGGTTACCGTGACCGCCCTTGAAGGGGATATCAACGCTGACGATACGTTGATTGACGCGCGGCAGGCCACGCTGAGTACGGCGCATACCTTAACCACGCGGCGGAGCGCTATCGCTGCGGACCAGCTGAACATCCATGCGGCTGAAAAGATCGATAACACGCGCGGAACGCTGATTTCACGCGGCGATCGGGGCCTGGCGTTGAACAGCCAGCGGATAGATAACCGTGGCGGCACGCTGGCCAGCGCCGGGGATTTTTCCCTCAGCAGCCATTCTCTGGACAATACCGGCGGCGAGCTGGGCTCCGAAAACGGCAGTGTTGCGATCCAAAGCGATGATATCAGCGGCGCGCAGGGCAAAATTCTTGCGGCTAAGGACCTGACGATTGGCGGTCAGCAGATCCTGCTGGACGGCGGTCTGACGCAGGGGCGGCAGGTTCGCCTACAGGGAACGTCGCTGTCGATACAGAACGGCCAGCTACTGCAAACCGGTAAGGGCGAGATGCAGATAAAGGCGACCGGCGATCTTCACGCTCGCGAGGGCGTGATTGAGAGTGCGGGAGCCATCGATCTGCGTGCGGCCAGCCTGGACAATAGCCTGGGACGCATTGCCAGCAACAATGCGCTGCGGGTGGCGACCGGTAATCTTAATAACGCTTCAGGAACGCTGCTTGGCGAGCATCTTGACGTCCGCGCGGACGCGCTGAACAACCGCGAAGGCACGCTGGAAGCGCTTCAGTCGCTCAATATTACCGCCGGTTCACTGGACAGCCAGCAGGGCTTTATCAGCGCCGATAGCGGTGATGCGAATCTGTCCGTCAGCGGGGAGATCGACAACCGTGGCGGAAACCTGCAAAGCGCGAAAAATCTGCACCTCAGCGCGGCGCAGCTGGCTAACCAGGACGGCAGAGTGCTGGCGGCCGACGGCAGGCTTCAGGGGGATTTCAGCGGCAGCGTAGATAACCGTAGCGGTAAATTTATTGCGCAGCAGCTGGCGATACAGGCTGCCGATCTTAACAACCAGCAGGGCGCGATCGGTGCCGTTTCCGGCGAGGGCAGGCTGGACCTCTCGGGCGCGCTGGACAATCGCGGGGGAACTCTGGAAGGGGGAAGCGGGCTGACGCTGGCGGCTTCCTCGCTGGATAACACCGCCGGGCGTATCGCTACACCGGGAGCTATCCGCCTCGATCTGCGCGGCGGTGAGCTGATTAACGCACAAACTAACGCCGACGGGCTGGGCATTCTCAGCGGAAAGGCGCTGGCGCTTAACACCGGCGACCTCAATAACCGGCAGGGCAAGCTACAGGCGCAGAGCCTGGATCTCTCCGCCGCTCACATCGATAACCAGTCGGGTGTACTGGCGGCCAGCGACCGGCTGAACCTGAAAGGCAGCTCGCTGAATAATACGCAGGGTATGGTGAGTGCCGATAACGGGGCGGCATCGCTGGCGCTGTCCGGCGAGATGATCAACCGGCTGGGTACGCTGCAAAGCCAGCAGGCGCTGACTCTTCAGGCCGCCTCGCTTGATAACAACGGCGGCACCGTGCTGTCTGCCACGGCGCAGATTATCGGCCAGCTCAGCGGCGCGCTGACTAACCTGGCGGGAAACCTGCTGGCAGGCACCTCGCTGGAGCTGCATGCCGGATCGGTTGATAACCGGAACGGGGTTATTGCTGCTACCAACGGAGACAGCTCCCTGAATACGGCGGGCCAGATTAATAACGAGGGCGGCGATATTGAAAGCAGCCAGCGCTTAACCCTTGATGCCGCGAGCGTAAAAAACAGCCAGGGCCAGCTTCTGGCCGGTGACGCGATGCAGATTTCCACCCGCGAGATGAACAACGCGGGCGGGCTGATCCAGGCCAGCGAGGCACTGGATATTAACACCCACGGCGGGGCGCTGATTAACGCTGATACGCTCACCGAAACCGGCGGAATTCGCGCTGGCGGTGCGTTGACGCTGAGCGCAGGAAACGTGGATAACCATAACGGTTTAATCAGCGGCGATACGTTCGCAGGCCAGGGTCTGGCGTGGAACAACCTTGCCGGGGAGATCGACAGCCTGCATGCGCTGAGCCTGAGCGGAACCACGATCGGTAACGGCCAGGGGCTGATTAGCGCCGGAGACGGTGACCTGACAATATCGCTGAGCCAGAGCCTTGATAATCAGCAAGGCACGATGCAGAGCAGCCAGGGCCTGAACGTTACGGCCGCCGCGCTCAATAACACCAGCGGTTCTCTGCTGGCGGCGGGCGGCAGCGCCAGCGTGAAGGTGCAGAACGCGTTGACTAACCAGCAGGGGAAACTGCTGGCGAAGGACGATCTGCTGCTCAACGCTGGCAACATTGATAACGGTAACGGCCAGATGGTATCCACCAGCGGATCGTTAACCCTCTCAGCCGGAACCCTGAACAATCGGCTCGGCAGCCTGGCGGCGCAGAAGGATGTGCAGATTGGCGCTCAATCGCTGGATAACCGTGAAGGGACCATCACCAGTGTGGACGGTGCGCTGAATGCCCGGCTGGATGCGGGGATTGATAACCAGCACGGCGTGCTGCAAAGCGGAAATAGCGTCACGCTTACCGGCGCATCGCTGGATAACCGCAGCGGTAAAGTGCTGGCCGTGGCAGGGAAAAATCAGATTACCGTACGCAACGAGCTGAATAATGCGCAGGGGCAGATTGTCAGCGGCGGGGCGACCGAGCTGCACACCGCATCGCTGAGCAACCAGGACGGTGCCGTCAGCAGTAAAAACGGCGCGCTCGAGGTTAAGGTTAACGGCGCGATCGATAACCAGCGGGGATCGCTGGAAGCCGCCGGACCGGTACAGATTAGCAGTACCAGTCTCGACAACCGTGAGGCATCAATTCTCTCGGCAAACGAATCGCTGACGGTCAGCACCGCGCAGAGCCTGAACAATCAGCAGGGCCGCATTGCCGCCCGTAAAAACGTGACGCTGAGCGCCGACGGGCTGATTAATCAGCAGGGGACAGTGACCGCCGTTGACGAAACGCTGACGGTTCACGGCGGGAAGAACCTGGACAATAGCGACGGAACGCTGCAAAGCAGCGGCGATCTGTCACTTGATACGCTCAGCCTGACCAACGCGCGCGGAACCATTCAGTCCACTCAGGGAGACGGGCTGCTGACGATCGCTGGTTCGGTGGACAACCAGCTGGGCAGCATTGTCGCCAGCGGGGCGCTGACCCTGAACAGCGGCGATATCGATAACCGCAAAGGGGTGCTGTTGGCGGATTCCCTCGATCTGAGCAGCCAGCGGTTAACTAACCAGGCGGGATTAATTCAGGGCAGCGATAGCCTGCGTATTGATACCCACGGTCAGCAGCTCGACAACAGCGACACTAACGGTGAGAAAACCGGGCTACGCAGCGGCGGTGCGCTGAATCTGAGCGCGGGCGATGTGATCAACCAGGCCGGGCTGATTGCCGGGAAACTGCTGGATCTTAACCTCAGGAGCCTGAATAACCGCGCGGGTGCTATCGGAAGCGCTGAAGGCAGCAAGATCGCCAGCGGCGCGCTGGATAATCAGAATGGCGCGATCCAGTCCGGCGGCGACCTCAGCCTGGATACGCACGGTGCCGATCTGCATAACCAGCAGGGAAAACTGCTGGCCGACGGATCGCTTGCCATCAACAGCGGCAGCCTGAGTAACCAGCAGGGCCTGATCCAGGGTGGCGCTGGCCTGTCTGTGCAGGGGAGCCGCGTTGATAATCAGCACGGCCAGATGCTTTCGGGCGCGGATCTGACGGCCAGCGTGGATTCGCTGAACAACACCGATGGCCTGCTGTTTGCCGCCGGGGATGCGCAGCTGGCGGTCCGGCAGAACGTACAAAACCAACAGGGGCTGATCAAAGCCGGCCAGGCGCTGATTCTGAGCGCCAGCCAGATTGACAATCAGCATACGCGCGGCAGCAAACAGGGCATTGAGGCGAAGGGTCTGACGCTGAGTGTCGGCAGCCTCAACAATCAGGACGGTGCCCTGCGTGCGGGCGATACGTTGCAGGCCAGCGTGCGCGAGCAGCTCAATAACCAGAACGGCCTGATTTCGTCGCAGAACAGCCTGAGCGTAGGCCAGCCGGGCTCAAAACTGGTGCTGAGCAACGCGGGCGGCGACATCGTTGCCAACGGCGAATCCAGCCTGTGGCTTGGGGCGTTTGACGGTGCCGGGAGGATCGTCAGCGGCGGCAGTCTTGGCCTGGATATTACTTCCGCTGTAAACCAGAGCGGGACGCTGGCCGCGGGTGACGATCTGACTTTCAATACCCACGGCAACGCACTGACCAACAGCGGCGCGCTGAGCGCGGGCAAGCAGCTGACGCTGACCACCGGACAGCTGAACAATCAGCAGAGCGGCGACATCAATGCGGGCACGACCCACATCAATGCTTCCGGCATCCTCAATCAGGGGCTGATCGACGGTGGCGATGTGCTGTTGCGCACCGACACGCTGCACAACACCGGAACGGGGCGACTGTACGGTGACCGGCTGGTAATTGATGCGCGCACGCTGCTGAATGATAAGTCCGGAGAAAAGGCTGCGACGATTGCCGCCCGCGACGATCTGACGATCGCCACCGATCGGCTGAGCAATCAGGATCACGGCCTGATCTACAGTAACGGCGGGCTGAGCATTGGCGGCAGGCTGAACGAGACGGGCGAACTGACCGGCCAGGCATCGCAGGTTGAGAACCTGAGCGCCACCATTGAGGCGATGGGCGATCTGCGCATTGACGCCGCGAAGACGGAAAACCGCGACATCCACTTAACGGTCAGCAGCGATCTGAAAACCGTCTCCGTGACCCCGAACGTGCTGGAAGTTGAGCTGTGCACCGGGGAAAAATGGACCGAGGGCTGCGGCAGGACGGATGGCCAGCACTACCGTTTTGACGGGCATCTGGTTGAGTTTAATCAGGATGAAACCAGCCCCGTTGCCTTTGACTTCGACCAGGACGGGCGCAGCTACGCGCTGGATGAACAGGGTAACCGTATCACCGTCGACGTTAACGGCAAACCGCAGTACATCTGGCTCTGGCAGGACAACAATAAGGATATCATCCGCTTTAACCTGCCGGGCGTGAGCAGCGACGGGCGTCGATTCGATATTTTCTCCTACACCCAGAGCGTTAAAGAGCAGCAGGTCAGCGGCCAGGACAGCGCGGTGATCCGCAGCGGCGGCGATTTAACGCTGAACGGCGATCTGCACAATAAAGACAGCCAGGTGGTGGCCGGGCAGGATCTGCTGATTAACGGCAGCGTCGATAATGATGAAACCACCGTCCGGCAGGAAATCACCAAAGACGGCGTGGTGGTCAGAGCGGGTAAACGCAAGAGTCACAAGCAGACCCACTTTGAGGGGCAAGGCGTTAATCAGGCACCGGTGCAGGAAACGGATCTGCCGCTGCATCTGACTGTTCAGCAACAGGGGCAGGGAGCGGGTGAAGGCCGGACGATCGCCCAACAGCAGTCAACCTCCGGTGCGGGCGGGCAGGCATCGGGGCTGAACGGCGCTGAAACTCTGGCCCAGCTCGGGCAGCAGACGCTGGTGAGTGAGGTGCCGCTGCCGTCCGGGCCGTCCGGGGATACACAGCTGAAACCCGTGTCGGACGCGCTTTCCGACGGCAGCGGCGCTGCCGATCTGCAAATGCGGAAAACCTCGGACGGCATGGCGGAAGCCGCGCTCACCGGCGCGACGGACCTGACGGCTACCTCTGCGGGCAATACCGGCAGCACGCAGGACGGCGCTCAGATTGATGATACGCACAGCGGGCTGCCGGTGACGTCTCCTTCGCAGGATAACTGGGTGCTGCGCAGCGTGACCGGGCCGGTGAAACTGCCGGATAACAGCCTGTTCAACCTGCATCCCGGCTCTGACAGCCATTACCTGGTTGAAACCGATCCGCGCTTTACCGACGGTAAACAGGCGCTGAGCAGCAGTGCCTTCTACAGCCAGGACCAGCTGCAAAAGCGGCTCGGGGACGGTTTCTACGAGCAGTCGCTGGTGCGGGATCAGGTGATGAAGGCCACCGGCCAGCGCTATCTTTCCGGCTACAGCGACGATGAAAGCCAGTACCGGGCGCTGCTCAGCAGCGGCAAATCCTTCACCGAACGCTTTACCATTTCTCCGGGCGCGGACCTCACTGCGGAACAGATGGCGCAGGTGACCGCTGATATGGTGCTGATGGTGAACCAGACGGTCACCCTGCCGGACAGAACCACGCAGGTGGTCAGCGTGCCGAAGCTGTATGCCCGCGTGCAGCCCGGCGATCTGCAGGGCAACGGCACCCTGCTGGCGGGTAACACCGTACGTATCAACACCGCCGACAGGGTGATTAACAGCGGCAGCATTAACGGGCGCGAGCTGACCGCTGTTTCGGCGGGCAGCCTGCTGAACACCGGCGATATCAGCGGCAACATCACGCAGCTGGTGGCGACCGGGGATATCGTCAACCGGGGCGGGCAGCTGAAAGGCGGCGACCAGCTCACCCTGCAGGCCGGGAATGATATTCTCAGCCTGACCGGCAGCGAACAGCGGGGCAGCGAGAGCTGGCTGGGCCGCCAGGCGGGGATCGGAGTGACGAACGACGGTGGCCTGCTGTCGCTGAACGCGGGCCATGATATTCAGCTGACGGCCAGCGTGGTGAGCAGCCAGGGCCGCGACAGCACCACCCGGCTGACTGCGGGCAACGATATCACCCTGGACACGGCGAAGACCTCTCACGCCACCGACTACACCCGCAACAGCGAGAACTACGACCGTACGCTGGAAAGTCGTGAGATCGGTTCCGTTGTCAGCGCCGGGGGCAGCCTGCTGATGCAGGCGGGGCGCGATATGAACCTGCGCGCGGCGGATGTGACGGCGACCGGCGACGCCACGCTGCTGGCGGGCAATAACCTGAACCTGACAAGCGGGGAAGAGAGCTGGGATCAGTCAACCAGCGCGAAGTGGAAAAAACACGGTCTGATGTCGAAGACCACCACGAAGATCCAGAGCGAGACGCATCAGCAGAGCGCGATCGGCAGCACCGTCTCCGGCGACACGCTGAAGGTGATGGCGGGGAACGATCTGACCGCCTCGGGCAGCAACCTGCTGGGCACAAACGATGTGACGCTGAGCGCGGGCAACAACCTGACGCTGACCACCGCCGCTGAGTCCGATCACTCCGCCTCGGTTGAGCAGAAGAAAAAATCCGGCTTCAGCGGCAGCGGCGGGATAGGCTTCTCGCTGGGGCATTCGTCGCAGAAACTGACCCGCGACGACAGCAGCAACGTGCAGAAAGGCAGCGTGGCGGGCAGCAGCGCGGGGAGCCTGACGCTGCAGGCGGGGAACGCGGCGACCGTTCACGGCAGTGATCTGGTGGCCGGTCAGGATCTGACGGTGCAGGGTAAAAACGTCAGCATCAGTGCGGCGGAGAACAGCCACACCTCGCTGACGAAAAGCGAGTCGAAAAGCAGTGGCCTGACGGTGGGGTTATCCGGTACGGTGGGCAGCGCGCTGAACACCGCGGTGCATCAGGTGAAGGCCGCGAAAAAAGAGGAGAGCGGCCGTCTGGCGGCGCTGAAGGGCACGCAGGCGGCGCTGACCGGCTATCAGGCCGCCCAGGCGGCGCAGCTGGCGGCGGGAGCCACGGGCAACAGCAGCGACGGCAACATCGCCGGGCTGACGCTGAGCTACGGTAAGCAGAAGTCGACCTCGGAGCAGCGGCAGGAAGAGCACAGTGCTTCCGGCAGTCAGCTGCAGGCGGGGCGTGACATGCATATCGCGGCGACGGCGGGCGACCTGAATGTGGAGGGCGCGCAGCTTAAAGCCGGGCAGGATATGGCGCTGTCGGCCAGCCGGGACATCAGCCTGACGTCGGGTAAAAACAGCACGCAGAGCAGTGGGCACAGCAGCAGCCACGGCGGTAGCGTGGGCGCAGGGCTGTCGGTGGGCGGCGGTGCGGCGGGGCTGAGCCTCTCGGCGAGCGCAAATCAGAGCCGGGGCCACGAGAACGGCAGCAGCCTGACCCACAGTGAGACGACGGCGGATGCGGGCCGGAATCTGACGCTGAACAGCGGGCACGACACGCTGCTGCAGGGCGCGCAGGCCAGCGGCGAGTCGGTGAAAGCCGACATCGGGCGCGACCTGCTGATCGCCAGCGAGCAGGACCGCGATCGCTACGACATGAAGCAGACCGGCAGCAGCGCCGGCGGCAGTGTCATCGGGGGCGCGGGTATCGGCGGCTCGGCCAGCCTGAGCGGCAGCCGGGATAAGATGAACAGCGACTTCGCCAGCGTGAAAGAGCAGTCGGGGCTGTTCGCCGGGAAAGGCGGGTTTGATATCACCGTTGGGAATCACACGCAGCTGGACGGCGGGGTGATAGCCAGCACGGCGGAGAAAGAGAAGAACCGGCTGGATACCGGAACGCTGGGCTGGAGCGATATCCATAACAAAGCCGACTACGACGTCTCGCATCAGGGCGCAGGTATCAGCTCAGGCGGCAGCGTGGGCGAGCAGTTTGTCGGCAATATGGCGAACAGCATGCTGGTCGGTGCCAACGGCAGCGGGCACGACAGCAGCACCACGCACGCAGCGGTGGAAGACGGCACGATCATTATCCGCGACAAAGACAGACAGCAGCAGGATGTGGCGACGCTGGACCGCGATACGGAGCACGCCGCCAACGGCCTGAGCCCGATATTTGATAAGGAGAAAGAGCAGAAGCGGCTGCAGGAAGCGCAGGTGATTGGGGAGATCGGTTCACAGGTTGGTGATATTGCCAGGACGCAGGGGGAGATTGCGGCGCAGAAAGCCCAGAAAGATCCGGCGGCAGTTCAGGCAGCACGAGAAACGCTGGCTGCGAAGGGGATCACCGCCCCGACAGAACAGCAGCTGAGCGACCAGATACGTAATACCGCCATGGCCCCGTACGGTACGGGAAGTGCATTACAGCAGGGTATCCAGGCTGCAACGGCGGCGATACAGGGGCTTGCGGGTCATGATCTTGGGCAAGCGCTGTCCGGCGCGGCTGCGCCGTATCTGGCAGAGCAGATCCACAAACTCGCCCCGGACGAAGCGAGCCGTGCCATGGCGCACGCGGTGGTGGGCGCCATCGTGTCGTACGAGGCAGGAAACAGCGCGGCAGCGGGAGCAGCCGGAGCGGTCAGCGGCGAGCTGATGGCGCAGCTGGTGATGAATCAGCTGTACCCCGGCAAACAGGTCAGTGATCTGACTGAAACGGAGAAACAGACGGTCAGCGTGCTGGGCACACTGGCTGGAGGCCTTGCGGGAGGTATAACGGGAGGTAGCACTGCGGATGGAATGGCCGGGGCGCAGGCGGGAAAAAACTCGACTGAGAATAATGTGTTTGGTTGTTCAGGCTTGTCAGACCCACTTTGCGTGGGTAAAAAAGACCTGCTCACAACCGGTGGAGGAGGCCTGGGGCCTGTGGGGGCCGGAGGCGCTGGCGCTGCGGGTGCGCTGGCAACCGGAGGTGATGATGATAAGGATAGTCAGCCAAACGTCGGTAAAGACCTGACGGATAAAGACAAGGCAGAGCTGGGTGGTGCCGGGTCGGGTACACCTGGAGGCTGGGGGCCGGAAGATGAGGAAAATGCTCGAAACAATGAATCCGTTAAGCAACAGCAGAAAAATCATTTTGATGAGCTGAGCAAACTTTATGACAAAAGTAACCCAATACAGGATCTTAATATAGATGGTCAAACAATCCGTCAGGGTGAAGTGAGTAATAATTATGGTACAACTAAAGTGTTTGAGAGCCAGAGCTTAACCGATCAACAAATCCAGAAGTATGCACAGCAGCTTGCAGGAGAAACACCCCTTAAAGAAGTTAGGTCGGGAATATATACAGCAAATTTATCGGATGGTTCTGTCATAACACTGAGGAATGTATCAACATCTGAAGCGAAAACTGGGGCTCGATGGACAGTGGATATACGTAATAGTCAAAGGCTAACTGAGTTGGGGAATAAATATTCGCGCGTGGAGATTAAGTTTAAATGATTAGAGTGTTAAGTGAAAATGAATATAACGAGTTGGCTGATGCCGCTGAAGGCCAAACTCTTGATGCGGTTTTATGCTATTCAATGCCAGACTTATGCCCACCAGAGTTTAGTTTTTCCGATAGAAGGGAAATATTCTTATGGGCGTTAGAACGTCTTTTATGTGATGGCCGATTAAAACTTGCCAAGCATGGTAAGTTTCTCGAAGGGAGTATTGAGGAACAGGTGGAAAGTTTTCGACAGGTTTTCCCTCAAACGGAAATAGAGATGGAAGATGGCATCTGGTTTTTCGATGAGATTTGTCCTGGAGGTGCTGTATGGGTGCTGAGTGACGGTAGCCTGGAATGGACATAAAAATGCTGGAAGAGTGAAATATATAATAAAACGGCCTGGCAACAGCGGGGAAGAGGCAGTGCCATCCAGCAGGCAATCCAGGCTGCAACGGCGGCGATACAGGGGCTTGCGGGCAGTGACCTGAAGGCGGCGATAGCCGGTGGTGCCCCACCGTATATCGCGACGGTGATTGCGAAAGCCATTCCGGGGGAAGTGCGGATGCACTGGCTGCGCGGACGATGGCGCATGCGGCGGTGAATGCGGCTCTGGCGAAAGCGCAGGGAAATAATGCGCTGGCAGGTGCAGCGGGAGCCGCGACAGCGGAAATGATGGTTCCGGCGATTATCGCGAGTCTGGGCTGGGACGCGAACAACCTGAGCGAGACGCAGAAGCAGACGGTGAGCACGCTGAGCACGCTGGCAGCAGGGCTTGCGGGCGGACTGGCAGGAGGGAGTACAGAGTCGGCGGTATCGGGGGCGCAGGCGGGTAAGACGACGGTTGACAACAACTGGCTTCATGCTGAAGAGAAATCAGCACTGGAGGCTGCAAGAGATAAACTTAACAGTAAAAACCCAGAGGAAAGGGCTAAAGCCCGTGAAGAAGAAGAACAGCTTGTAGCCCGGAGTGTCGAACGCGATAAGGGTGTGATGGCCGCTTGCAGTGGCCCGGCAGCGGCCAGTGATGACTGTAAACATAAACGTGCTGAAGCGGTACTGGCACAGATGGGATATGAAAAAGGTCCGTATAACAGTCAATACAAATATGCCTATCCGGATGAATACCAGCATATTCAGGATATTCTGAATGTAACTTCCCAGAAAACGCAGGATCAGTTGGCGATACGGGATGCCGTGGCGCATAGTCTTGCGAAGAAGGACAAGACAATTTCACTGGAACAGGCATATGCAAAGTATGATCGTTTTACAGCAACACGCGATGTAATAGCGATAGTCGGTGGAACAATCGGTGGCATCGGGGTGGCAAACCGAATACCGGGAGAGAAAGCGGTTGGTTCAGTAGGAAGTGCTGGAAAAGGGGCGACGGGTACAGGGAGTAGTAAGGCAGGAGAATATCTTGAGGACTTTAAACCATCTCCTACACCGGCAGAATTAGTCCAGCAACAAGCTGGTAAAGGCACTCAGGTAACAATCAATACTGAGCATATTTTAAATGGTGAGATTAAAACTTATGCTAATGGTACGAAGGTTGCTGTTGGTGGGCATTATCTCAAAGATCAAAATATTAAAGTTGATAAATGGTCTGGTGCAGCGGATGCTAATGGAGTAAAAGCAGGATATATATCAGTTAGAGATCCTGCAACCGGAAAAGGGTATAAAAAACAGGCTGAAACAACGTTTTTCCCTGAAAATTGGTCTAAACGTCAGACTGAGATGGAAATTAAGAGTGCTTTTGAAAATTCAAAGCCTCATACTGATCCGCGAAAAAAAGAAATGTGGCAAGGAATATCCTCTAGTGGTTTGAAAATTGAAGGGTATTATAAAAAACCTGATGGGGCTGGAGCAACTGCATGGCCTGTTTATCAAGGGGGTAAGAATTAATGATTAATAAAAAAATGTATTTTATATGGCACGAGGGGAAATATATTCTTTCAGGAACAACTGAAGATGAAGATATCAGGAATGTGCCAAAACAGGGTTATGGTATATGTGAAATAGCTGCTTGGTTAGCGACAGATCTTCCAACAGGAATTGATTCAGTAAATGTCTGGATTAATAACTTGACAGACTTGGAAAATAGTCGGTCGCCAAATGGTATGTTTGGTATAGGTAATGCACATTGGGTATTGGTTACTAATAACTATGTTTTTATTGGTACAGAATATGTTGAGGGGCAACAGGTTCTTATTAATAAAGAACAACTTTTATTTATATTGAGGAAATATAAGGATTGTTTGGAGGGGATTTATAAAGACCGCTACAATCCACCTGAACCAATAAATGTAGAGCTTATAGCTGAAGGCCAAGAAGCCATTGATCTATATAATGGGTTGGAAGGTTCTCATCAGGTTCCTTATGCTTGCTAACGAGCCTATATACGAGATTGTGTAATTTTCTGATTTTGATATGTTCAACTCAAGATCAAAAGCAGGTTATTTTATGGGCGCAAAATATTTGCAAGCTATGGTTAACTAACTGGCAAAGGTCTTAAAATTTCTGAAGAACTCAGGCAGTTTGATCGCCCACTGGAAAAGATC
This sequence comes from Erwinia sp. S38, assembly GCF_016624545.1. Classification (NCBI taxonomy): domain Bacteria; kingdom Pseudomonadati; phylum Pseudomonadota; class Gammaproteobacteria; order Enterobacterales; family Erwiniaceae; genus Erwinia; species Erwinia sp. S38. The sequence continues at coordinate 8,050 of NZ_JACVTS010000002.1, read as the reverse complement.
AGTGTCTAAAAAAATCCCGGCAATTGATCCGGGATTTTTGTCTGTAATTCATTTGGTTACCGCTCCAGACCTTTGGTCGGTTAATCACCTCGATCTGCTTCGTCACCTGCCGCTTCTTGCGAGGCGACAGCTTACCGACCTTCCTTAGTGCCTGCATAATCTCCGGTTTGGACGGCGCTAACGGTTCACGTGCCGTCAGTATCACACAGGCCGGCATCATCCGTACTCATCCGTACATCCAGTGGGGTGCCAGTCAATCACACCTCAGCCAGTTACCCTTTAGCATGACAGCCGGTAACTGCTCAAATATGTGCGGTTTCTATAATCAAGATCAGCTGAAAACATGATATTCAGCTGACGGCCAGCGTGGTGAGCAGTCAGGGCCGCGACAGCACCACCAGGCTGACTGCGGGCAACGATATCACCCTGGACACGGCGAAGACCTCTCACGCCACCGACTACACCCGCAACAGTGAGAATTACGACCGCACGCTGGAAAGCCGTGATATCGGTTCCGTTGTCAGCGCCGGGGGCAGCCTGCTGATGCAGGCGGGGCGCGATATGAACCTGCGCGCGGCGGATGTGACGGCGACCGGCGACGCCACGCTGCTGGCGGGCAATAACCTGAATCTGACAAGCGGGGAAGAGAGCTGGGATCAGTCTTCCAGCGCGAAGTGGAAAAACACGGTTTCCTGTCGAAAACCACCACGAAAATCCAGAGTGAGGTGCACCAGAATACTGCTATCGGCAGTACCGTTTCCGGCGACACGCTGAAGGTGATGGCGGGTAACGACCTGACCTCATCGGGCAGTAATCTGCTGGGCACAAACGATGTGACGCTGAGTGCGGGCAACAACCTGACGCTGACCACCGCCGCCGAGTCCGATCACTCTGCCTCGGTTGAGCAGAAGAAAAAATCCGGCTTCAGCGGCAGCGGCGGGATAGGCTTCTCGCTGGGGAATTCGTCGCAGAAACTGACTCACGATGAAAGCAGCAACGTGCAGAAAGGCAGCGTGGCGGGCAGCAGCGCAGGGAGCCTGACGCTGCAGGCGGGGAACGCGGCGACCGTGCACGGCAGCGACCTGGTGGCCGGTCAGGATCTGACGGTGCAGGGTAAAAACGTCAGCATCACGTCGGCGGAGAACAGCCACACCTCGCTGACGAAAAGCGAATCAGAAAGCCGTGGCCTGACGGTGGGGTTATCCGGTACGGTGGGCAGTGCGCTGAACACCGCGGTGCATCAGGTGAAGGCGGCGAAAAAAGAGGAGAGCGGTCGTCTGGCGGCGCTGAAGGGCACGCTGGCGGCGCTGACCGGCTATCAGGCCGCCCAGGCGGCGCAGCTGGCGGCGGAAGCCACGGGCAACAGCAGCGACGGCAACATCGCCGGACTGACGCTGAGCTACGGTAAGCAGAAATCGACCTCGGAGCAGCGGCAGGAAGAGCACAGCAGTTCAGGCAGTCAGCTGCAGGCGGGTCGGGATATGCATATCACGGCGACGGCGGGTGACCTGAATGTGGAAGGTGCGCAGCTGAAGGCCGGGCAGGATATGGCGCTGTCGGCCAGCCGGGACATCAGCCTGACCTCGGGTAAAAACAGCACGCAGAGCAGTGGGCACAGCAGCAGCCACGGCGGTAGCGTGGGCGCAGGGCTGTCGGTGGGCGGCGGTGCGGCGGGGCTGAGCCTCTCGGCAAGTGCCAGTCAGAGCCGGGGCCATGAGAACGGCAGCAGCCTGACCCATACGGAGACAACGGCGGACGCCGGGCGGAACCTGACGCTGAACAGTGGCCGTGACGCGCTGCTGCAGGGCGCGCAGGTCAGCGGGGAGTCGGTGAAAGCCGACATCGGGCGCGATCTGCTCATAGCCAGCGAGCAGGACCGCGACCACTACGACATGAAGCAGACCGGCAGCAGCGTCGGCGGCAGTGTCATCGGGGGCGCGGGTATCGGCGGATCGGCCAGCCTGAGCGGCAGCCGGGATAAGATGAACAGCGACTTCGCCAGCGTGAAGGAGCAGTCGGGGCTGTTCGCCGGGAAAGGCGGATTTGATATCACCGTGGGCAGCCACACGCAGCTGGACGGCGGGGTGATAGCCAGCACGGCGGAGAAAGAGAAAAACCGGCTGGATACCGGGACACTGGGCTGGAGCGATATCCATAACAAAGCCGACTGGGACGTTTCGCATCAGGGCGCGGGTATCAGCTCAGGCGGCAGCGTGGGCGGGCAGTTTGTCGGCAATATGGCGAACAACACGCTGGTCGGTGCCAACGGCAGCGGGCACGACAGCTCCACCACGCACGCGGCGGTGGAAGACGGCACGATCATTATCCGCGACAAAGACAAACAGCAGCAGGATGTGGCAACGCTGGACCGCGATACGGAGCACGCCGCAAACGGCCTGAGCCCGATCTTTGATAAGGAGAAAGAGCAGAAGCGGCTGCAGGAAGCGCAGATTATCGGGGAGATTGGTTCGCAGGTTGGTGATATTGCAAGGACGCAGGGGGAGATTGCGGCAACAAAAGCAGGGAAGGCTGAGCTGGCTGCAAAAGGTATCAGGGAACCCGGCCCGAATGCCACGAAAGACGAGACAGCGACTTACAACCGGGCGCTGAAGGAAACGTCCGGCTACAAAACCGCGCAGGCGGAATGGGGAACGGGGAGCGCGATCCAGCAGGGTATCCAGGCAGCAACGGCGGCGATACAGGGGCTTGCGGGCGGCAATGTGGGACAACTGCTGTCCGGTGCAGCTGCGCCGTATCTGGCAGAGCAGATCCACAAACTGGCCCCGGATGAAGCGAGCCGTGCCATGGCGCACGCGGTGGTGGGTGCCATCGTGTCGTACGAAGCAGGAAACAGTGCGGCAGCGGGCGCAGCCGGAGCGGTCAGCGGTGAGCTGATGGCGCAGCTGGTGATGAATAAGCTGTACCCCGGCAAACAGGTCAGTGATCTGACGGAAACGGAGAAGCAGACGGTCAGTGTGCTGGGCACTCTGGCTGCGGGCCTGGCGGGCGGTATAACGGGCGGCAGTGCTGCAGATGGAATGGCCGGGGCGCAGGCGGGTAAGAATTCGACTGAGAATAACTTTCTGAGCCAGGGGCATCCACAGGAATACGCTGAAAAGTACAAGGCGTGTAACGGAAATGCAGGTTGTGAACAGAATATCCGTAAGGATATGGCGAAAGAATCAGCGGAGAACATTCAGAAGCTGAAATCGTGCTGGGATTCAGGTAACGCCGCCTGTGTTGCAGATACACGTGCGAAAATAGAACTGGATGATAAGACTTATACAGATCTGCGTCAGCAGGATAATATGGCTGGCAACGCTTATGAAATTTCGGCTCAATGGTATGCTGATATCATAGATCAGTGCGCCGGGAAGTGTGGCTGGCTGGAAGCGTCGTTGTTGAAAACTGGCGCTGATGGGCTAGGTAACCTGGTCTATGGCGCGTTGGGGGCGGGGAGTTTGCCGAAGCCTGGGCAAACAGTTAAGCCTGGTAATGCTGTTGAACTTCCTCAGAACACAACAAAACCAGTAAATATAGCGAATGATTTTACCAAAACGCCTCAATCTATCTGGGGGCGTTCAACGGATGATATTGTTAAAGACTTCCAGGCTGCGGGCTATCAAGTTAATGTCCGGAACTCTACAAGAGGTTCTGGCCAGGCTGTCATTATTGAAGTCAAAGGTCACCCTCAAATCAGTCAAATTCTGTATCATCCCGGTGGCGGACGTCATGGAGGTAGTTACTATAAAGTATCAACTACAACACAAGGTACGATTAAAGTCGTAGATCCGAGTTCCTACAAGCCTACTCCAGGGGAAAAGGCTACAATTATCGATAAGCCTAAAGGGTAGAAAATATGGATGAAATCAGAATGATTGTGCAGTATTTTGCGCAGCCAAGTGAAGTGCAAAAAAGCTTGTTTCCAGACTTCGCAAATGTAGCCGATGAATTAGCTGTAGAATGGGAAGTGGCTTTAGAAGGGTTCGATGACGTGTTACTAACGGATAAGCAAAAGCAGGCTATTAAAGCGTTAGATGATTATATGTTATCAATAAGTGGTCCAGCTAATATTCAACATTGGAATAATGAAGCTCTTTGCCATGGCAAAGAGTGGGATATAATGAGAAGATTGGCTGAAGATATTTTACATGTCATGGGGTGGGGAAATGAAATTCCCCCTAAGAGTCGGGCAATATATATCAAAGGTAGTCCAGACTAATGAATAGACTTGAGATCCCGACCTTGTGTCGGGATCTTTGTCCGAGTCTTTGAAAACTTTTTCTCCTCGCTGCTGAAACTGAAACATCCCCAGAACGGTGGTAATCTTTAGTTGTTCCACACCTCTGATGTCGGACTCGGTGAGCCAACTACCACCGATCACCAATTCACCATTTTTTCGTATTATTATCCATAAAACGAGTAGTATGTAAACAAACCAAATGGAAGTGGTTATTATCGTGTTGATTCATATAACCCAACAACAGGTGAGATAGTGTCGCAGAAGTTCACGCAGTTCTCTGATAGAACTGAGGTTACTGCTAGCAACTATATCGGTGAAGTAGTGAAGAAATATCCGCGGTGCGACTATAGCTGATGTACCTTCAAGTGGAAAACTGGCCGGAAGTCAGTTAGAAGGTATCAATATTTTGGAAGTTCCTCCTCAGGTTAAGCCTATTCCCAAAAATGTTTTAGAAGCGGCAGATAAGGCTGGGGTGACTATCAAAGATACTAATGGGAAAGTTTATCAATGAATAAGAATATCTTTTACTGTAAGTCATGGTTTAGAGCAAAGAAAAAACCGATTGATTTATGGAGTGAAAGTAAAGCGCTTAAAAAACATGAGAGTGGCGAGCCTTACACTGTGTTGGTAGGTTCCGATTCCAGCCCGTCATGTTTTATCAATGTAACGAAGAATGCTGGCTGGGTTAGTGTAAGTTTTCTGGACAAGGAGTTAAGAGAGTATCTTCTATATAGCTTCAAGATAATGAATGATAATGCTCTCTTCTTATCAATGGCTGTCTATCGAGAGTTCGCTGAAAATGAAGGTGAAGGCGCTGGTATATTTAATGTATCGCGAGGAACTACCTACATTTTTAATGAAGATGGGGATACTGTAGTACGGGAAGAACAGTTCAACCCCCATCTTTTAGAAGAGAGTCAGACGATGGTTGATGTATCAGGAAATTATGATCACTTCCCTGAGTTTGGTAACTATGACTCACTGATTAAAGTTGAACGATGATAAAAACATCCAGACGCGACTATGAGGGCCCGTTCCAATAAATCCCGGCCAGCGATGGGCTACACTCCAAAAGTTGAATATCTAACTTAGTAAAGTGTAGTCCACCGGCCGGGATTTTTTATCTGTCGTTCAGTTAGTTACCGGTTCTGGCCTGCGGCTTACTGATCACCTCGATCAACTCCGTCACCTGCCGCTGCTTACGGGCCGACAGCTTACAGACCTTCCCGCTGCTGCTGTAAGTAGACCGGATTTAGTTCCAGGCACTTTTTGAGATTTCCGTATTTTCCGCCATCAACCGGTACTCGTCCGGCGTCAGGTTGTTCAGGGATTCATGAGGGCATTCGCAGTTATATTCGACCAGCCAGCGCTCTGTGATTTCCCTTACTTCGTTCAGCGTTCTGAACAGATAAAAGTCCAGTATTTCTGTCCGGTACGTACGATTAAAACGTTCGATAAACGCATTCTGCGTGGGTTTTCCCGGACTGATAAATTCCAGGGCCACGCCATGATCTTCTGCCCATTGCGCAAGAGCCAGCGAGATAAATTCCGGGCCATTGTCCATGCGCAGCTGCAGCGGATATCCACGGTTAGCGACGATCCTGTCCAACACGCGTATAACCCGCTGGGCCGGGATATTCAGATCGATTTCAATCGCTATGGCTTCACGATTAAAATCATCCACCACGTTAAATGTACGAAAACGTCGGCCACATATCAGCGCATCATGCATAAAATCCACTGACCAGCTCTGATTTATCCGCGACGGGGTTGCCAGCGGAGCCGGATTTCGTACAGGAAGACGTTGTTTTCCCTTACGCCTGAAATTCAGTTTTAGAAGGCAGTAAATCCGGTGAACACGCTTGTGATTCCATACATTTCCCCGCCTGCGGAGCACCTGAAAGAGCTTTTTGAAGCCGTATCGCGGATAGCGTTCAGCGGCCTCAGTCAGCGCATTTATTACCGGTTCGTCACGCCGGGTGTCGGGCTGGTAATGGTAAACCGTCCTGCTCAGCGATAACGTCCTGCATGCATGGCGTATGCTCATGGCAAAGTGTTCTGTCAGCCAGTTAACGAGCTCACGCTTTATCGCTGGTTTTAAAGCTTTTTTTCAATGACGTTTTTCAGAGCGCGATTTTCCAGGCTGAGGTCGGCGAACATCTGCTTCAGCCTGCGATTTTCATCTTCAAGGTCTTTAAGTTTTTTAATATCAGCGGCTTCCATGCCACCGTACTTCGCCTTCCAGTTGTAATAGCTGGCTTCAGAAATACCGGCCTCACGACAGACGTCCTTAACGGTACGTCCTGCTTCAACCGATTTCAGGACTGTGATGATCTGGTGCTCAGTAAACCGGGCCTTTCGCATGGCGATCTCCTCGGGGCAACGTTATCAGTATGCCGGAAGATCTCTAAAAGTGAATGGGACGTTTTAGCGGGATACTTACAGCGCAGAAAGGAATCGGATATTGGGGCCAGTTTAACGCTCGCCCCAATTGACGGTCTGTACATTTTCCCTGCGGTCCTGCTGAAATTTCAACAGTCCAGGTGATGCGGAGGCTTGCAAAAATTCCGGGGCTTCATCGCCTATTTTGCCAGTTCTTCCAGGCTATCGCGAAATGCCGTTACGGCAATAGCGCGGTTATCGGCCAGATAGCGATCTTTCGGCGCAGGAGCAGAGCTTTGCACCGCGATCAGCTGCCAGTCGCCGTTAACCTTCAGCAGCAGCGGGGAGCCGCTGTCTCCCGGCAGCGTATCGCACTGGTGCGACAGCACCGTTTTCTGCGCCCAGCCGGTGATCAGGCAGTCGTTATGCGAATAAAGCGTATCCAGGTGATCTTCCGGATAACCCGCCTGAGTCACTTTGCGACCGGTCGCCTTCAGCGCTGCGGTCATTTCACTGCGTGTACCGGCAAACAGCGGCAGCGGCACAATACCTGATGGAGGATTACGTAAAATAATCAGCCCGAAATCGTAGGGCGCGGCAGAAGCCGGAACAATCCAGCCATCGCCATCGGCCTTCAGTTTTTTCCCCAGCGTTGGATTCACCCGGCCTTCAATATCGTGAATTTCATAGCGCCATTTACCGTTATTGCCGGCGACAAAACGCAGTGCGATAGCTTTATCCAGTTTACCCGGCGGTGCCAGCAGGCAGTGGCCGGCGGTCAGGGCAAGGTGAGGGGAGATCAGCGTAGCACTACACAAATTGCCACTGGCCGTTTCAAGCTGTCCGATCGCTTCCCACGGCTGGCTGGCGGTATTGCTGACCGGCAGACGGTCATCTTTACCAAAAAACAGCGTCTTGGTGTCGGCTTCACTTTGGGCATCATCATCGGCGTGAGTACAGAACGAAAAGGAGAGGAAACCCATTAATAACACAGCAGTCAGGCGCATATTTCTCTCGGGCTGGAGAAGCATTAAAGGTGATTACGCTAATGCAGTAACTATAGACGGATAGCGCTTAAAAAGGGAGATTAATTTGGAATATCAGCACGCTACAGGGTTCAGATGTAGAAGCTGGCGGCAATCACACCGCAAAGGATCATCACAACCAGAATAATTTCGAATAAATAGCGGCGCACCATCATCCGAGACTCCGGGAAAGAAACACCCGGATTATCCGGGTGTTTGAGTTAAGGATCTTGTTTCGGGCGGCTGTCCGCCCGTCTGCAAAAATTACGCTTTAGGAGCAGCGGCTTTCTTGGCAGCTTTGTGGTGCTTTTTAGCAGCCTGAGCTTTCTGAGCTACTGGTTTCTTAGCGGCTTTGTGGTGCTTTTTAGCAGCCTGAGCTTTCTGAGCTACTGGTTTCTTA
>NZ_JACVTS010000029.1:0-59676 GCF_016624545.1 Erwinia sp. S38 | reverse complement strand
AGTTGACTTTTAATCAATTGGTCGCAGGTTCGAATCCTGCACGACCCACCAATGTTAAGAAGGCGCCCTAAAGGCGCCTTTTTGCTGTCTGCGATTCGGGCGGGGTTCGAACCTGCCGCAGGTTCGGGTCGAACGCAGTGAGACAACGTTGCCACGGCAACGGCCCGAAGGGCGAGGCGAAGCCGAGTCATCCTGCACGACCCACCAGTGTTAAGAAGGCGCCCTAAAGGCGCCTTTTTGCTATCTGCGATTTGGACAGGGTTCGAATCTGATTAGCCCAAACTCTTCCAGATATGCATCACCGCATAGCTCCGCCACGGACGCCACGCCTGAGAGCGTTTATCCGCCTCTTTCGCATCGATCCTCCCCAGGTTATTACGCACAACGATATCGCCCGCAGGAAAGGCATCAGGCCAGCGTAGGGCGCGCATAGACAGATACTGTGCAGTCCAGTCACCAATTCCCGGTAGTGCCAGCAGCTGAGTCACGGTTTTGTCTGGCTGGCTTACCGCATCCAACTTCAGCGTGCCCTGCGAGCAGGCAGCAGCCAGCGCCAGAATGCAGCGGGTGCGGGCACTGACGATTCCGAGGCTGGCGATATCATCAATACTGCACTCCGCAACCCGATCAGCCAACGGCGACAGATGCGTCAGCTGCGGCAGTGGGCAGTCAAAGGGATCACCAAAAGCCGTCGCAAAACGTCCACCCAGCGTCGCTGCTGCTTTAACGGTGATCTGTTGCCCAAGGATCGCACGTACTGCCATCTCGAAACCGTCGAAAGCACCGGGCACACGCAGGCCCGGATAAGCCTGTAGAGAGGGTTGCAGCAGCGGGTCCTGCCCCAGATGCGCGGCAATTAAATCCGGTCGTGCACTCAGGTCAAACAGATTCCTCAGGCGGCGCAGCAGCGCAGGCAGCACGGGGGTGAGTGAATGGCTGAACTCCACCTGTAGCATATTTTTCGCCGCTTTCTGCCGAACCTGAATCCAGCCACAGTGCTGCCCCAGCCTGACCGTCCGGCTGTAGCTATCCGTATCGACATATTCCACCCCCTGCAAAGCGCGAACGCGCAGGAAATCCAGCATCGCCTGCCAGTCGTACGGCGGACGATAACCGAGCTGAAGTACCGACGTATCGCTGTTATTCATGTCAGATTCTTTTTCCGTGCCCTCTTTTCTCAGGCGGCTGGGCGGCATGCGGTACTGACTGCTGAAGGCGTCATTAAAGCGCCGCAGGCTGGAGAAACCGCTGGCAAAGGCAATTTCCGTCACCGGAAGCCGCGTTTCGCTAAGCAGCTGCTTTGCCAGCAGCAGGCGGCGCGTTTGGCGCAGTTCCTGTGGCGAAACGCCGAGCTCTTTCTGCACGATGCGCCGCAGTTGCCGCAGGCTGAGATCGAAACGGGCGGCGATCTCCTCAAGGCTCTCAACCTGCTCGATCAGTCCCTCATCAATCTGCTGCATCAGCCGTTCGGCCACCCGCTGGCCGTGATCGACCGGAGCGTTGCCGGGTGCCAGCTCTGGCCGGCAGCGCAGGCAGGGGCGAAAGCCCGATTTCTCAGCGGCTTCAGCATTGGCAAAAAACAGGCAGTTGGCCGCTTGAGGCGCTTTCACCGGGCAGATCGGGCGGCAGTAAATCCCCGTTGACGTCACGCCAACGAAAAATACGCCGTCAAAACGCGCATCGCGAGAGGTGAGGGCAAGGTAAGCTGAGTCCCGGTCGATCATCATTGGCTCCTGTTATACAGCGGTCGAATCAGGTTAGCGTCTGAGCAGACACCTGGCTGGCCATATTCGGACATCACACTATTTTATGCCGGTGTCCGAAAACGGCTAGTACCGCCATACAAAAAGCGGATAATCAACCGGAAACCGAGACATGGAGGAAGCAACACATGAGTTATGACTTCAAAATGATGCAGTCGCCGGTCGGCGAGCTGAAACTGGTCGCATCTGAACGCGGGCTGGTTGCCGTGCTGTGGGAAAATGATGATCCTAAACGCGTGCGTTTCCTGCCGCAGGTTGAACAACCTGATAATCGCATTCTGCTCGAGGCGGAACGCCAGCTGTGGGAGTACTTCTCCGGCAAACGGCGGGAGTTTGCACTGCCGTTGGAATTTGTTGGTACCGAGTTTCAGAAACAGGTCTGGGCCGCGCTGGTCACCATTCCCTATGGTGAAACCCGCAGCTATGGTGATATCGCACGCCAGATCGGTAATCCGACGGCGGTACGTGCGGTGGGGGCTGCCAACGGACGTAATCCGCTTTCCATTATTGCGCCCTGCCATCGGGTCATTGGCACCAACGGTAAACTGACCGGTTTTGCCGGCGGTCTGCAAACTAAAGCTTTCCTGTTGCGCATTGAGGGCGGTGGCCAGCTATGGCCGGAAGAGGCACTTTAACGATCGACATCACATCCTGGTGTGAAAATTAAAAACTCAGCGACATTGCTCTATATTTCAGCTATCGTGTTTAGCATATAAAACAAACCAGCCGAAGAGTTGGCGCCGGACCGGGTTCCAGGGCCGTTTCGGTTAAGTTGAAAAAACGAGAGTTGCATTATGAGCCTGATGTTTAATCCCGAAGACGCCATCTATCCGTTCCCGCCGAAACCGGCAAAACTGTCTATCGAAGAGAAGCAGTTTTACCGTGAGAAGATTAAACGCCTGTTAAAAGAGCGGGATGCGGTGATGGTCGCTCACTATTACACCGATCCGGAAATCCAGTCACTGGCGGAAGAGACCGGCGGGTGTATTTCCGACTCGCTGGAAATGGCCCGATTCGGTAGCCAGCATCCGGCATCAACGCTGCTGGTCGCCGGCGTGCGTTTTATGGGCGAAACCGCCAAAATCCTCAGCCCGGAAAAAACCATTCTGATGCCGACGTTGCAGGCCGAGTGTTCGCTGGATCTCGGCTGCCCGATCGACGAGTTCAGCCGTTTCTGCGATGCGCACCCGGATCGTACGGTCGTGGTTTACGCCAATACCTCTGCCGCCGTTAAGGCCCGCGCTGACTGGGTCGTCACCTCCAGCATTGCCGTTGAACTGATCGAGCATCTCGACAGCCTGGGGGAAAAAATTATCTGGGCACCGGATCGCCATCTGGGGCAGTACGTGACGCGCAAAAGCGGAGCTGATGTGCTGTGCTGGCAGGGAGCCTGCATCGTCCACGACGAATTTAAAACCCAGGCGCTACAGCAAATGAAGGCACTCTATCCGGAAGCCGCCGTGCTGGTACATCCTGAGTCACCGCAGGCCATCGTTGATCTGGCCGATGCCGTGGGATCGACCAGTCAGCTGATCCAGGCTGCGCAGACCATGCCGCATAAGAAAATGATCGTCGCCACCGATCGTGGCATTTTTTACAAAATGCAGCAGGCCTGCCCGGATAAAGAACTGCTGGAAGCGCCCACCGCTGGTGAAGGTGCCACCTGCCGCAGCTGTGCGCACTGCCCGTGGATGGCAATGAATGGACTGAAAGCGATTGCCGATGGTCTTGAGCAGGGCGGCAGTGCCCACGAGATACACGTTGATGAAGCGCTGCGCCAGGGTGCATTGATCCCGCTGAATCGTATGCTAACCTTTGCAGCACAACTCAAACTTAAGGTTAAGGGTAACGCCTGACCGATGGTCTTCAGGATAAGGTCTTAATATGGATTTCTTCAGTACCTCAAATATTCTGGTTCATATTCCTCTCGGCAGCGGTGGTTACGATCTTTCATGGATCGAAGCCATCGGTACGCTGGCTGGCCTGCTGTGCATCTGGCTGGCAAGCCTGGAAAAGATCGTCAACTATGCGTTTGGCCTGCTAAACGTCACACTGTTCGCCGCGATCTTTTTCCAGATCCAGCTTTACGCCAGTCTGCTGTTACAGCTGTTTTTCTTCGTGGCCAATATTTACGGCTGGTATGCCTGGAGTCGCCAGACCAGCGATCATCAACAGGCGTTGAAGATTCGCTGGATGCCGCTGCCAAAAGCGCTTCTTTGTGGCGCTGTTTGCATACTGGCGATTGCGCTGATGACGTTCTATATCGATCCGGTGTTCGCCTTTCTGACGCGTACTTCGGTGGCGCTGATGCAGGGGCTGGGATTAAACGTGGTGATGCCTGAGCTTCAGCCGGATGCTTTCCCGTTCTGGGATTCCTGCATGATGGTGTTGTCGATTGCCGCGATGATCCTGATGACGCGCAAATACGTCGAGAACTGGCTACTGTGGGTGGTGATCAACATCATCAGCGTGATGATTTTTGCCCGGCAGGGGGTTTATGCGATGGCGCTGGAATATGCCATCCTGACGGTGATTGCCCTGAACGGTTCCTGGCTGTGGATTAAAAGCGCGCGCCAGCGCGCTTAACCGTCACCACGGCGCGGCAGGCGGGCGATAAATACCGCCTGCCGCAGTGACAATAGCCACTAGTGATTATGACCGTGATGGCTGTGACTCTCGCCCTGAATCCAGTGCAGATCGCAGTCATCGCCGTCGCAGCGCTGATACTCCATCTGCACCGTTGCGTGCTCGATCTGATAATTCTCATGCAGGTAATGATGAATTCGCTGCAATAGCGCATCGTGATCGCGCGGGGGTATCACCTGCACATGTAGCGTAATGACTGGCTTTTCTCCCACCTGCCACAGATGAACATGGTGCACGTTGCGAACCTCGGGAATATTGAGCGTCAGCGATCGCTGCAGCTTGTCGGCATCAATATGCTGCGGTGCGCCTTCCAGCAGTTCATGCGTACTCTCTTTAATCAGCATCCAGCCGCTGCGTAGCACCAGCATTGAAACCAGCACCGAGAGAATAGGGTCAATCGGGGTCCAGCCGGTGAACATAATAATCAGCGCCGCCGCAATGGCGCCCACTGAACCCAGCAAATCCCCCAGTACGTGCAAAGCCGCCGCCCGCACGTTGAGGTTCTTTTCACCGCTGCCGCGATGCAGCAGCCAGAATGAGAGAATGTTGGCCAGCAGGCCGCCAACGGCGATAACCAGCATCATGCCGCCTGCAACGGGCTGAGGATGAGTAAAACGTTGAATGGCTTCCCAGACAATCAGTACGGTAATCACCAGCAGGGCAAGGGCGTTGACGAACGCGGCGAGCGTGGTTAAGCGCAGCATGCCAAAGGTATGGCGTTTGTCCGGTCGACGTTGGGCAAACTGAACCGCCATCAATGCAACCAGCAGTGCAGCGGCATCGGTGAGCATGTGCCCGGCATCCGCCAACAGGGCCAGCGAGCCGGAAAGCAGGCCGCCGACGACTTCGGCGACCATATAGATTGCGGTAACCAGAAAAGCCGCCAACAGGCGGGAGCGGTTTCCATCTGCAGCAGAATGACTGTGTGCCATAGGTATCCGGTTGAGTGAACAGACGTGTAATCCACTATATTAATGGATTAGTTGCAATATTTGTATTCTGCTGTCTGTACTCATTAGTTAGATGGTGCCGTCATCAACTTTTTGCAGGCAGCCGCAATGCGGGATGAAACACCGGGAGCGATACTCTGCCCCGGTGCTACAGCGACAACGCGCTGTTACTGCGTTGTACCATCGGTTTTATGGTTGGCATCCTCGCCGACTTTCTTGCCGATATCCGGGCATTTTCCGTCTTTACACTGTGAGTTTTTGTGGACTTCTGCGGCGTTCATATCCTGATGCGTTGCGCTGGCATCGCCGGTATTAATTTTACTGTTGTCCACATTATTGGGCTGAAGGTTTTGCTTCGCGTCCGGCGCTTTGGCGCCGGCGTCGGCTGCTGCATTCGCCGCACCGTTATTGCTGCTGGTATCTGCGGCCATTGCCGTTGCACTACCCAGGGACATTGCTGCTGTGAGGAAGATAATGGCGAACTTATTCATCATTGTGCTCCATTGAGTTCTGAGTATTAACCAAACCTGCTTAACGGTTTGAAAAGAAATTATCCTGTTGGGAAATAAAGCTCCGTAAAGATAACTGTTGGCAATCGTTAATGGTGCCAATTCCATTTTTCCAGATATTTACATTTAAAATTGTAGTAAAGCGAAGTGGAAAATCAAATTTACCCGCAAAATCTTGAGGGAAAGGCGATTTACAGCGTCAGGGACTCGCGATAGATTGGAGCAGATGCGCCTGGTGTGCACTTCGGCAATGAAATAACCTGGAACTATTATGAATTATCAGAACGATGACTTAAGAATCAAAGAGATAAAAGAATTATTACCCCCTGTTGCCCTGTTTGAAAAATTCCCTGCCACGGATAAGGCTGCTGACACAGTATTCCGCGCTCGCCAGGCAATTCATCAGATTCTGCAGCAGCAGGACGATCGTCTGCTGGTGGTGATCGGTCCCTGCTCCATTCACGATGTGACGGCGGCGAAAGAGTATGCAGAGCGTCTGCTGAAGCTGCGCGAGGAGCTGAAGGATTCGCTGGAAGTGGTGATGCGCGTTTATTTTGAAAAGCCGCGCACCACGGTTGGCTGGAAAGGGCTGATTAACGATCCACATATGGATGGTAGTTTCCAGATCAACGATGGTCTGCGCATTGCGCGCAAGCTGCTGGTGGATATCAATGACAGCGGCCTGCCTGCTGCCGGTGAGTTCCTTGATATGATCACCCCGCAGTACGTCGGCGATCTGATGAGCTGGGGCGCTATTGGCGCGCGCACCACGGAATCTCAGGTTCACCGTGAGCTTTCTTCCGGTCTTTCCTGCCCGGTTGGCTTTAAAAACGGCACCGACGGCACGATTAAAGTTGCCATCGATGCGATTGGTGCAGCCGGTGCGCCGCATTGCTTCCTGTCGGTGACCAAATACGGTCATTCTGCGATTGTGGAAACCAGCGGTAATCAGGATTGCCATATCATTCTGCGCGGTGGCAAAGAGCCAAACTACAGCGCGCATCATGTTAGCGCGGTGAAGAGCGGTCTGGAAAAGGCCGGTCTGCCGGCGCAGGTGATGGTTGATTTCAGCCACGCTAACAGCAGCAAGCAGTTTAAAAAGCAGCTGGATGTGTCTACCGATGTGGCAGAGCAGATTGCTTCGGGTGAGCGGGCGATCATTGGTGTGATGATTGAGAGCCATCTGGTGGAAGGTAATCAGAGCCTGGAGAGCGGTGAGCCGCTGGTGTACGGTAAAAGCGTGACCGATGGCTGTATTGGCTGGGAAGATACTGAAACCGTGCTGCGCCAGCTGGCTGCGGCGGTGAAGGCGCGTCGCGGCTAAAGTCCGATTATCTGTGGGGGGCGTCTGAGCTGACTGTGTGCTGCCAGTTAGCTCTGTGGCTACAGCGCCTGAATTGACGGGGCGTTGCCAGTTAACAGTGTGGCTACAGCGCCTGATCAGACGGTTCGCTGTCCGCTTCGGCGGTCCTCGCGCCGCTGTGCGGTGCCCTCACTCCGTTCATCAGCCTCACGGACCAGCACAGACGCGTGTCCCGCGCGGCTGTGCTTTTCGGCCGCGTCCATGCGGCCAAATCCTGGCTTCCTCTCTTCGTTCAGCGCTGCGGATTGCCGAAGCGGGCAGCGATCCGTCTGCTCCGTAGCTTCAGCGTTTTTTTGCGATAACCCCCATGACTATTCAGCCGGTTAGCTTTAATCAGATTGCGTATTAACGTCTCTGGTGCGACCCCGAAGTCAGCCTCTGAGATGAACGGCGGGCAATTCGCAGCGCTGAGGTGAAAGCAGCAGGCCAGGAGACGCCAACAGGGAAGTTGGCGTCAGGCGAAGCCGGGCCATGGATGACACGTCTTTGGCGGTCCGAGCGGCCGGATGCTGAAACCGAAGGCATCACGCAGCGCGTGACGCGAGGACCGACCGGAAGCCCCGGCAGAGGCTGGGAACCGGGCACCGTTTTATCAGCGACAGAATCGCCGTCTCGACCAGCGACTCTCCCCAAATTGCACGCAAAAAAAACCGCCATCTCAACGACGGCGGCTTTATCAACTCAGCTCACTCCTGCCTCTCGGCAGAAAATTACTTCGCTTTACCCTGGTTTGCTACGGCCGCGGCTTTCGCTGCGATCTCGTCAGCATCACCCAGATAGTAGTGCTTGATAGGCTTGAAGTTTTCATCGAACTCATACACCAACGGCACGCCGGTTGGGATGTTCAGTTCCAGAATCTCTTCTTCGCTCATGTTGTCCAGGTATTTCACCAGCGCACGCAGGGAGTTACCGTGGGCAGCGATGATCACTTTCTCGCCGCTTTTCATGCGTGGCAGAATAGACTCGTTCCAGTAAGGCAGAACGCGATCGATAGTCAGCGCCAGGCTCTCGGTAGTTGGCAGCTGCTCTGCGGTCAGTGACGCATAGCGCGGGTCGTGGCCAGGGAAACGCTCATCGGCACGATCCAGCTCCGGTGGAGTCACCGCAAAACCGCGACGCCACTGCTTAACCTGCTCGTCACCATATTTGTTCGCGGTTTCCGCTTTATCCAGACCCTGCAGCGCACCGTAGTGACGCTCGTTCAGACGCCATGATTTCTCAACCGGCAGCCAAACCTGATCCACTTCGTCCAGAATATTCCACAGCGTGTGGATGGCACGTTTCAGCACGGAGGTGTAAGCAAAATCGAAGGTGAAGCCTTCTTTTTTCAGCAGTTGACCCGCTGCTTTAGCTTCGGTGCGGCCTTTATCAGACAGATCAACGTCGTACCAACCGGTAAAGCGGTTTTCGTTGTTCCACTGGCTTTCGCCGTGACGCACCAGAACCAGCTTAGTTACAGCCATAGCTTAACTCCTTAATAACTTTACGTTTCTATGATAATGGGAATCGGTAAACTGCCGGAGCCTGCGCGCGACAATTTTAATGTGCATTACCATAGCTGAAATCTGCGCAGCGCGTAAGCCCGTCGCGCATGCGTTGCGCGTTTTTCATGCGCTTTATCAAACTGCAATCAACTGGTAACGCGTCACCGACTGATACGATTCACCTGGCGCCAGCCAACAGTCCGGCTGCGGCCATTCAGGGTGATTAGGCGAGTCGGGCAGGAACTCGCTCTCCAGCGCAATACCCTGGAAAGCATTATAGACTCCCTGTTCGCGCGCCGGGGTTCCCGCCAGGTAATTCCCGCTGTAAAGCTGCAAAGCCGGAGCGGTAGTAAACACTTTAAGCTGTAGTTGACCGTCGGCAGACCACAGCTCGGCGGCCGGTTCCGGCGAGTCATTCAACAGGTAGGCGTGATCGTAACCTTTCACCCGCTGCTGATCGGCATCCTTCAGGAAATCCTGCGCCACGCTCTTCGCCTGGCGAAAATCGAAACCGGTTCCCTCCACCGCTTTCAGTGGCGCAGCGGGAATCCCTTCGCTGTCCACCGGCAGATAGTAATCGGCGTTTAACAGCAGACGATGCTGGCGCGCATCGCCGTGTTCCACATCCAGATTGAAATAGGCATGATTAGTCAGATTCACCGGGCAGGGTTTATCCACCGTCGCCTGATAGCTAATCGAAAGGGTGTTATCTTCATCCAGATGATAGCGCAGTGAGACGACTAGTTCGCCCGGGAAGCCCTGATCGCCGTCGGGTGAATCAAGGCGGTATTCCACTTCGCTTTCGCTCTGGCAGACAATCTGCCAGCGACGATGGCTGAAGCCTTCAGGGCCGCCGTGCAGCTGGTGTTCGCCCTGATTGGCGCTCAGTTTAATGGCCTCACCGTTCAGTACCAGCTGTGAGTGGGCGATACGGTTCGCGTAGCGGCCAACTGTCGCACCAAGATAGGCAGACTGGTGAAGGTAGTCGGAAGGTGTCGCGCAGCCCAGCAGCGCTTCTCGTACGCTGCCGTCGCGCATCGGCACGCGTGCGGAAAGCCACGTTGCGCCCCAGTCCATAAATGTCGCCACCATGCCGTTGCCGTTGCGCAGGGAGGTAATCCGCCACGGCTGTCCGTCCGGGGCGTGAGAATCAGGTTTTAGCATGGACCCGCTCCTTCTGAGGCTTTGCAAACGTAAAATGTTTCTTTGATACCGGACTGTGCCTCGTAATGCTCCGCCACGGCCGCTTTCACGCCCGCTACGCAATCCTGCGGCATCAGTGCCACCACGCAGCCGCCAAAGCCGCCGCCGGTCATGCGTACGCCACCGCTCTCACCCAGCGCGGCTTTAACGATATCCACCAGCTGATCAATTGCCGGTACGGTGATTTCAAAGTCATCGCGCATTGAGGCGTGGGATTCTGCCATCAGCACCGCCATGCGGGTCAGATCGCCGTTGGCCAGCGCATCAGCCGCTTCCAGCGTGCGGGCATTTTCCGTCAGCACATGGCGTACGCGTTTCGCTACCAGCGGGTCCAGCTCGTTCTGGCGCTCGTTAAACTGCGCCAGGGTTACGTCACGCAGGGAAGACTGGCCGAAGAACGCCGCACCTTCTTCGCACTGCTGGCGGCGGGTATTGTATTCACTGCCGACAAGGCTGCGGCGGAAGTTGGAGTTAATGATCACGACCGCAATATCTTCCGGCATCGGAACCGGTCGGGTGCCGAGCGTACGGCAGTCCAGCAGCATGGCGTGATCCTTCTCGCCCAGCGCCGAAATCAGCTGGTCCATAATGCCGCAGTTGCAGCCGACAAACTGGTTCTCCGCTTCCTGACCGTTGACGGCAATCGCTGCGCCATCCAGCGCCAGTCCGTAAAGGTGATTGAACACGGTGCCTACCGCCACCTCCAGAGAGGCCGAGGAGCTTAAACCCGCACCCTGCGGCACGTTGCCGCTAATCACCAGGTCCGCGCCGCCGAAATTTGGCTGACGCTGTTGTAAATGCTTCACCACGCCGCGCACATAGTTGGCCCACATATAGTCCGGGTGGGAAACAATCGGCTGGTCGAGGGAGAAAATATCCTGCTGGCTGTCGTAATCAGCTGCAACAACCCGTACCTGACGATCGTCGCGCTTCGCACAGCTGATGACCGTCTGGTAATCAATGGCGCAGGGCAGCACAAAACCGTCGTTATAGTCGGTGTGCTCGCCAATCAAATTCACCCGTCCGGGTGCCTGGATTGTATCGGTTGCCGCGTAGCCAAAAGCGTTGGTGAAAATCTGCTGGGTAGTGGTCTTTAAAGTCATGGTTATGCTCCGGTTTCGCGGAAATGGATATCGCTGACGGCACGCAGACGTTCGGCTGCCTGTTCCGGCGTTAAATCACGTTGAGTTTCAGCCAGCATTTCGTAGCCGACCATAAATTTACGTACCGTTGCTGAACGCAGCAGCGGTGGATAGAAGTGTGCGTGCAGCTGCCAGTGCTCGTTGTCTTCGCCGTTAAACGGCGCGCCGTGCCAGCCCATGGAGTAGGGGAACGAGCACTGGAACAGGTTGTCATAGCGGCTGGTCAGCTTTTTCATTGCCAGCGCCAGATCGTCGCGCTGCGCGTCGCTGAGATCGGTCAGGCGCTTCACGCTGGCTTTCGGCAGCAGCAGGGTTTCAAACGGCCATGCCGCCCACCACGGCACCACGGCCAGCCAGTGCTCGGTTTCTACTACCGTACGTTTGCCGTCCTGCAACTCGCGTGCGCAGTAATCAACCAGCATTGGCGATCCGTTTTTTGCATACCAGGCACGCTGCAGATCGTCCTCGCGCTTCGCTTCATTCGGCAGGAAGCTGTTGGCCCAAATCTGGCCGTGCGGATGCGGGTTGGAGCAGCCCATCGCCGCGCCTTTATTCTCAAAGACCTGCACCCACGGATAGCTTTGGCCCAGCTCAGCGGTTTGTTCCTGCCAGGTTTTCACCACATCAATCAGGCCGTCCAGCGTCAGTTCCGGCAGGGTTTTACTGTGATCGGGGGAGAAGCAGATCACCCGGCTGGTGCCACGCGCGCTTTCACAGCGCATCAGTAAATCATCGCTTTCCGGCGCATCCGGCGTATCGGTCATCAGCGCCGCAAAGTCGTTGGTAAAGACATAGGTGCTGGTGTAATCGGGATTTTTATCGCCGGTTACGCGGGTATTGCCCGGGCAGAGAAAACAGTCGGGATCGTGCGCAGGCAGTCTATCCTGCGAGGGTGTTTCCTGCGCGCCCTGCCACGGTCGTTTGGCGCGATGCGGGGAAACCAGAATCCACTGGTCGGACAGCGGATTGTAGCGACGATGTGGATGATCCACCGGATTGAATTTTTGCATGTTAAGTCCTGATAACCTTCTGTCTGCGTCAGATCTGATAAAAAAATAGCACAGTCGCGGTGCGGAAAGCGTGATCGAAATGGAAAAAATGGAATCGTTTACACAAACTTTAAAAACGGCAATGTCGCTAAGAGTAAAGGATGGACACAATTTCGCAAGCTTGTGGTAGTGAATTAGTGGTAGCGATTACACGATGTGGTTTACGCCACGTGCCGGTCACTGTAAGCCTGGATAAAACGCAATGGAGTGAAGAGGTAGGGCCGCGTCCGTGTTTGAGATAAGTCATGCGGAAACGGGAAGGGAAGGTGCTAATAAGTATTAAGAGAATCACACTGGATGAGTTCCACCAGAAGTGAGAGGAAAGCAGGGCAGGTCCACGAACGAACCCGCCCGGCGCAGGAATTACAGCGTTTCCTGTAAATATCCGTAGCGGTCGCCATCGGCAATAAAACTCAGACGATGGGTAATGCACTGCGGGGCATCTTCCGCGTGGTGGGAAACAAACAGCAGCTGGGTGCGGCCTTCACCAATCAGCACATCGACAAAGCGACGAACCAGCAGGCGGTTAATCGGGTCCAGCCCCTGTAGCGGTTCGTCGAGGATCAGCAGAGCCGGGTGTTTAACCAGCGCACGGGCGATCAGTACCAGCCGCTGCTGGCCCCAGGAGAGATCGTGGAACGGCGTATCACCCTGTTTTTCCATGCCCAGCAGATGCAGCCACTGTTTCGCCAGCGCCTGCTGACGATCCGAGACGGCCTGGTAGATGCCGATGGAATCAAAATAGCCGGAGATAATCACATTGCGCACGCTGCTGCTGACCCGGTAATCAAGATGCAGGCTGCTGCTGACGTAGCCGATATGCTGTTTGATATCCCAGATGGTTTCGCCGCTGCCGCGACGGCGGCCAAACAGCGTCAGATCGTTGCTGTAGCCTTGCGGATGATCGCCGGTGATCAGACTGAGCAGCGTCGATTTACCGGCGCCGTTCGGGCCAACGATCTGCCAGTGCTGCTGGCGATCGACCTGCCAGTCGAGATGGTGCAGGATCGGACGATCGTTATAGGAGACAACGCCGTCGCGCAGCACAATCAGCGGTGCATCGGCAGCCAGCTGCGGAATGGCCTCCGCGTCGTCGGGTTCCGGCAGCGTCATGCCGTCCAGCTTTTCACTGTGCGCCAGCTGGGCGACCAGCGCCTCGGCAAGGATCGCTTTACGCGGGCCGGTATGGCTGAGATGGCACTCCGCCAGCACGCCCACCTGCTGAATGAAGTCGGGGATATCATCAAAGCGGTTCAGCACCAGCACCAGGGTGAAATCAGGCCGCTGCAGTTCCCCCAGCACGCTGGCGAGATTAGCGCGTGAAGCCACATCCAGCCCGTCAAACGGTTCATCGAGGATCAGCAGGTCGGGCTGCGCCATCAGCGCCTGGCACAGCAGGGTTTTACGCGTTTCCCCGGTGGAAAGGTATTTGAAGCGGCGATCGAGCAGGTAGGTAATGCCAAACTTCTCCGCCAGCTGCTGGCAGCGCGCCGGGTCGCGCACCTCATCCTGAATAATCTCAGCCGCCGTACGTCCGGTATCGTCTTCGCCGGGGCTGAGCAGGTCGGTGTTATTACGCTGCCATTCGTCGGCCACCAGTTTCTGTAGCTGTTCCAGCGACAGGCGCACGGGGTGCCTGAAATCGCCGATCGCCAGGCCTTTAGAGGGGGCCAGCTCACCGGAAAGGGCGCGGGCCAGCGACGACTTACCGCTGCCGTTGGCCCCGACGAACGCCCAGCTTTCACCGGCGCGTAAAGTCAGATCGTTCAGGTTCAGAGTTCGGGTATCGCTCAGGCGAAAGATGCCTTGCGTAATTTGCAACATTGACATTATTCATTCCATTTTATGCATCACACGGCTATTAGGGGCTTCCTGCCGTACAATGTCAAATCCCGCCCGATGATTCAGAGCAGCGTCGCGATGATGACGCAATCGGCATTAAAATATGCTGTCACGGCCGAGCCGGGCTGCAGTTTTTGCTGGGTGATAAGCTGATTTTCAACGGTGGCACAGAGCGTTTCACCGCTGCCGAGCGTCACCAGCACTTCGCTGCGGCTTTCACCCTGTTCTATCTGGCTGATGTGGCCCGTCAGCAGATTATCCGCGCTGACGCTTTCCTGGCTAATGCCAACCCACGGCGCTTTAATCAACACCAGCACCTCTTTGCCCGCAGTCAGCTGCAGGCGGTTGGCGCTCTGCTCGGTCAACGCGACCTTGATTTGGGTGTCACCGTCGGCCAGCTGTACCGTAACATGCTGCTGTACCGGCAGATTGTCACGGCTGGCGACGGTGCCGTACAGCTGGTTTCGCGCGCTGGTTTGTAGTGAAAAGCGGGCGATTGCGCCCAGCAGACTGCCGAGTGGCGCATCGTCCTGTAAAACATCAAATGCCTTCTGCTGGATCTGTTCCAGCAGCGCATAGAGTTGGATCAGGCGCTCGCCGTAGGGCGTAACGATGGCCCCGCCGCCGCCTTTACCGCCGGTGGCGCGTTCAACCAGCGTGCGGTCGGCCAGCTGGTTCATCTCGTTAATCGCATCCCAGGCGCTCTTATAGCTGATCCCCGCCAGCTTCGCACCCTGGCTGATCGAGCCGCTCTCCTTTATCTGGCGCAGCAGTTCAATGCGGCGCGGGTCAGCGAACAGCCGCTGCTGTAACTTCAGAATCAGGGCAATTTCGGCCTGCATTTTGCTCTCCCATTTTCAGCATCTCATTGCCGGATTGTAGCAGCAGGGGATGCGGATGCGTGGGGAATAAATTCAGCACGAAAGCACAAAAGGTCAGTGCAATCCTGTGTTCTGTCGTTACAATAACTTTTTTGTTCAGCAAAATGAGGCTTCCATGCTGGAATTACTGAAAGGCCTGGCTGTAGCGATCCTGATGGTCCCGGTTGTGATGGCGATTATCCTTGGTCTGATTTATGGATTAGGTGAAGTCTTCAACGTCATTTCTAAAATCGGGCACCGTGACCGCCCGGTTAAAAACCAGCAGTAACACGTTTTCCCCTCACGCCCGGTTTACCGGGCGTTTGTTTTCCCCGCTATCCGCTTTTGTGAAATTGACCTCAAATAATGTTCTGTTCCTCTTCATCGATTTTTCTGTGACGTTCGGCCGCGCTATCGCTATATTATTGCCTACATAACGAACCTCTCTGGAGAAGTGCATGTCTGTAAAAATGAATACCTGGCTGACCGCTGCGGTCGTCACCCTGAGCATCAGTGGCCACGCGGTTGCTGCGGATAACATCACCGTTTTTGCTGCGGCCTCGCTGACCAACGCCCTGCAGGATATCGCCAGCCAGTATGAGAAAGGGAAAGATGTCAAAATCGTTTCCTCATTCGCTTCATCCTCTACCCTGGCCCGTCAGATTGAGCAGGGCGCTCCGGCCGATCTGTTTATCTCTGCCGACCAGCAGTGGATGGACTACGCCGCAGAGAAGAAAACCATCGATGAATCCAGCCGTTTTACTCTGCTGGGTAACGATCTGGTGCTGGTGGCTCCGGCCTCTGCCAAAGCGCAGAAAGTGGATATCAGCAAAACCACCGACTGGAAAACACTGCTGAACGGCCAGCGCCTGGCGGTGGGCGATCCTGACCACGTTCCGGCCGGTATCTATGCCAAAGAAGCGCTGGAAAAACTGGGTGCCTGGGATCAGCTCTCGCCGGTGATGGCGCGCAGCAACAGCGTTCGTGCCGCTCTGGCGCTGGTCGAGCGTGATGAAACCCCGTACGGCATTGTTTACGGTTCTGATGCGGTTGCCAGCAAGAAAGTGGCCGTGGTCGGCACCTTCCCGGCAGACAGCCACAAGCCGGTCGAATATCCGGTAGCTATCGTGAAAGATCATAAAAATGCCAGCGTCAGCGCCTTTTATGACTATCTGAAAGGACCGCAGGCGGCAGCGATTTTCAAACAGTATGGATTTGCGCCTAAGTCATGATGTTCCTCAGCGATCCCGAATGGCAGGCGGTGGCGCTCAGCCTGAAAGTCTCGGTGGTTGCGGTGGCATGCAGCCTGCCGTTCGGTATCCTGATGGCGTGGCTGCTGGTCCGCCGTCAGTTCCCCGGTAAAACTCTGCTCGACAGTATTATCCACCTGCCGCTGGTGTTGCCGCCGGTGGTGGTGGGCTATCTGCTGCTGCTGGGCTTCGGGCGGCGCGGGGTGATTGGCGAATACCTGTATGACTGGTTTGGCTTCAGCTTTGCCTTTAGCTGGCGCGGTGCCGCGCTGGCTTCGGCGGTGATTGCCTTCCCGCTGATGGTTCGTGCCATTCGCCTGGCGCTGGAAGCGGTTGATACCCGGCTGGAGCAGGCAGCCCGCACGCTGGGTGCCGGGCGCTGGCGGGTGTTTCTGACCATCACGCTGCCGCTGACCCTGCCTGGGATTATTGTGGGTACGGTGCTGGCTTTTGCCCGCTCTCTGGGCGAGTTTGGTGCCACCATCACCTTTGTTTCCAATATCCCGGGTGAAACGCGTACGCTGCCGTCGGCAATGTACACGCTGATTGAAACGCCGGGTGCAGAAGGCGCTGCCGCCAGACTGTGCGTGATTGCTATCGTACTGGCGCTGTTTTCTTTGCTTGTTTCCGAATGGCTGACCCGCTGGGGTCGTAAGCGTTTAGGTCTTTAATGTTAGAACTCGATTTCAGCCAGCAGCTGGGCGACTGCCTGCTTAATGTGCAGACCAGCCTGCCGGGTAAGGGAATTACCGCCGTGTTTGGCGTGTCCGGTGCGGGTAAAACCTCGCTGATTAACGCCATTGGTGGGCTGACGGTGCCGCAGCAGGGGCGCATTGTGCTCAACGACCGGGTGCTCAGCGATACCGCTAAAGGTATCTGGTTACCGCCGGAAAAGCGCCGCGTCGGCTATGTGTTCCAGGACGCCCGTCTGTTCCCACATTATCGGGTGCGCGGCAACCTGGAATACGGCATGGCGAAAAGCCTGCGCCCGCAGTTCGACAGTCTGGTTCAGCTGCTGGGCATCGAACCGCTGCTGTCCCGCTTCCCGTGGTCGCTCTCTGGCGGTGAGAAACAGCGTGTTGCCATTGGGCGTGCATTGCTGACTGCGCCGGAAATCATGCTGATGGATGAGCCGCTGGCCTCGCTCGATCTGCCGCGCAAGCGCGAGCTGCTGCCCTATCTGCAAAAGCTGGCGAAAGAGGTCGACATTCCGATTCTTTACGTCAGCCACAGCCTGGATGAGCTGCTGCACCTGGCCGAAAACGTACTGGTGTTGGATAAAGGATCGGTCATCGCCAACGGTCCGCTGGAAGACGTGTGGGCCAGTAGCGCCATGCGTCCGTGGCTGCCGCGCGCCGAGCAGAGCAGCGTGCTGCGCGTAAAGGTGCTGGAGCAGCATCCAAACTACGAGATGACTGCATTGTCGCTGGGCGAGGAGCGTATCTGGGTCAGCCGCATTGCTGCGCCGTTACAAACGCCGATGCGCATCCGTATTAACGCGGCGGACGTGTCGCTGGTGCTGGAACCACCGGTCAACAGCAGCATTCGCAATGTGATACCTGCCGTCGTAGTTGAGCTGCTGGAGATCGAAAATCAGGTGGAGGTGAAGCTGCGGGTCGGTCACAGCGAGCTTTGGGCGCGTATTACGCCCTGGGCCCGCGATGAATTGAAGATTAAACCGGATATGCCGCTTTATGCGCAGATCAAAAGCGTGTCAATCACGCCCTGATTACAGAATTTCGCGGTAAATGGTTTCGGCAATGCCCGGCTCAAGGTTGGTGCCGATCACGCGCCCGGCGCGGGCTTTGATCGCCTCGTCGGCGTTGCCCATTGCCACACCCAGACCCACAGTTTCCAGCATGCTCAGGTCGTTGTAGTTGTCGCCAAAGGCCAGCACGTCGCTCATCTGATAGCCTTCTGCGGCTACCCATTCTGCCAGGCGTTTGCCTTTGCTGTTACCGGCTTTGGCAATATCGACCTGATCGTGCCACGACCACTCGCAGGCCAGGCCGAGTTCATCCTCAACCTTCTGCGCGAAGCGATGCAGTTCTGCCGTGTCCTGGTGAGAAACGGCAAATTTCCAGATCGACTGTGCACTCTGCGCCGCACCGGCCAGGCTGTCGACATGCAGGAACGTCGGGCGCTGGGATTCAGGCAGAGTCAGGCCCCAGTTAATCGTGCGGGTCACGTGACCAGTTTCGGCCTGGTACAGCATGGCATCATCCACATACAGCAGGCCGTGAATCGCGGCGTCATCGAGCATTTCAATCACGCGCTGCGCCTGATCTTTTGGCAGCGGATCGGAATGTAAGACTTTTTTCGCCTGGTAATCATACAAATAGGTGCCGTTACAGCAGATTGCAGGTGTATCCAGCGCCAGTGCCTGATAAAAAGGATGGATAGCAACATGATGGCGACCGGTAACGATCAACACTTTTACCCCGGCCTGGCGCGCTTTAGCCAGCGCTTCCAGCGATTCGGGAAGAATGGTTTTATTCGGCGTTAAAAGCGTGCCGTCCAGATCAAGGGCGATGATGCGATAGCTCATATGCGTTTCCGTGACTAAATGTGAGTTAAAGAGTGTACACCCTGTGACGCCGGCCACAAAACCGACGAACGCAATCAATGATTACGACCCCGAAGACTTAACAAGGAGCATTCATGAAACACGTTGTTTATACCGCCAGCCCTGAGAGCCAGCAGATCCATGCCTGGCAGCTGAATGAGGATGGCGCGCTGACGCTGTTGCAGGTTGTCGATGCGCCGGGCCAGGTTCAGCCAATGGTGGTCAGCCCGGACAAAACGTTCCTGTACGTGGGTGCCCGTCCGGACTTCCGCGTGCTGGCGTATAAAATCGACAGTGAAGGCAAACTGAAAGAAGCGGGGCACGCATCGCTGCCGGGCAGCCCGACCCACATTTCCACCGACCGTGAAGGGCGCTTTATCTTCGTCGGTTCGTATAACGATGCCTGCGTCAGCGTCAGCCCGATTGGCGACAATGGCCTGCCGGGCGAACCTGCTCAGGTAATTAAGGGTCTGGATGGCTGCCACTCGGCGAATATCGACCTCGGTAACCGGACGCTGTTTGTTCCGGCGCTGAAGCAGGACCGTATCGCGCTGTTCGAGCTGGCGCAGAACGGCGAGCTGACCCCGCGCACTCAGGCAGAAGTGAATACCACCGCCGGTGCCGGTCCGCGCCATATGGTGTTCCATCCGAACCAGAAGTTTGCCTACTGCGTCAACGAACTGGACAGCAGCGTCGACGTCTGGGCGCTGGGTGAAAAAGTCGAGAAGGTGCAGAGTCTGGATATGATGCCGGAAGGCTTCAGCGACACGCGCTGGGCGGCCGACATCCACATCACGCCGGATGGCCGCTTCCTGTACAGCTGCGATCGCACCGCCAGCGTGATCACCGTGTTCAGCATCGGCAACGACGGCGCGGCGCTGACGATTGAAGGTTACCAGCAGACGGAAACCCAGCCGCGCGGTTTTAACATCGACAGCACCGGGCAGTATCTGATCGCGGCAGGTCAGAAATCGCACCATATCGCGGTGTACAAAATCGCCGCGGATAACGGCTTGTTGCAGGAACTGGCGCGCTATGCGGTCGGTCAGGGACCGATGTGGGTCACCATCAGCGCGCTCTGATCGCCCGCTGACAGTTAATAAAAAAGGCAATCCGAAGATTGCCTTTTTTTATGCGCGACGATTGCCAGATATAGGCAATTGCCGCGTGGGGTAGAAATCTTACCATCGCGCAGAATCATAGCCTGCGCAACTGCCATTTCTGAGCGCCGATCAGGCGTAAATGGCGGTAATCGCCGCGCTGCCCAGCGTATGGAAATGTACGTTGAAGCCGACCATTGCCGCACTGGCGTTCTCGTCCACGTCCAGCTTTTCCACGTCCAGCGCGTGAACGGTGAAAATATAGCGGTGGTGCTCACCTTTTGGCGGTGCCGCGCCACCATAGCCGGCGGTGCCGAAGTCGGTGCGGGTTTCCAGCGAACCGGCAGGCAGTTCGGCGACGCCGGAACCGGCACCTTCCGGCAGTTCACGTGTGTCCGCAGGCAGGTTGGCCACCACCCAGTGCCACCAACCGGAGCCGGTCGGCGCATCGGGATCGTAGCAGGTCACCACAAAGCTTTTGGTTCCGGCCGGAACCTCATCCCACGCCAGATGCGGCGACAGGTTCTCACCCTGGTAGCCCATGGCATTTAATACCTGGCGCTCCGGCAGCTTATCACCATCGTTAAAACTCGTGCTAAACAGTTTCATTCCTTCTCCTGTCACTGAAGATGTCAGCTATTTTCAGCCGCTCTGCGGCGGCAAAGGTCTTCCCGGCTGCCTGCGCAGCCAACGCTGAAAAGGTATCACATGCCGCCGCGTTCATCAGTGAAGTATTCGTGGCTCACGGCTTCAACTTTATGAGCGATAAAGCCGCATTGCCTGGATCTCTGTACCTGGGCTCATTTACTGCAACGCATCCGGGAATGATACCCTTTGCCGCGTTTATGCTGGCGTATCGCCCGCTACCCGCACCACCACCTTGCCGAAGTTTTTCCCCTCCAGCAGGCCAATCAGCGTTTCCGGCGCGTTATCCAGACCGTCGACCACATCTTCACGGAACACCAGACGATCCTCCGCCACCCACTGGCTCATCTGGCGGAAGAATTCGTCAAAGCGATGGCCGTAATCCTGATTGATAATGAAGCCCTGCACGCGCAGGCGTTTACGCAGGATGGCGCTTTGCAGCAGCGGCAGGCGGTCCGGCCCGGCGGGAAGATTCGTGCTGTTGTAGTCGGCGATCAGACCGCAAACGGGAATGCGCCCTTTGGTATTCATCAGCGGCAGAACGGCGTTAAACACTTTGCCGCCCACGCTTTCAAAATAGACGTCGATCCCCTCCGCGCAGTGGCGGCTGAGCTGCTGCGCCAGATTATCATCGCGATGATCCAGACAGCGATCGAAGCCCAGCACCTGTTCGGCATAGCGGCATTTCTCTGCGCCACCGGCAATACCGACCACGTGGCACCCCTTCAGTTTGGCAATCTGGCCCACCAGTGAGCCCACCGCGCCGGTCGCTGCGGCCACCACAACGGTCTCGCCCGGCTGCGGATTACCGATATCCAGCAGCCCCATATAGGCGGTGAAGCCAGGCATGCCCAGAATCCCCAAGGCGTGGGAGGGATGTTTCAGCACCGGGCCGCTGAGTTTAAATAAGTCGCGGCCGTCGGACAGGGAAAAATCCTGCCAGCCGCTGTTGCTGACCACCCAGTCACCGACGGCGTAGTCGGCATGTTCAGACTGTTCGACAACCGAGACGGTGCCGCCGCACATCACCTCGCCCAGCCCGACGGGCGGCGCGTAGGAAGGCGCATCGCTCATCCGCCCGCGCATATACGGGTCGAGTGACAGCCACACGGTGCGCAGGAGCACCTGGCCGGTTTTTGGGGCAGGGACGTGCTGGGCTTCCAGACGGAAATTGTTTTCCGTCGGTGCGCCGTGCGGGCGCGAAGCCAGCAGGATGCGACGATTGGTTTGCTTATCTTGTGGCATAAAAGAACCTCCGCTATCTCGTGCCCGGCTTCAGTGCCGTACACACAATGCTAAAAGCGTAGTGCATACGGCCTGCGGCTGCCTCGCGCTGCGTGCCCTCAGGTCATTTTAAAAAGCTGCGGATTATCCACGGCGGCGGCAACCGTTGCGGTCAGCTTTGCCAGCTCGTCGCTGGAAATAATATAGGGCGGCATCAGGTAAATCAGGCGACCAAACGGACGTATCCACACGCCGTTTTCCACAAAGAAGCGCTGAATGGCGGCCACGTCCACCGGTCGGCGAGTTTCCACTACGCCAATCGCGCCCAGCACTCGCACATCGGCAACTTCCGCCGCGGCCTTTAACGGCATCAGCGCCGCCCGCAGCTGCGCTTCAATTGCCGCGACCTGCTCGGGCCAGTGGTTCTCTTCCAGCATCGCCAGCGACTCGGCCGCCACCGCACAGGCCAGCGGATTGGCCATAAACGTCGGGCCGTGCATAAAGCAGCCCGCCGCCCCGTTGCTGATGGTGTCCGCTACCCGGCGAGTGGTCAGCGTCGCCGAAAGCGTCATCGTGCCACCGGTCAGGGCTTTGCCGACGCAGAGAATATCCGGGGCGATCCCCGCGTGTTCGCAGGCAAACAGCCTGCCGGTGCGGCCAAAACCGGTGGCAATCTCATCGGCGATCAGCAGCAGCTGATAGCGGTCGCACAGCTCACGTACCCGCTGTAGATAGCGCGGGTGATAGAAACGCATGCCGCCCGCACCCTGCACAATCGGCTCGAGGATCACCGCACTGAGCTGACGATGATGGGTCACGATCAGCTGTTCCAGCGCGTCGGTATCGCTTTCGCGCCACGGGTCGTCAAACCGGCACGTCGGCGCGGGGGCAAACAGATGCTCGGGCAGATAGCCCTGATACAGGCTGTGCATTGAATTCTGTGGATCGCACACCGACATCGCCGCAAAGGTATCGCCGTGATAGCCGTTACGCAGCGTCAGAAAGCGCTGACGTTTTTCGCCGCGCGCCTGCCAGAACTGCAGGGCCATCTTCATCGCCACCTCAACTGCCACCGAACCGGAATCCGCCAGGAACACGCATTCCAGCGGTGCGGGAGTGATGGCGACCAGCCGACGGCACAGCGCCACTGCCGACGGGTGCGTAATACCGCCGAACATCACGTGCGACATCTGCGCCATCTGGTTCTGTAACGCCTGATTCAGGCGCGGATGGTTGTAGCCATGAACCGCCGCCCACCATGACGACATGCCGTCAACCAGCTGCCGACCATCGGCCAGCTGTAACCTACATTCCTGTGCGGCAAAGACCGGATAGCAGGGCAGCGGATCGCGCATTGAGGTATAGGGATGCCAGATATGGTCACGGTCAAAAGCAAGATCGGCTGCATTCATAAATCACTTGTAAACCAAAAATAAAAAATTTAGTTTACAAGTATAACCAGGCCGTGAAGACAAATGACAGACTTTTTTGGAGCAAGCAATGGCAAAACGTTGGACCCTTTCACAGACGCAGGCGCTGTTTGATAAGCCGTTTCTCGAACTGATGTTTGAAGCGCAGCAGATCCACCGCCAGCATTTTGATCCGCGTCAGGTACAGGTCAGCACGCTGCTGTCGATCAAAACCGGAGCCTGCCCGGAGGACTGCAAGTACTGCCCGCAAAGCGCGCGCTATAAAACCGGGCTGGAGTCCGAACGGCTGATGGAGGTGGAGGAGGTGCTGAACTCCGCGCGCAAGGCGAAAGCCGCCGGTTCCGGTCGTTTTTGCATGGGGGCGGCGTGGAAAAATCCGCACGAGCGCGATATGCCCTATCTGGAGCAGATGGTGCAGGGAGTGAAGGCGATGGGGATGGAAACCTGTATGACCCTCGGTACGTTGAGCGAGCAGCAGGCACAGCGGCTGGCCTCCGCCGGGCTGGATTTCTATAACCACAACCTCGACACTTCGCCGGAATTTTACGGCAGCATCATCACCACCCGCAGCTATCAGGAGCGTCTGGACACCCTTGGAAAAGTGCGTGATGCCGGGATTAAAGTCTGTTCCGGCGGCATCGTCGGCCTGGGCGAAACGGTCAACGACCGGGCCGGACTGCTGGTGCAGCTGGCGAACCTGCCGACGCCGCCGGAAAGCGTGCCAATCAATATGCTGGTGAAAGTGAAGGGCACGCCGCTGGCGGATAACGAAAACGTCGATCCGTTCGACTTTATCCGCACCATTGCTGCGGCAAGAATTATGATGCCGCGTTCCCACGTGCGTCTTTCCGCCGGGCGTGAACAGATGAGCGAGCAGACCCAGGCGATGTGCTTTATGGCCGGGGCTAACTCGATTTTCTACGGCTGCAAGCTGCTGACCACACCGAACCCGGAGGAGGATAAAGATCTGATCCTGTTCCGTAAGCTGGGCCTGAATCCGCAGCACACCGCGACGCACGCCGGGGATAACGAACAGCAGCAGGCGCTTGCCGCCCAGCTGATGACCGCTGACACCGAACAGTTTTACAACGCGGCCCTGTGATGAGCTGGTCGCAACGCGTTCAGCAGGCGCTGGAGCAACGTCGTCAAAACGGTCAGTACCGCCAGCGCACGCCCTGCCAGCAGGCCGACGCGCGCAGCCTGAACATCGCAGGGACGGACTACCTCAATTTTTCTGCCAACGATTACCTCGGGCTGAGCCATCACCCACGCATTGTGAATGCCTGGCAGCAGGGCGCGGCGCGCTATGGCGTTGGCGCAGGCGGCTCGGCGCATATCACCGGATTTCGCACCCCGCAGGCGGATCTGGAGCAGCAGCTGGCCGACTGGCTGGGCTATCCCCGCGCGCTGCTGTTTATCTCCGGCTTTGCCGCCAATCAGGCGGCGATCGCGGCGCTGGCGGGTAAAGACGATCGCATTCTGGCCGACAAACTCAGCCACGCTTCGCTGTTAGAGGCCGCCAGCCACAGCCCGGCGACGCTGCGCCGCTTTGCTCACAACCAGCCGCAGGCGCTGGCTGCAAGGCTTGCTGGGCCGTGCAGCGGTGAAACGCTGGTGGTCACGGAGGGCGTCTTCAGCATGGACGGCGACGCCGCGCCGCTGACTGCGCTGCATCAGCTTGCGCAGCAGCATAACGCCTGGCTGCTGGTGGATGATGCGCACGGCATTGGCGTTTGCGGTGAGCAGGGGAGGGGCAGCTGCTGGCAGCAGGCAGTTAAGCCCGATCTGCAAATCATTACCTTTGGTAAAGCGTTCGGCGTCAGCGGTGCGGCGCTGCTGTGCGATGACGACACCGCCGAGTTTATGCTGCAGTTTGCCCGCCATCTGATTTACAGCACCGCCATGCCGCCCGCTCAGGTCTGCGCACTTCAGGAGGCGCTGCGCTGCGTGCAGCAGGGTGACGAACTGCGCCAGCGCCTGCGGCAAAATATCGCCCGTTTTCGCGCCGGAGCCGACGGTCTGCGCTGGCAGATGATGAATGCCGACAGCGCGATTCAGCCGCTGTTAGTGGGCGAGGAAGGGGCCGCCGTGGAACTGGCTGCGCGGCTGCGGCAGCAGGGCTGCTGGGTGAGCGCGATTCGACCGCCGACCGTACCGCCCGGCACCGCGCGGCTGCGCATTACGCTGAGCGCGGCGCATTTGCCGGATGATATCGATCGCCTGCTGGAGGTGCTGCATGCTACAGGCGATTGATAAACGGGCGGTTGCCGTGGCCTTTGGCCGCGCTGCATCGGGGTATAACCAGCACGCCGAGCTGCAACGGCTGTGCGGTGAACGGCTGATGGCGCTGGCGAGGTGCGGGAGCACAATGCAGGTACTGGACGCAGGCTGCGGTACCGGCTGGTTCAGCCAGCGCTGGCAGCAGAACGGCCATCGGGTGACCGCGCTGGATCTCTCGGCAGAAATGCTGCGTCAGGCGGAATCATTGGCGGTCGCATCGGACTACCGGCTGGGGGATATCGAAGCGCTGCCGTTCGTGGATGCCAGCTTCGACCGCTGCTGGAGCAATCTTGCCGTACAGTGGTGCAGCGATCTGCGCCAGGGGCTGAGCGAGCTGTATCGGGTGACCCGCCCGGGGGGGCAGGTGCTGTTTTCTACCCTCGAAGCCGGATCGCTGCACGAAGTGACGGCCGCGTGGCAGGCGCTGGGAGCCGAGGCTCCTCTCAACCCGCAGCTGACCGCCGACGAGATCGCGCAGGCCGGGGTCGGCATGAATTTACAACTGCACCGTTTCACATTGACGCTAGCCTACCCGGACGCCATTAGCGCGATACGTTCGCTAAAAGGGACCGGGGTGACCCATTTACATCGTGGTCGGGAAAGCCATTTTCTTAACCGGGAACGGCTACAGCAGCTTGAGCACGTCTGGAGCCGCGATCGGCGCGGCTGCCTGCTGAGCTGGAAACTGATTTTAGGAGTGATTGAACGTGAGTAAACGCTGGTTTGTGACCGGAACCGATACGGAAATAGGCAAAACAACCGCCAGCTGCGCGCTGCTGCAGGCCGCCAGTGCGGCGGGTTATCGCTGTGCGGGCTATAAGCCGGTGGCCTCCGGCTGTGAAGTCACACCCGAAGGGTTACGCAATGAGGATGCCCTGCTGCTCCAGCGGTTTTCCAGCGTCGATTTACCCTACGAGATGATCAATCCGCTGGCATTTATGGAACCCACCTCACCGCATATCGTCAGTGCGGAAGAGCAGCGCCCCATCGCCTTCAACCAGCTATCCGCCGGGCTGGCGTCGGTAGCGCAGCACGCTGACTGGGTACTGACCGAGGGTGCCGGAGGCTGGTTTACCCCGCTGTCAGCGGATCAAACGTTTGCCGACTGGGTGGTGCAGGAGCAGCTGCCGGTGATTCTGGTGGTGGGGGTTAAGCTGGGCTGCATCAATCACGCGCTGCTGACCGCGCAGGCGATTCAGGCCAGCGGATTACCGCTGGTGGGCTGGATTGCCAACTGCGTACAGCCCGCCGGCAAGCGTCACGCGGAGTATATGGCGACGTTGCGACGGCTGCTGCCTTCGCCGCTGCTGGGGGAGATCCCTTATCTGCCCGATGAAGCGCAGAGGGCGCAGCTGGGGCAGTATCTGTCGCTGCCATAGCGGCAGACGCCCCGATGCGAAGACGCTGGAATAACGCCGGGATGCCACTCCTGACAGCGCTATTCAGGCCGTCAGCCAGGTATTCACCACGCCTTCATCCAGCAGCGCCATTTTACCGTGGGCAACGTTTCGCCCGCGGTGCAGCAGCAGGAAGTAGTCGGCCACCCGGCGGATAAACGACAGGCGCTGTTCCAGCAGTAAAATGGTCATGCCGAAATCATGATTCAGCCGGTGGATCAGATTGCCCATTTCCTCTTCCAGCCACGGCGACATCCCTTCGGTCGGATCGTCCAGAATCAGCAGTTTGGGTTCCAGAACCAGCGCACGGGCCAACGCCAGATGCTGCTGCTGGTCGAGGGGCAGTTCGCCACTGCGCTGCTGGCGTAGCGAATAAAGCGCCGGAAACAGGTCATAAACCATCTGCGGGATAGCCCGGTGGCGCTCCTGTCCTGCACCGGCCAGCAGGGCGATTTGCAGGTTCTCTTCCACGCTAAGCTGAGAAAAGATTTGCCTGCCCTGTGGAACATAGCCAATGCCGAGAGCAGCACGCCGCTCTACCGGCTGTAGCAGCAAATCCTGCGGCGGCAGATCGCCTTCTTGCCAAATCATCGAACCGCTGTTGATCGGCAGGTGGCCCATGATGCAGTTAACCAGCGTAGTCTTCCCCATCCCGGGGCGGCCAATGATGCCGGTACAGGTGCCGGGGGGAAGATCGAGGTCCACATCCCACAGAATATGGTTTTGCCCATAAAATTGATTGATTGAACGTAAACTCAGCATCTTGCACTCTCCTCCAGACAGTATCCGATTGCACCCGCATTACAGGGCGATTTAGCTGGCGTACTATTTAACAAGCAATTAACGGGCCATCTCTACATAACGGTGAAAAACTCGATGAACTATCCGTTCTGCGGCTCTATTTGTCAGAAACGTTAAACAATTTCTGACGGTAATCAGCGGGCTGCACCCCGATAGTGCTCCGGGCTAATCAATTGTGGTGCAGATGCTGCGTGAAATGGCAGGAGTGAGCTGAAGTCTGAAAGAGGGGGATGCTTAAAATTCCTACTGGCTATGCAGAATTCCACCTTTTCATATCCAAAAAGGTGCGTTGAAGTGTGAAAAAAAAAACAAAAAAAAATATTTAGCCGCGGTTATGAGCGATGGGGACGATTTATACACATCAGACGTTACAAGCGCTGTAATCAGTTATCCACTGTTACTGTGGATAACCTTGTGTATTAGATTGTGAAAACTTGCGTAAAGCGAGAGCGGGCGCGGCTTTGGCTCTGATTGGTGCGAAACTCGGCTTGTTATTAAATTTTATTAAAATCAGCACCTTAACTAAAATCAAGCGCCGGGGGTTCTTGAACCAAAGTCGGCCGCGCTTTTAACTACCGACGCTTGACAAATGTTAATATAACAAAAGTTCTGGGGATAACCCAGTAACAGTTTATGCGCAGTCGTTTGCGTACTGTCCGACAAAAGTGCGGCTCTGCCCTCTGGATTCGCATTATGCAAATTAACTGTTAATTTATCCAGTATTTTTAACTGGCAAATTGGCGATGGCGGAGTAGAATTAGAACCCGGTTCGTGCATATTTCCATCAGGTAGCCTGCTAATGAGCAAAGTCTTTAAACTCAACTCCGATTTTAAACCCTCTGGCGATCAGCCTGAGGCGATCCGCCGTCTGGAAGAGGGGCTGGAAGACGGGCTGGCTCACCAGACGCTGCTTGGGGTAACGGGTTCAGGAAAAACGTTTACCGTCGCCAACGTGATTGCCGATCTCAATCGGCCAACCATGGTGCTGGCACCCAATAAAACCCTGGCCGCGCAGCTGTACGGCGAGATGAAGGAATTTTTCCCCGACAATGCGGTGGAATACTTTGTCTCCTATTACGATTATTACCAGCCTGAGGCCTACGTCCCCAGCTCGGATACCTTTATCGAGAAAGATGCCTCGGTAAACGAACATATTGAACAGATGCGCCTGTCGGCGACGAAGGCGCTGCTGGAGCGCCGTGATGTGATCGTGGTGGCGTCGGTCTCGGCGATTTACGGTCTGGGCGACCCCGACCTCTATCTGAAGATGATGCTGCACCTGACGCGCGGCATGGTGATTGACCAACGCGCCATTCTGCGGCGTCTGGCTGAACTCCAGTACACCCGCAACGATCAGGCCTTCCAGCGCGGCACGTTCCGCGTACGCGGTGAGGTTATCGATATTTTCCCGGCGGAGTCCGACGACTACGCGCTGCGGGTTGAACTGTTTGACGAAGAGGTGGAACGGCTGTCGATTTTCGATCCGCTGACCGGGCAAATTACCTCGGTGATCCCACGCTATACCATCTATCCAAAAACCCACTACGTGACGCCGCGCGAGCGTATTTTGCAGGCGATGGAAGAGATCAAAGTGGAGCTGGCCGATCGCCGTCAGGTGCTGCTGGCCAACAATAAACTGCTGGAAGAACAGCGTATCAGCCAGCGCACCCAGTTTGACCTGGAAATGATGAATGAGCTGGGCTACTGCTCGGGCATTGAAAACTACTCGCGCTATCTTTCCGGGCGCGGTCCGGGTGAAGCGCCGCCGACGCTGTTTGACTATCTGCCTCCCGATGGCCTGCTGGTGATTGATGAATCACACGTGACCATTCCGCAGATCGGCGGTATGTATCGCGGCGACCGGGCGCGAAAAGAGACGCTGGTGGAATACGGTTTTCGCCTGCCTTCGGCGCTCGATAACCGCCCGATGAAGTTTGAAGAGTTTGAGGCGCTGGCCCCGCAGACCATCTATGTTTCCGCCACGCCGGGAAATTACGAGCTGGAAAAATCCGGCGGTGATGTGATCGACCAGGTGGTGCGCCCAACCGGTCTGCTCGACCCGATCGTCGAAGTGCGCCCGGTCAGTACCCAGGTTGACGATCTGCTGTCGGAGATTCGCCAGCGGGTGGCGATTAACGAACGCGTGCTGGTGACGGTGCTGACCAAACGCATGGCGGAAGATTTAACCGAGTATCTGGAAGAGCACGGCGAGCGGGTACGCTATCTGCACTCCGACATCGACACCGTTGAGCGTGTTGAAATTATCCGCGACCTGCGCCTCGGCAAGTTTGATGTGCTGGTGGGTATCAACCTGCTGCGAGAAGGGCTGGATATGCCGGAAGTCTCGCTGGTGGCGATACTCGACGCGGATAAAGAGGGTTTCCTGCGTTCTGAACGTTCGTTAATCCAGACCATCGGCCGCGCGGCGCGTAACCTCAACGGTAAAGCGATTCTGTACGGTGATAAGATCACCCCGTCGATGGAGCGCGCCATTGGTGAAACGGAGCGCCGCCGTGAGAAACAGGACGCCTTTAACAAAGAAAACGGTATCGTGCCGCAGGCGCTGAACAAGAAAATTGCCGACATTCTGGAGCTGGGGCAGGGGCTGGCGAAAAACAAAGCCAAACCGCGCAGCATGAAGGGCCGCAGCATTGTGGAAGACGATCCGGGTTATGTGGATCTGTCGCCGCAGGGGCTGCAGAAACGCATCCACGAACTGGAGGCGCTAATGCAGCAGCATGCGCAGAACCTTGAGTTTGAGGAAGCCGCCGAGGTGCGCGATAAGCTGCATCAGGTGCGGGAGCTGTTTATCGCCGCGTCGTAAACAACGACGCGCTGATTGGCGGCCTTTCACAGATGGGAACGTCGCGGCAGTGAGGCGATGGGTGATGATGACTCACTATCCTGAATCCTGCCCCGTAGCGCACAGTCTTACGGGGCAGGCTGACTCAGAGCCAGGCGACCAGGGTGCGTAGCGGTGCCGTTTGCCGCTTAGCTAGTTCATCGCCTGGATGGCGTGCTCCAGCGCATTGCGCAGCAGCTGGCGATCGTGGCGATAGCGAATATCGTTAGCCTCCAGC
The DNA here is from genome assembly GCF_016624545.1 of Erwinia sp. S38. Classification (NCBI taxonomy): domain Bacteria; kingdom Pseudomonadati; phylum Pseudomonadota; class Gammaproteobacteria; order Enterobacterales; family Erwiniaceae; genus Erwinia; species Erwinia sp. S38. The sequence goes on along the minus strand of NZ_JACVTS010000029.1, from coordinate 29,092 downwards.
GGCTCCTGTACAACTACCCGGTCGCTTAGCAGGCTGGTATCGCTGACCGGGCCGACCACCAGTGCGTCAATCACCCGCTTGCCAATCGCTTTTTCCATAATCTCCAGTTTATCGGCGACGGTCAGTTTTGCCGCCGCCGGGCTGAGTTCCTTGCCCAGATTGCCGATAAACACCATGGTGGCCGGGCTGCGACGCAGCGCCTGTGCCAGTTCAGGCACCAGCAGTACCGGCATCAGGCTGGTGTAAAAGCTGCCGGGACCAATCAGAATCAGGTCGGCTTCGGCAATCGCTTCTACGGCTTCGCGGGTGGCGCTGACCACCGGCGACAGCCTCAGCTCCTGCGGCCGTTGGCTCATCTGATCGATCTCGGTTTCGCCATACACCAGATGCCCCTCTGCATCGACGGCCACCAGATCCACCGGCTGCTCGGACATCGGGATCAGAAATGCATCGACCTTCAGCAAATTGCGGATAAGATTGATTGCTTCCAGCGGGCGTACGCTGAGGTGGTCGAGGGATTTCAGCATCAGATTGCCGAGATTATGCCCGGCCAGCTCGCCGTTTCCGGCAAAGCGGTACTCAAACATGGCGGAAGCCACACTCGGTTCTGCGATTAGCTGATTAAGGCAGTTACGCATATCGCCCCATGCAATGCCGCCTTCCGAGCGGCGAATTCGCCCGGTGGAACCCCCATTATCGGTGGTAGTGACAATGCCGGTCAGGCGGGAACCCAAAGGAGAAAGAGCGGACATCACACGGCCCAGTCCGTGCCCGCCACCCAGAGCCACCACGCGATCGAGGTCGGCTAATGTGCGATTACGCATAGAATTTTTTCATCACGCTACAAGAATCATTATGTTTAGCATTTTACGCTAACCGGCGGCGAAAATGCGGAAAAATCGTTATATATCATAATATATACCGAAACTTTGTACTGGAATCCAGCCTGCTTTAGCGTTAAAGTTTTAATCAACTTGGTTTACCGATGAGCGGTAAATCACACTTAGCCCTGATACCTAAGTCTTTAAGCGGATACGGTGTCCTGGCCGCAACCTCGAGTTGCCAGGGTGCAGAAAGAAATGCCTGCATCTCCCGACATTGGAAAGGTGTAGCTGGTGCTAAATTTCACGGATAATTACGCCCGTAGTTTTTACTACCTGCGTTTATCGATCACTGACGTGTGCAACTTTCGTTGCACCTACTGTCTCCCCGACGGCTATCGGCCGCAGGGCGCAAATAATAAAAGCTTCCTTTCGCTGGATGAAATCCGCCGTGTGACCCGGGCGTTTGCCGCTGCGGGCACTGAAAAAGTGCGTCTCACCGGCGGGGAACCCTCAATGCGCCGTGACTTCACCGATATTATAGCCGCCGTTCGCGAAAACAAAGGTATCCGCCAACTGGCAGTCACCACCAACGGCTATCGACTGAAGCGTGACGTTGCTCAGTGGCGCGATGCCGGACTGACCGGGATCAACGTCAGCGTCGACAGCCTCGATCCCCGCCAGTTTCACGCCATCACCGGCCAGGATAAATTTGAAGAAGTGATGCGCGGTATTGATGCCGCCTTTGACGCCGGTTTCAGCAAGGTGAAGGTGAACAGCGTGCTGATGCGTGACGTTAACTACCGCCAGCTCGACTCCTTCCTCGGCTGGATTCGCACGCGTCCCATTCAGCTGCGTTTTATTGAACTGATGGAAACCGGTGAAGGCGGCGATCTGTTCCGCCGGCAGCACGTCTCCGGTGAATCTATTCGTCAGTATCTGCTTGAGCACGGCTGGGTCCTGCAGGCGCGCGCGCGCAGCGACGGCCCGGCGCAGGTGTTTCACCACCCCGACTATCTGGGGGAAATCGGTCTGATCATGCCCTATGAGAAGGATTTCTGCGCCAGCTGTAACCGGCTACGCGTCTCGGCCGTCGGTAAACTGCATCTTTGCCTGTTCGGTGACGGCGGCGTGCCGCTGCGCGATCTGTTGGAGAATGACGATCAGCAGGACGCCCTGCAGGCGCGTATCGCCAGCAGCCTCAGCCATAAAAAGCAGACGCATTTCCTGCACCAGGGCAATACCGGCATCACACAAAACCTCTCGTTTATCGGCGGTTAATCTAAGGATTTGATTATGGGTAAAGGTACAGCGGAGTTCATCGCACTCAACGTGGCGATTCTTACCGTGTCGGACAAGCATACGCTGGCCAGCGACACGTCCGGTGACTGGCTGAAAGAGGCGGTCAACGAGGCCGGGCACCAGGTGCTCGATCGCGCCATCGTGCCGGATAACCGTTACCGCATTCGTGCTGTCGTATCCAGCTGGATCGCCAGCGCGGATATGCAGGTGGTGCTGATCAACGGCGGCACCGGTTTCAACAGTAAAAACAGCACCCCGGAAGCCTTACTGCCGCTGTTTGACCGCGAAATTGAAGGCTTCGGCGAGCTGTTTCGCATGGTTTCGTTAGAGGATATTGGCACCTCAACGCTGCAATCACGAGCGGTGGGTGGCATCGCCAACCAAACGCTGATCCTTGCCGTGCCGGGATCAACGTCCGCCTGCCAGCTGGCCTGGGAGCGCATCATTCAGGATCAGCTGGATGCCAGAACGCGCCCGTGCAATTTCGTTTCACACGTAAAGAAGCTTTAATATGTCTCAGTTAACCCACATTAATGCCGCCGGTGAGGCGCATATGGTGGATGTCTCCACCAAACAGGAAACCGTGCGCGAAGCCCGCGCCGAAGCTTTTGTGGTGATGCACCCGGAAACGCTGCAAATGATCATTGACGGCAGCCATCATAAAGGTGACGTGTTTGCCACCGCGCGCATCGCCGGTATCCAGGCAGCAAAGCGCACCTGGGAGCTGATCCCGCTGTGCCATCCACTGATGCTGAGCAAGGTGGAGGTAAAACTGGAAGCCCAGCCCGAGCAGCATCGTGTGCGCATCGAAACGCTCTGCCGCCTGACCGGCAAAACCGGCGTGGAAATGGAAGCGCTGACCGCTGCCTCGGTAGCCGCGCTGACCATCTACGATATGTGCAAAGCGGTGCAGAAGGATATCAGCATCGAACAGTGCCGCCTGCTGAGTAAAAGCGGCGGTAAATCCGGTGATTTCCAGGCGGTGCCTCATGCTTAATATTCTTTTCTTCGCTCAGGTGCGGGAACTGGTTGGCACCGATCGTATTGAGCTGCCTGCCGAGTATGCCGACGTGGAATCGCTGCGCGCGGCGCTGGCCGAACGCAGCGATCGCTGGGCGCTGGCGCTGGAGTCCGGCAAGCTGCTGGCGGCGGTCAATCAGACCCTGGTTTCGCATCAGCATCCACTTCGCGCCGGGGATGAAGTCGCCTTCTTCCCGCCGGTTACCGGGGGCTGAGATGGAAACACGTATTCGGGTCAGTGCCGATCCCTTCGATATGGCCGCAGAATATGCCTGGCTTTCCGCCTGCGACAGCGACGGGGCGGTGGTGACCTTTACCGGCAAAGTCCGTAATCACAACCTCGGCGATAACGTTAGCGCGCTGACCCTGGAGCACTATCCGGGGATGACCGAAAAAGCGCTGGCCGATATTGTAGCCGAGGCCCGCCAGCGCTGGCCGATGCAGCGGGTGACGGTGATCCACCGCATCGGAGAGCTGTTTCCCGGTGACGAAATTGTGCTGGTGGGCGTCAGCGGTGCGCATCGCGGAGCCGCCTTTGACGGTGCGGAGTTCATTATGGACTACCTGAAAACTCGCGCGCCGTTCTGGAAACGGGAAGCCACCGCCGAAGGCGATCGCTGGGTTGAATCCCGCGACAGCGACAAGCAGGCCGCCGGGCGCTGGCAGCAGCAAAAGGCGGAGTAAAACCGCTTTATCTGATGGATCTATGGTGAATCAGCCGCTAGTCTGAGCGCATAAATCGGGTTAATCGTAAGGATATCCATGCTTTATCGCGCTCTGAGTCGCCTCTCTTTGCTGGCCCTGCTGATCCTCGCAGGCTGTAGCAGCCCGACCTCTAAAAAAGCCGACGCGCCGCGTCCCGCCGATGTGAAAACGCAAATCACCCGCCTGCTGCCTGCGGGCGTTAGCGATCGCCAGGGCTGGGCCGGGGATATCTTCGTGGCGCTTAACGGTCTGAATATCCCGCCGACCGCCAGCAATATTTGCTCGGTGATCGCCATTGCCGGGCAGGAGTCTAATTTTAACGCCGATGCGCCCGTCGCGGGGCTGCCGAAAATTGCCTGGGCTGAAATTGACCGCCGTGCGGGCCAGCTGCATATCCCATCATTCCTGGTGCGTACTGCGCTGATGATCGATTCCCCGAATGGTAAAAGCTACGCCGACCGGCTCGATCGTGTGAAGAGTGAAAAAGAGCTGAGCGCAATATTTGATGACTTTATCAATATGGTGCCGATGGGACAGAAGCTGTTCGGCAATCTGAACCCCATCCATACCGGCGGGCCGATGCAGGTCAGTATCGCGTTTGCTGAAGCGCATGCCCGCGGCTATCCCTATACGCCGGACGGATCTATCCGCCGCGAGGTATTCACGCGGCGCGGAGGCGTGTGGTTTGGCACCCAGCACCTGTTGGGCTATCCGGCCGACTATCCGGCTCCGCTGTACCGCTTTGCCGACTATAACGCAGGCTGGTATGCCAGCCGCAACGCCGCTTTCCAGGCGGCCGTATCGCGGCTGAGCGGTATCAAACTGGCGCTGGACGGTGACCTGATTAACTACGGCTCCGACAGCGCAGGATCAACGGAAAAAGCGCTGCGCACGCTGGGCAAACGGCTGGACTACAGCGACCGGGCTATTCGCCGTGCGCTGGAAAAAGGAGATGATGCGGAATTTGGCAACAGCGATCTGTGGCAGGCAGTCTTCGCGCTGGCGGATAAAGACGCTGGCAAGAGGCTGCCGCGTGCCGTGCTGCCGGGTATCAAGCTGGAAAGCCCGAAAATAACCCGTAATCTGACCACCGCCTGGTTCGCCCAGCGGGTGAACAGTCGCTATCAGAGCTGCCTGGCGCGCGAGTAACAGTTTCAACCCTGGCTCAACGGGGTGAGTTTGTTTCACGACGAACTGGCACAGACGGGAATCTATGTGCCAGACTGAGAACAGATTAACGGGTTTATTCACTTATCTTTGAGAGGAGCATCATGGACAGATATCCACGTTCCAGTGATTCAATCGTTCAACGTGCCAGTACGGGCCTGTCCACTTACATGGCGCAGGTATACGGCTGGATGACCTGCGGCCTGCTGCTGACGGCGTTTGTTTCCTGGTATGCGGCGAACACCCCGGAGGTCATGCAGCTGGTCTTTGCCAATCGCATTACTTTCTTCGGACTGATTATCGTGCAGCTTGGATTGGTGGTACTGCTGTCGATGATGGTGCAGAAGCTCAGTGGGGCAGTTGCTACCGGCATCTTTATGCTTTACTCGGCGCTGACCGGTCTGACCATGGCCAGTATCTTCCTCGTTTACACCTACTCATCGATTGCCAGCACTTTTGTGGTGACCGCGGGGATGTTCGGTGCGATGAGTCTGTGGGGCTACACCACCAAACGTGACCTTAGCGGTATGGGCAGCATGCTGTTTATGGCGCTGATTGGGATTCTTCTCGCGTCGCTGGTGAACCTGTGGCTGAAGAGCACTGCACTGATGTGGGCAGTGACCTATATCGGCGTGGTGGTGTTTGTCGGTCTGACCGCCTATGACACCCAGAAGCTGAAAAATATCGGTGAAAGTATCAACGTGGACGACAAAGAGAATCTGCGTCGTTACTCAATCATGGGCGCGCTGACCCTGTATCTCGACTTTATTAACCTGTTCCTGATGCTGCTGCGGATCTTCGGCAACCGCCGCTGACTTAGCCTTATCACGGTCCGGGCTTATCCCCGGACCGTTTGTGTCACGCCGCCAGGTTCTTTTCTTTCAACGATTTAGCCCGACTCTCCAGCCACAGATATAGCACCAGCGCCAGCAGCAGCGGGGCGATAAAATAGAGCAGGCGATAGGCCAGCAGCGCGGCAATAATTGCACCGTGGCCGACAGGCTCTCCGCGCAGCAGCGCCAGAAACACCGCTTCCAGTACGCCGATCCCGGCAGGAATATGAATAATCACTCCGGCAATACTGCTAATCAGCAGCACGCCCAGCACCTGAGGAAAATCCACCTTCTGCATCAGCAGCAGCCAGATAATTGCCCCCATCACCAGCCAGTTCGCGCTGGAAACCGTAAACTGCACCAGCGCCATGCGCAGCGACGGCAGCGCCAGCTTATGGCCTTTAATGCTCCAGCGGCGGCGGCGGGAAAAGGCACACAGCAAAAGATAGACAAACACAAACAGCAGCAGCCCGATGCCAATAGTGCGTAAGGTTGCCGACCCGACAAACCATCCTGCGGGAATTTTCACCATGCCCGCGCTGAATACAATGCCGGACACCAGCACATAGCCCAGCCAGTTGGTGGCGATACTCAGGGTAAAAATGCGGGTAATGGTACTGCTGCTTAAGCCCAGCCTTGAGTAGAGGCGATAGCGCATCGCCACGCCGCCAACCCAGGTGCTGAGCGTCAGATTAAAGGCGTAACAGATAAACGACACCAGCATCACCTGGCGTTTTTCCAGCTTGTGGCCGCAGCTGGCGCGGCCGATCAGATCGTACACGCCGTAAGTCAGATAGCTGACGATCACCAGCGCCACCGAAGCCAGAACCGCCGTGCGGTTGTAGTTCACGATGGTGTCCAGCACCTCACTCCAGTCAACTTTGCGAGCGTAAATAACCAGCAGAACGATAACGGCGATAAAAAACAGCCAGGTCATCGCCTTTTTCACCGGTTTCCATAAGCGATGGGATGTCGACATCAGAATTTAGCTCCTTCATTTTCCGTCCCCATGCGGTCCTGAGTTTCCATTTCCGGCTGTACCGGTGCAGGGACTTCGGCCAGTTTAGGGGTATGGGCAGGCAGCCAGCCGGCAATTGCGGGAAAATGGCGCAGGAAGTGGAACACCACCACGTTTTTACACAGCTGCCACCCGCTTTGCGGCGGTAGCTCGCGCTCTTCCACCCGGCGGCAGTCCTCACGCAGCAGGCGCTCGAGGTTATCCCGCACCTGCTGGTTAAAGTCACGGTCGTGGATCATCAGATTGGCTTCCAGATTCAGCGACAGGCTGAGCGGGTCAAGATTACTGGAGCCGACGGTGGCCCACTGCCGGTCTTTTACCGCAATTTTGGCGTGCAGCGGGCGGCGGCAATATTCATAAACCTCCACGCCGCCTTTCACCAGAAAGCTGTAGAGCAGCTCTGCACCGACTTTAACGATGGGCATATCCGGTTCACCCTGAACAATCAGCCGCACGCGAACGCCGCGCCTTGCCGCATTGCGCATCTCGCGCAGCAGGCGGTAGCCCGGAAAGAAATAGGCGTTGGCGATAATCACATCTTCTTTGGCCGTGCGCAGCATCTCGAGATAATGCTGCTCGATGTCATCGCGGTGATCGCCGTTATCACGCCAGACCAGCAGCGCCTGTGCGTCACCGGGTGTGGCATTCTGCGCCGGACGATGGCGTCGGGCGCCCCACCAGCGGTGGCCCGAACGCTTGCTGCCGATTTCCTGCTGCACGTAGGCGCCAATATCGGCGACGATTGGCCCTTTCACCTCGACGGCATAGTCCTGCTTGGCCTGGGGGCCAAAGCTGGCGTTGTGCTCCGCCGAATAGTTAATGCCGCCTACGAAGGCAATATCGCCATCGGCGACCACGATTTTCCGGTGCAGGCGGCGGAACAGGTTGGTCCGCATCCCCAGCATCAGCGGGCGCGGATCGTAATACACGAAGCGTATCCCCTCTGCGGTCAGGCTGTTAACGAAAGCGTCAGGCAGATCGGGTGAGCCATAGCCATCCACCATCATTTCGATATGTACACCACGCTTTGCCGCCGCCAGCAGTTCGGCGTGTAGCGCCTGGCCTACTTCGTCGTCGAACAAAATAAACGTTTCCAGCAGCAGGTTGTGCTGTGCGCGTTGGATCGCACCGAAAACGCGAGGGAAAAATTCTTCGCCGTTCTCTAACAGCCTGATGGAGTTACCTTCTCGCCAGCCTGGTTTCATAAATGGATTTCCACCGCCAGCGGCGCATGATCGGAAAGATGTGACCACGGTCGCAGCGGAATAGTTTGCGGATGGCTGATACCGACATTGCGCACATAAATTCGGTCCAGCCGTAACAGCGGAAAGCGAGCAGGAAAGGTTCGCGCCGGTCGCCCGTGCTGCCGGCTGAACACCTCTTCCAGGCCCGCCTGGCGTTTCAACATATCGTTGGCCCGCTGCCGCCAGTCGTTAAAATCCCCGGCGATCACCACCGGAGCATCGGGCGGCAGGGCGTTAACCAGCTGACAAATCATCAGCAGCTGATTGCGGCGATCGGCTTCGCGCAGGCCCAGATGAACGCACATCACGTGCAGCGTTCCCGCTCTACCGGGCAGGGCAATCTGGCAGTGCAGGATGCCGCGCTTTTCCGTTCCCGCAATGGAAATATCGCGATTCTCAAATTGGGTAATGGGCAGGCGAGAGAGCACGGCATTCCCGTGATCCCCATCTGGATAGACGGCGTTGCGGCCGTAGGCGAAATCCTGCCAGATCGAATCCGCCAGAAATTCGTAATGTGGTACGCCGGGCCAGTTTTCCACCTTTAGCGCATGCAGACGGTGGCTGCCCATCACTTCCTGCAGGAGAACGATATCGGCCCCGGTAGCACGTACTGCATCTCGTAATTCTGGCAGGATAAAACGTCGGTTAAAGGGGGTAAAACCCATATGTGTATTAATGGTCAGGATTTTAAATGAAAATCCTTGCGCATTTTGTGACATAATTAGCGCGCTCTCCCTTTCAACTTGTGAAGAGTAAAGTGTAGTCCTTGTCACAAAAGAGTGCTTAATTGCGCTTTTTTTTGCGGATTTGTCCGAAAGTTGAGTTAGTCTGGAGAACTGCGTTACTGGCCTGTGTCAGTAACATGCTTGGGTGGCCAGTCATGGACCACCGGGAGAAACAAATGAAATGGTCTAATCGTATTCAGATTGTCACTGGGCAAAACTGTTTACACATCGCGCTACATCTGCTGCTGATTGCCGCACTGGTGTGGGGATGGAAGCACCATGCGCTGCTGCAGGTCAGCCTGCTGCTGCTGGCGATGTATGCCAGCGTGTTTGCCGCCATGCTGTTAACGCAGCGCGTACCGGGTTTACGGCGCATTGGCGATTTCCTTGAAGATGTTACAACCACTTACTATTTCGGTGCAGCGATGTTGGTGCTGCTGGTACTGTCGCGGGTGATTCACAATAACCTGCTGCTCGGTGCCGTAGGGGTTGTCATGCTGGCCGGTCCGGCGGTCGTTTCGCTACTGGCGAAAGAGCCGGCGCGTTCGCGCCACCGCCAGCGTTAATCCCAGACGGGCCACTTCGGTGGCCCGTTATTTTATCCGCTGAATATCCCCGTAAGCCTCCCATGATACCCGCATCTTTTTTAGGATTTCAGTACCAAGAATAACTCCCTGTAGAGCGTGGGGATCTGTTATAATCTGCCGCTTACGCACCGTGGTTTGTGCTCTCATTCAAGCGTCAGGACAATCCTGGCGTCATATTCTCCCCCTGGAAACTACACCGCTTTGCGGTCAGGGCGGACCCGGAGTCAGTCAACTTTATGTCATTTGATTCTCTCGGCCTCAATGCCGATATTCTTCGCGCTGTCGCTGAACAGGGCTATAACGAGCCAACGCCGATTCAGCGTCAGGCAATCCCGGTAGTGCTTTCCGGTCGCGACCTGATGGCCAGCGCCCAAACCGGTACCGGTAAAACTGCCGGTTTTACCCTGCCGTTGCTGCAACTGCTGAGCAGCAGTAACCCGCACGCTAAGGGCCGTCGCCCGGTTCGTGCGTTGATTTTAACGCCAACCCGCGAGCTGGCAGCGCAGGTCGGTGAAAACGTTGCTGAGTACAGTAAATATCTGAACATTCGTTCGCTGGTGGTATTTGGCGGCGTGAGTATTAACCCGCAGATGATGAAGCTGCGCGGCGGTGTTGACGTACTGGTCGCCACGCCGGGCCGTCTGTTGGATCTGGAACATCAGAACGCGCTTGACCTGTCCAAGGTTGAGATTCTGGTGCTGGATGAAGCCGACCGCATGCTGGATATGGGCTTTATTCACGATATCCGTCGTGTGCTGGCCAAGCTGCCGGCAAAACGTCAGAACCTGCTGTTCTCCGCCACCTTCTCTGATGAGATCAAATCTCTGGCGGAAAAACTGCTGCACAACCCGGAGCAGGTGGAAGTGGCTCGCCGCAACACCGCATCTGAGCAGGTTACTCAGCACGTTCATTTCGTTGATAAAAAGCGCAAGCGGGAACTGCTGTCGCAGCTGATTGGTAGCGGCAACTGGCAGCAGGTGCTGGTCTTCACCCGTACCAAGCACGGCGCTAACCACCTGGCCGAGCAGCTGAACAAAGACGGTATTACTGCCGCTGCGATCCACGGCAATAAAAGCCAGGGTGCGCGTACCCGTGCGCTGAGCGATTTTAAAGACGGTAAAATTCGCGTGCTGGTGGCAACCGACATCGCTGCACGCGGCATCGACATCGAACAGCTGCCGCACGTGGTGAACTACGAGCTGCCAAACGTGCCGGAAGACTATGTACACCGTATTGGTCGTACCGGTCGTGCAGCGGCGGTGGGTGAAGCGCTGTCGCTGGTCTGCGTGGACGAACATAAGCTGCTGCGTGACATTGAGCGCGTGCTCAAGCGTGAAATCCCGCGAATGGCTATCGATGGCTACGAGCCGGACCCAACGATCAAGGCTGAGCCGATCGTTAACGGTCGTCAGCAGCGCGGTGGCGCAGGCGGCGGCGGTCGCGGTCGCGGCGGTGCGCCGGGCCAGCGTAGTGGTGGCGGCGGACGCAGCGCCGGTGGCAACCGCAGCGGTAGCAGCAACAGTAGCGGTAACAACGGTGGCGAGCAGCGTCGCCAGGGCAACGGTGGTGAACAGCGTCGTCAGGGTAACGGCGGCGGTGCGGCGAACGGTTCCGGAGCAGCACGCGGTGCGCGCCCGGAAGGTGGCAACGGTGCGGCACCACGCGTAAACCGTACCCGTCAGCGTCGTGCTAATCCTGGCAACAACGGCTAATTCATTCGGGGGAACCGTCCGGTTCCCCCTTTTACAACCCACAGGTTTATCATGCGCGTGCTACTGGCCCCGATGGAAGGCGTTCTCGATTCGCTGGTGCGTGAACTGCTGACCGACGTCAACGATTACGACCTCTGTATTACCGAATTTTTGCGGGTAGTGGATGCACTGCTGCCGGTAAAATGTTTTTCACGTCTCTGCCCTGAACTGGATCACGCCAGCCGGACGCCCTCCGGTACGCTGGTGCGTATTCAGCTGCTGGGCCAGTACCCGGAATGGCTGGCGGAAAATGCCGCCCGGGCGGTGGAGCTGGGTTCCTGGGGCGTGGATCTGAACTGCGGCTGTCCGTCGAAGACGGTCAACGGTAGCGGCGGCGGTGCCACGCTGTTAAAAGATCCCGAGCTGATTTACCAGGGCGCGAAGGCGATGCGTGCCGCTGTGCCTGCACATTTGCCGGTGACGGTAAAAATTCGCCTCGGCTGGGATTCCGGAGACCGCCAGTTTGAAATTGCCGATGCGGTGCAGCAGGCCGGTGCTACCGAGCTTGCCGTACACGGCCGTACTAAAGAAGACGGGTACAAAGCCGAGCGCATTAACTGGGCGGCGATTGGTGAAATTCGCAAACGCTTAACGATTCCGGTGATCGCCAACGGCGAAATCTGGGACTGGCAGAGCGCGCAGGACTGCCTGGCGTCGACAGGATGTGATGCGGTAATGATCGGACGCGGCGCACTGAACGTTCCCAACCTCAGCCGGGTGATCAAGTACAACGAGCCGCGTATGCCGTGGAACGACGTCGTGATGCTGCTGAAGAAATACGTATTGTTGGAAAAACAGGGCGATACCGGCCTGTACCACGTCGCGCGCATCAAGCAGTGGCTGGGCTATCTGCGTAAGGAATACGAAGAAGCCAGCGGGCTGTTTGCTGAAATTCGTGCGCTGGGCACCTCAAAGGATATCGCGCAGGCGATTGGCAATATTCCCCTGAAGTAAACGGCCATCAGCACTATCGCCGCCTTTTGTAACCGGGGAACTCGCCTTTTGCCAACAGAATGGCTCCGGCGAGCGGCCGATGCCAGTAATCATCACCACTTTGCCCTGAAATTGCAGGGTAAATTGGTGGGTGGATTAACGTATTCTGTCGGAGCCTCCACGGAAAGTGCGTTTAACATTCGCTGCTGGCAACAAAAATCCTCTTTTTGACATAACTTATCGTGATTCTTCGCGGGATCTGTTAGCAAGCTAAGGGTATGATATAGCGACTATTACAACCTGTTTTGGCTCTGCTATGTCTGCAATTCCGGCATTAACCAATGCCCAGCTTAATAAACGCATTATCTCCGTCGTGGTTTTTACTTTTTTCTGTTACCTCTCTATCGGCCTGCCGCTGGCGGTGCTGCCGGGCTATGTGCATAACCAGCTGGGATACAGCTCGTTTGTTGCCGGGCTCATCATCAGCCTGCAATATTTCGCTACGCTGATTAGCCGTCCGCAGGCCGGTCGCTATGCCGATCTGCTCGGACCGAAAAAAGTGGTACTGGCCGGGCTGGTGCTGTGTGGTGCCAGCGGTGCGCTGAGTATTCTGGCGGTGATATTTAATAGCTCTCCACTGGTCAGCCTGCTGCTGCTGGCTGCGGGAAGGGTGGTGCTGGGCTTCGGTGAAAGCCTGACGGCTACCGGATCGATCCTGTGGGGGATTAATGTGGTCGGCACGGTGCAGAGTGCACGCGTGATCTCCTGGAACGGCGTGGCGACCTATCTGGCCATGGCAATGGGCGCACCGCTCGGCGTGATGCTGAATTCGCTGTTTGGTATTCCTGGCTTTGCCGGGTTGATCGTGGTGATGGCGATTCTTGGCTTCTGGATGGCAACGCGCCGGCCGGCGGTCAAAGTGCAGGTGGGCGAGCGCACGTCGTTCAGCCAGGTGTTTGGCAAAATCTGGATCTACGGCCTGTGCCTGGGGCTGGGCACGGTGGGCTTCGGTACGATTGCCACCTTTATCACCCTCTATTTCAGCCATCACGGCTGGAGCGGTGCGGCCTTCTCGCTGACGCTGTTCAGCTGCGGGTTTATTCTGATGCGCCTGCTGTTCAACAACAGCATCAGCCGCTTTGGTGCGATGCGCGTATCGCTGGTGTCGTTCACGATCGAGTGTATTGGCCTGTTGATTATCTGGCAGGCGAGCAGCGTATGGATGGTGGATCTGGGGGCGTTTCTCACCGGTTCCGGCTTCTCACTGATTTTCCCGGCGCTGGGCGTGGAAGCGATTCGGCGCGTTAAGCCGCAGAATCAGGGATCGGCACTGGGGCTTTATTCTGCCTTTCTCGACTGCGGTCTGGGGATCACCGGGCCGCTGGCTGGCTTACTGATTGGGCACTGGGGAATTGATGCTATCTATCTGGCTGCGGCGGGCGTAGTGCTGATTGCGCTGGCGCTAATCGTGAGAATGCTGATGCGGGGGGACGGTCGAGCCCCCCGGCCGGATCAGTAAATTTCCGGTACGATCATCTCTTCCGGCACCGGGTTGCGGCGATACTCATCGTGACGCTCCCGGTGCGGCAGGGTGATAGTTTTCTGCTCCGTGTCCTCATACGGGATCTGGCGCAGCAGATGGCTGATGCAGTTCAGGCGCGCTTTCTTTTTGTCCACGCCCTGTACGATCCACCACGGAGCTTCATCAATATTAGTGCGCTCCAGCATCTCTTCTTTCGCCTCGGTGTACTCTTCCCAGCGGCGGCGGCTTTCCAGGTCCATCGGGCTGAGCTTCCACTGTTTTAACGGATCGTGGATGCGGCTGAGGAAGCGCAGTTCCTGCTCTTCATCGGTAATGGAGAACCAGTATTTAACGATCTGAATTCCACTGCGCGTCAGCATCTTTTCAAACTCCGGCACGCTGCGGAAAAACTCTTCCACTTCCTGTTCGTTGCAGAAACCCATCACCCGCTCAACGCCCGCACGGTTGTACCAGCTGCGGTCAAACAGCACCATTTCCCCTGCGGCCGGAAGATGCGCGATGTAGCGCTGGAAATACCACTGGGTGCGTTCCCGATCGTTAGGCGCGGGCAGGGCGGCAACGCGGCAGGTGCGCGGGTTAAGGCGCTGGGTAATGCGTTTAATCACCCCGCCTTTGCCGGCGGCATCGCGGCCTTCAAAAATAATCACCAGGCGGTGGCCGGTGCGGGTGACCCACTCCTGCAGCTTGACCAGTTCACCCTGCAGGCGCAGCAGTTCGCGGAAATAGTGCTTACGCCAGGCTTTTTCACCCGATTCAGGCTCGCGGCCGTCGCCAAAACGCAGATCGTCAAGTTCCATCTCCAGCTCTTCGTCGTAGCTGTCGTAGAACTCCTGCAGCAGGCGCTGGTTAATATTCTCAATGGAGAAATCATTACCTTGCATCGCCATTCTCGCTTACCCCCGGTAAGGTTAAAAAGTAGTCATTGTGCTGTTAAACAGAATTACTCTCCGGTAATACGCAGTTTTTATGACAAAGAAATGACGAAGCGGGCGAATAAATGCGCACCCGGCGACAACGGTAACAAAACTGTCATCTGCATAGGTCAGGATAGGGTTATTGCGGCCCTGTTTTAGCCTGGTAAAACTATGACTCAACGCCTGCCGCTGGTGCGGCAAAAACCCGACTTTAGTGATGATGTTTCCGGCCTGATTTATGGCTATCAGTTTTTCAACGGCCGCGAGCCGCAAAGTCTGACCGTACAGCAGTCGTGTGAAGCATGGAACAGCCAGAGCAGCGCGGAAGATAGCTTTCTGTGGCTTCACGTTAATCTGAATCACGCTGCCGCCGCGCGCTGGCTGCAAACGCATTTTGCCGTAGATGAAGAGTTCTTCGACGAGATCCAGCACGGTTCACACAGTACCCGCATTGAGCGGCAGAACGATGCGCTGATGGCGGTGCTGAACGACGTGATTTTTGATGCGCGTGAAAGCGGTGAGGAAACCGCCACGCTGTGGATCTGGTGCCGGGCGGGGCTGGTGGTCAGCGCCCGCTTTAAGCCGGTCAGGCTGGTGGAGCGGTTACAGCAGAAGCTGATTGCCATGGACCTGCGATCGCCAACCGAGCTGCTGGCCCAGCTGCTGGCGGAACAGGAGGATGTACTCGGTTTGATCGTGCGCCAGTCGAATCAGTATGTCGATCAGATTGAAGAAAGACTACTAGGGCAGCATATTAAAAGCAATCGCGCAGAACTGGGCAGGCTGCGGCGCACCCTGCTGCGTTTTCAGCGCCTGCTGGCCCCGGAGCCGGCAGCGCTTTTTCGGCTGATAAACCGGCCTCCCGGCTGGCTGAACCCCAGCGTGGTGCAGGATCTGCGGCAGTTTACCGAAGAGTTTACGGTGGTACTGAACGACCTTAATGGTTTGACCGAACGTATCCGTCTGCTGCAGGAAGAAGTGGCTGCACAGCAGTTGGAGCAGAGCAACCGCACGCTGTTTACCCTGACGCTGATTACCGTGCTGGCGCTGCCCATTAATCTGGTCGCCGGTTTTTTCGGCATGAATGTGGGAGGGATACCGCTTTCAGGTAACCCACATGGTTTCGTGCTGTTAGTGATGCTGGTGATGGTGTTTAGCTGTGCGGCGGCCTGGCTGGTGCTTCGGCGGCGGGAGCCGAGATAAAAAAAAGGGAAAGGGTGGCATCCTTTCCCGGTGGAAATGCTGGCCGAGACACAAACGCCAGCGGTGAGAACAACACGGGTTCTCCAAAGCCTATTGTTGTCGAGGGCATCAGCAAATTAACGCTAACGCAGCATTAAGCTAATGCGATTAGCCTGGTCAGTACGAGTCATTCCGTGCGCTTGTGCCTATTTTCGTTAATTAAATCAGACAGTAAGATGCAGCCTAATTCTAAGTGATTATATAAATTGCGGGCGATCAAAAAGGAGCAGGACGCGATTCGAAGATGTGCAGCTGAAGGTGTCCGCAGCCATCCGGGAGAGGGCGTGCATTATTCTGCAAGTGAAGCTTTATGGCAAAAAAAACTGCACCTTAATCAGCGGCTCTGACCGCCTTTCAGGTGCAGTTTTTAATCACCGGGCCAGTGAGCGGCCCCTGATGTCAATCAGGATTTCGGCGTGCTGTAGATTGGGCCTGGCTGGCTCAGACCAGGAATGGTCTGCGCGTTGCTTTCAGCGGGTGCATCGGTCGCTGCCGGTGCAGACTGCTCGGTGGCTGGCTGCTCCGCCGCGGCCTGTTCAGCGGGTTGCTGCGCTGCGGCAGTGGCATCACCGGTAACAGAATCAATCACGTTGGCACCCTGCGGGGTGACCGGCGTCATCGGCTCTTCTTTCGGCAGTGCACCTTCCTGCTCTGGGACAGCAACCGGAGCGGTGGCATCGGCTTCACCGTTTACTTTTACTGGCATACCGGAACGCGCTTTCAGCGCGTCTTCCATGCTGGTGGTGTTAACGCTGGCATCGCTAACCACTTTCGTTACCGCAGCGGTAAGCGTCAGTGGAACCGGCTCGCGTGACTGGAACTGCTCTTCAGTCTGCGACAGCGGGTTGTGGATCTCGACATAGCGTGAACCGTCCGGCTCGACCGTTGCCTTAACAGGCTGATCGATAAACTGCACGCGTGTACCAACCGGCACGTTGTCGAACAGCCATTTAATATCGTCAGCGCGCAGACGCACGCAGCCGTGGCTTACGCGCAGGCCGATACCAAAGTTGGCGTTGGTGCCGTGGATGGCGTACAGGCGGCCAATATACAGCGCATAAAGACCCATTGGGTTATCCGGGCCAGCCGGGAAAACGGCAGGCAGAGATTCACCGCGCGCGGCATACTCTTCGTGCATTTTCTTGGTCGGGGTCCAGGTCGGGCCGTCTTTTTTACGCTGAACGGAAGTGGTCCAGTTAACCGGCGTATCTTTACCCAATTCACCGATGCCGATTGGCAGCACGACAACGGTTTTCGTGCCTTTCGGGTAGTAGTACAGACGCATTTCCGCGCTGTTGATCACAATGCCTTCGCGCGGAGCATCTGGCAGGATCAGCTGCTGAGGAATGATCAGTTTGCTGCCGGCTTTTGGCAGATACACATCAACGCCCGGGTTGGCTTCCATCAGGTTGCTCAGACCCATCTGATATTGTGCAGCAAACGCTTCAAGCGGAAGCTTGCTGTCTTCAGGAATAGTGATTTCCAGGTTCTGTCCAATCAGGCGGCTGTTGGCGGCCGGAAGCGGATAAACCACGGCGAAGGCTGAGTGGCTGAACGCCGCTGCGGCCAGAAACAGGGTGACAAATGCACGGATGCTTTTTTTCATATTATTTCAGGTGTAGCGCCATGTAGACTGTTGATAAACGACCCAATACTGGTCAACTGTGACCGGCTGCACATTATATGTTCATAATGGCCTCGGATGAAACCAGGATTTATCTTTGTTGAACTTTCTTTACGAAGAATTGTCTGCAATGCCACCAAATCGTGGTGAATTTTCACTCCAGCCTGCGATACTAACGATTCCAGCGATATTTTCTTCAGTGTTTTCCTAAAAGAACGTGTTGCTGTTGACCAATCTAACAACCTGCCCTTAACGATAAAGTCAACGGAATGAAAAACGCGCGAAGGCAGGCACAAAAAAGCCCATCCAGTTTTATGCAAAAAGACACAGGCTTGCCGTTGTGCAGTCATTAACGAAGCCATGATATTCATATCATCGACAGCGTGATGTCAGTCAGGCGGTCATTAGCGGATGATAGTTAAGGCGATCGCTGACGTACGATGAGGGACTTTTTCAGCGCAGGTCGCGCAAAGCGGGAATGGCCAGGATATCGGGGGCGAAAATGCTAACCGCCCCCGTCATCAACTGAATAAATGTTGTGATGTCTCAGACTATTTTGATCCGGGCGCCGGCGCTATCTCCAACGGCACGGAACGACTATTGCTTTATTTTGACGCGCTCCTGGCTGGCTGGTAGCGCCTGCTGTTCGCGGTCGGCCGCCAACTGGCGCATATCATCCCACCACTGCCGCCATTTCTCTGCCACCACCGGCGTAAAGAAGCGTGCCGCGCTGCGTGCAGCTGCCCCGCGCATGGTGCGTAGTTTACCCGGGTGCTCAAGCAGATCGATCAACGTATCCGCCAGCGCCTGCTCGTTACCGTCTTCAACCAGCACGCCTGCCTTGAAGTTGCTCAGCAGATCGCGCGGACCGTAATCGACGTTAAAGCTGACCAGCGGTGTGCTGTAGGCCAGTGCTTCCAGGCCAAACAGCGAGAAACCTTCCTGGTCGGAACACAATACCGCGCAGCAGGCCTGGCGGTGGATGTCTTCAACATCGGCGGAGAATCCATTGATATGGATATTCTGCGTCAGGCCTTTGTCCTGAACCTGTTTAATCAGTCCGGCACGCAGCGGACCTACGCCCCAGGTATGCAGCTGCGCATCTGGCACCGCTTTCAGTACTTTCTCAAATACACGGATCAGCAGGCCGTGGCGTTTTTCTTCAGCATAACGGGCCATATAGACCACATTTTTGCTGGCTTTTTTGGTGATTTTTTTGGTCGCCTGCGGGTTATCAATGTGGTTAGGGATAGCGCGCAGCCGCTGCGCCGGGAACCCGCTGTTGAGCAGCGCCTGCTGCTGTCCGTCGGTTAACACGATCAGCTGGTCGATACTTTTCTCGCAGTCCAGGACGCGTGCATAGCCTGCCTTCAGCCTGCCATCGGCCAGTTTGTGGGTGGAGTGGAACAGGGTGGTCAGCGTGCCGTTGCAGTGCAGGTGTGGTGCATGGCGGATAAACTCGCTCCACGGACGGTTTTTATCCACCAGGAAGTGCCATTCGGTACGCGGGTCGAGGCACATGATCGCCATCGCCGCGACAAACGCCGCGTCGCTGCGCCAGCTCAGTTTCTCGGCGTTTGGCTGGCCGACCTCAATGCTGGACAACAGGCTGCTCTGCTGGCGCTGGGTATAGTGCTTGCGCAGAACGATGCGCTGACGGCTGTCGACATAATCTTCGAAGCTCAGCTCGCCTTCACGCCCCGGCAGCGCATACTGCAACACGCGCAGCGGCGTGTCTTTCGCCCCCGTTGAACGTAACAGCACGCCCTGCGGAATCGCCGCCAGCGGTGCGAGTTTCTTGCTATCGCACAGCGGTGAAAGCCACTGATAGATGCTCATCACCTGAGTTTCTGCCGGAAGCTTACCGGCCGCCTTAAAGGCCTCGGCGGTTTCTTCCAGCGCCGGGTTAAACGACGAACTTAGAATGGTTGGCACCACGCCAAGGTACTCTTTAAACAGCCTGACGCGGCGCATCGTTGCCACTTCAATACCGTTACCGACGTTACGCAGGTTTTCACACAGGAACAGCACCCGTGGTTCGCCGGACTTTCTTGGCCCACCGCGTGCAGCCATGGCCTTTGCCGCTACTGAGGCCTTCACAGCGGCCGCCTGTTCATGAGCGGGTTGACGCAGATAGTTGTGGTAGGCAACGTAGCCTGAAAGATAGTGTTCAACATCATCGATCCTCACTCGGAAGCTGTGGTGGCGGATAAAGAAGCTGCCAACAATACGCTCGGGGTTTTTAAAGAACATCGCCAGTTCTGGCCAGAAGAAACCGTTCAGCAGGTAGCGGGCGCGGAACTCCAGCGCCTCGTAAAATTTATTCAGATCGAAGTCAAACAGCAGATGGGCGTGGCGTTCGTCGGCGGCCATCCGCACGATCATCTTCTGCGCCGCCATCATCAGCTCAAGCAACGTCGGGAAAGTGGTGATGCGCGTCAGCACAAAATTCAGATAGTCGCGAACGTTATCCAGCCCGAATTTAAAATAGCGCTCTTCAGGCCGGTACAGCGTCAGTTCATTAACGCAGTAACTCAACCAGTGGTCGTGTGCCTGCCAGTGTTTATTCTCAATAAAGTAGTCAAACGCGCGCTCGACGATCTCCAGCCAGCGCGGATTGCGCGTTATGCCGTAAAGCCGCATCAGCGCAAAGGCCGCTTCACCGTCGTAATAGATGATGCGATGTTCTGCCTTCACCGACAGGCTGGGGAAGTTCAGCACGTGAACAAACGATTTCTTATCTGTCTGCATAAAGCCGATGCCGTTTGCCAGCCGCTCCATCTGCTCAACAAAACGACGATCGCCGGTCAGTTCGGTGTATTTAGCCATTGCCAGAATACAAACAGCGTTGCCGCCCAGCTTGATCTCATTGCCGGTATCGACAAGAAAATCGGCGTCGCTGCCATCCGGCAGTTTGCGGGTGTGGATCAGCTTGCCGGTCAGGTAGCGCAGCGAGCGCTCAACCGCTTCAATCTGCTGCGGCTGCTGGCTTTTCTCCCAGCCTTCAAGCAGGGCATAGGTGGAACTGGCGTGGCGCAGCGCGTTGTAGGAGTCAATAGGGCGGTCAAAGCAGGGGAACCAGCCGTAGTAAAACTCACCGGAAGATTTCACCTGTTCTGCCAGGAAGCTGGTGGCGCTATCAATCACCTGTGGCAGCGTCTCGCCCGGCCAGTTGTCAATGCGGCGGTAGCCCGCGTTCAGCCCGCGATTTTCCAGCGGCAGAGTTTGCTGACCGTCGGTAAATACGCCGCTGGTGGTAAAGCACCAGAGGATCTCATCGTCGCGCTGCGGCCACTGTAACGGCTGACCAAAACGCTGGCGGCCGTAGCTCGCCAGGTTAATCACGTTCGGCGTCGCGAGGTTTTTATTGCCTTCATACAGGACGGCGTTGGCGCACAGTTCCTGAGGCAGCATGGCGAGGGTGAACTGGCTGTCCAGAGAAAGCCCGCAGCCAAAGTAATTGCGTTTCGTCTTGCCGAATTCACGCTGTAAATCTTCCCAGCTCACCGCACGGACCTGATCCACCACGTCCACCCGCAGCCAGAGCGGCTTGCGGCTTTGTTTTTTATTCCATTTTTGCAGCGCTTCCGCGCCCTCACTCCAGGCCTGTTCAAAGCTGTTTCCGCTGGCAATATGGACATGTGCACGTTTATTCCCGTGACAGAGACTGAAAAAGAGTACCCAGCCGGGATGACCTGCCGGCAGTGCTGTGGTCGTCACGCTTTCGGCAGAATCTCGGGCTGCCTGCAATAGTTTGCTTAATGACATCTCATCTCCTCCAGAGACTATTAACGCTCTCTGAGCGCTTCTTTTGCTCGGTTAAACGGTTTAAACAGGTAATCCATCACGGTTTTCTCGCCGGTTTTAATATCCACCGACGCGATCATTCCCGGAGAAATGGAGAAGTGTTTGCCATTTTTATTCTGCAGATAGTCGACATCGGTACGGATAAATACGCGGTAGTAATAAATCTCCGGTTTCACTTCGTCCTGAATGGTATCCGGTGAAATGGTCTCAACCACGCCGTGCAGCCCGCCGTAAATGGCATAGTCGTAGGCGCTGATCTTGACCAGCGCATTCTGGCCGGGGTGGATAAAGGCAATATCGCGCGGCGACAGGCGGGCTTCGATCAGCAGACGATCGTCAACCGGCACAATCTCCATCAGATCGCCGTTAGGGGGGATAACCCCGCCGATGGTGTTCACTTTGATATTTTTAACGATGCCGCGCACCGGCGAACGTACGGTCAAACGGTCGACTGAATCTGAACGGCCCTTGATCACTTCCGCCAGCGAATCGGCTTCGGCGTTGGCTTTGGCCATCTCTTCCCGCGCCTGCACGTAGTATTGCGAACGCAGATCGGTCAACTTCAGGTCAAGGTCCGCCTTCTGGCGGCGCAGGCGCAGCACTTCTACATTACTGGCCGCGCCGGTGGTGGCGAGCCGCTCGGTGATTTGCAGCTCGCGTTTTACCAGGTCCAGCGCTTCATTGATCTGCGTTTCCGACCCTTTCAGCTGGGCACGGCGGGTGTTATACAGCCGGGTTTCGGTCGCTTTCAACGACTCATATTTATCCAGTTCGGCCGGGAAGGTCAGCGGCAGATCGTTCACTTCCGCCGTCAGACGCGAGGCTGAGGCCAGTGCCGCCCGGTAGCGGGCCGCGCTTTCACCGACGTTAGATTCGGATCGGGTCGGGTCCATCCACGCCACGATCTGGCCGGCTTCCACTTTGGAGCCTTCACGTACGTTCAGGCCGCCGAGGATCCCGCCGTCCAGCGACTGCAGTACCTGCTCACGGGTGCTGGGGATGACCTTACCCGTACCGTTAGAGACTTCATCCAGCGTGCCAAACCACGCCCAGACGGCAATCACCGCCAGCATCAGCGCGGTGATCCACACAATCCGCGTGGAGCTGGACAGTTTGACTTCATCACTTTCACTGTTATCGATGTCGTCCGCCAGGGTAATACTGGCACCGTTATAGACCGGCTGTACCGGAGATTTGGCTCCATCGAGGGTGATCGGCAGATCAGGCAAATTTGTTTTCATCGCTGACCTCCAGGGTGCGTTTTTTCTCTTCGGCACGATTCATCGCTTTATCCTTCGGCGCGTCCATCACCAGCGCACCATCCTTCAGTACTAGCACACGCTCGGCCAGCTCCAGCACGGCAGCGCGGTGGGTGGCGATAATCAGCGTACGACCGGCCAGCCAGCCGCTAAGGCGCTGCAGGAAGTCGCGTTCGGTGTGTTCATCCAGCGAGGCGGTCGGTTCATCCAGCAGCACGATATTCGGGTCACGCAGCAGCATACGTGCCAGCAGGATGGACTGACGCTGTCCGCCGGACAGACCCAGCCCGCCTTCCATAATCTGGTGTTCCAGCCCCAGCGGCAGGCGTTTGATAAAGTCGGCCGCGCCGCACACTTCCAGCACCGCGAAGATATCTTCGTCGCGGGCATGCGGTGCACCCATGGTCAGGTTGTCGCGCAGGGTGCCGTGGAACATGCGGGCGTTCTGGGTCAGCAGGCCGATATTGCGCCGCAGGTCGGCGACGTCGATATGCGGCAGGCTGAGGTTATCCAGCCGCAGCTCGCCGTCCGCCAGCTCCACGCCACCGGACAGCGCCTGCAGGAAGGTGGACTTCCCGGCACCGTTGCGGCCCAGCACGGCAATGCGTTCGCCGCGGCGGATATCCAGCTTGTTCACCCGCAGCGGGATCTGGGTCGATTCCATGTCATAGCGGAACACCGCCGAACGGATATAGTAATCACCGTACAGCGTGGCGCAGTGTACGCGCGCCTCATCACCACCGTTTTCCACCGGCAGCTTCATGATGTTATCCAGGCCGTCCTTCGCCGCTTTCACCTGCTGCCAGCGTGCCAGCACGCCGCACAGGCTGGTCATCGGGGCAATCATACGTGAAGAGAGCATCGACGCTGCCACCACCGCACCGGTGGTAATATCACCGTTGATCACCAGCGGTGCACCGATCATCACCACGGTGGCGTACACCAGGCTCTGCACGGTCATTCCCCAGCTGATTAGCCCCTGAGTCAGGCGGCGGGTGGCCATGCCGGACTGTGCGGTGATCTGAATGTAGCTGTTCCACTGCTGCTGGAAGCGCTGCTCCGCCTGCATCAGTTTGATATCTTCCAGGCCCTGCAAACTCTCCACCAGAATCGCGTTGCGCAGGGTGGTTTCCATCGAGGCCTGGCGTGCCAGCCGCGCCAGCTTTTTCTGTAACAGCAGGCCGGGTACCAGCATCAGTACCGTCGCCACCGGTGCTATCCAGGACAGGTAAGGCGAGATCACGATCAGTACGCCCATAAACAGCAGGAAGAAGGGCATATCAACGATGGCAGACACGGTGGTCGAGGTGACCATTTCACGCACCTGTTCCAGTTCACGTACCTGGGAAATAAAGCTGCCGGTGGAGCGGGGGATCGCACTGTTACGCAGGCGCAGCGCGTGGCCAAAGACCCGATCGGAGACGCGCAAATCGGCGCGTTTGCCAAGAATATCGGTCACGTGCCCGCGGGCGATACGCATGATGAATGAGAAGATAATGGCAATCATCACGCCGCCAAACAGCACGTACAGCGTCGGATAGGACTGCGCCGGGATTACCCGGTCATACACCTGCATCGAGAAGATAATCCCGGACAGCGCCATCACATTGATGATTAACGAAGCCAGCATCACGTACCAGTACGGGCGGATATCGCGCATCACCAGATCGCGCAGCCAGTTCGGCGTGTATTCCGCCAGATAGCGGTCGGCGCGGACATCTTTTACTGCGGCAACGGGACGGAAGGCGGCAATATGCCGGATGTCCGGCAGCAGCTCGGAGAAAGAGAGCTGCGTCACCAGCTGGGCGTCACTGATAAAGCTGACCCCGATGCCGTCTTTGCCGTCGAAGGTTTCAATAATGCCCACCTGGCCGTCATTCAGCTGGATCACCAGCGGCAGTCGCCAGCTGGTGATCTCACTGTCTTCGGTGTTCAGCAGTCGGCCGGACAGCCCGGCCTGACGACCGAGATTTTGAATAATGGCCGCCAGCGGCTTATCCCGCTGCCAGCTGGCGGCGGCCTGCAGACCGCCGGGGGAATATTCCAGACGGTAGTGTCTGGCAATCTGGCCAATCGCCGTCACCCAGTCGTGAAGATGGCTGTTCTCATTATTATTCTCGCCGTTATCGGGTTCGAGAGGTTCCTGGTGCAGCTGACTCATGGTTGGATCTCCACCTGCTGGATTTTCTGATTATCCAGGGCAAAAGCACTGCGGATATGCCCCGTGCTGTACAGACAGTCCAGCTGCAGGGTACGGAGCTGGGCGATGGTCTGCTGCTCGGTAAAACGGGACTGATAAATTTCCTGCTCGGCGTTCAGCACGTCGAGAAGCTGGCGGGTGCCAAGCTGCAGGTACTGCTGTTGATACAGCTCGCGGGTTTTTTCACCGAGCGCCTGCTGACGGGCCTGAATGGCTAAGGTGGTGCTGAGGCTCATCGACTCGTTCTGCGAAGCGCTGAGCTGCTGCCGGGCATCCAGACGCGCCGACTGCACCATGGCATTGGCCGCCTCAAGGGTATGCATGGCGGCATTACGCTGTGCATCCAGCCCGCCGCCCTGATACAGCGGCATCTGTACCCGGACATACGCCGAATACTGTGTGCGGTCCAGGGTCTGATGGTTGGCGTAGCGATCGTTAAGATAGTGGGTGACTTCCGGCTCCAGGGAGATGGTCGGCATCCGCTGGGCATCGGCATAATCCAGCTGGGCCTGCGCCTGATTGGCCTGTGCCCACGCGGCCAGCACGGAAGGGATTAAGCGATCGTCAACCTGGGTCACTTCACAGGCTTTCGTCAGCTTTGCCGGGAAGTCGTTGGTGACTTTATTCACCGCTTTCCAGCCGAGATAGGTGGCCAGCGTTGCGCGCCAGCGATCGAGGTTGGCGCGATACTGCATCAGCGTCGCGCGCGCGCCTTCTATACGGGTGTTGGTCTGTACCACGTCCGATAGCGAGCTGGCTCCCTGATCGTTACGCTCGCGGGCCAGGCCGCCAATGGTGTTCAACGAGTCCAGCTGCGCCTGTGCGATGGCAACCAGCTCCTGATATCCCTGAACCTGTACTAATGCAGCGGCCGTATCATGAGCAACCTTGTCGATGCTCACCAATACCTGGGCCTGCTGTTGTGCCACGCCGGCATTCGCAGAACGCACAGAGCTGGAGACTTTACCGAAGTCATACAGCATCTGGGAAAGCGAAAGGACCAGCGACGGGCTGTAACCGTGTCCACTGTATGTGTTGGTAATACCGTTATTCATTCCACCGCTAATTTGCGGATAGTACTTGGAACGGGCGTAATTCACCTGTTCGGACTGCTCAAATAATTTCCCGACCTGTTCACTGATTGTCGGATGCCACTGTACCGCGCGCTGTACCGCCTTGCTGATATCCAGCGGCTGGTTGGTATTTTCTATAACAAGTTCGGTGACTTCGCCGTTCAGGCTGGGTAGTTCTTGTTGGGTAACCAGATGTTGCGCGCTGATGCGCGAAGGGGCGTCTTCATCCAGCTCTTCTGCCTGCGCCGGAGCCAGCGGAAACAAAACACCGGTCAGCATAAGTAAGCCTGCCGTACTGCGTTTTAGGCGATGAATCATAGAAATACTTTTCCCTGTTCGCTGTTGCTGATCTCTTACATGCTTCACCCGTCTGCGGGGTTTTACTGTTGTAACATTTAACAATCCGCGTACTCCTTCAGGCAAACCGTAACAGGAAACGGGGGTGCGGCAGCCCCTGGCTACACTACCCCCGTTAGTAAATAACGTTACATTTTTTGGCACTTCCCTGTGCCACTGAAAAATCCCTAAATCATTAGTTACACGGAAGTATTGTGCTGTTGCAGCAATTCGTCCAGGGTAACGGTCACATTTTCGAGAGTAATCAGTTCGGTTGAGTCGTACTGCGTTCCTGCACCGTCACGGTCAATCGACACCACGGTATTGCCGTCGTCGGTATGTTCTACCGAGACATAGTTACCGATAGTGGCGGCCGAACCGTCCCAGCCCTGCAGCAGTTCACTGACATCGATGTGGTCTTCGCCGACGGTGAAGTCGGTCCAGGTATCCGCACCGTTGCCGCCGGTAGAGTCATCCTGATCCAGCAGGTGGTAAACCACCGTGTCTGCCCCGTCACCCAGAGTGAAGGTGTCGTTGTAGGCACTGCCGGAAACAGAGTCATCTTCGCTGGTGCCAGTGACCGCTGGTGCCAGGTCAATGGTCAGCGAGTTCAGCGTGATTGAACCGTCGGTTTCAACCAGCGAGTACGAGAACACTTCTTTAGAAGTGATATCGGCCGCGGTGATCCCTTCGTTTAATTCATAGCTGTACGTACCGTCAGCGTTGATAGTCAGCGTGCCGTACAGGCCATCCACGGTGGTCGATGCCGTACCGTCATCCGTCAGGCTGATACCATCAATACTCAGCGTTGCGCCGGTATGAGTGGTGGTATCGCCATCGTGCACGTTGCCGTGAACGGTGCCGGAGGCTTCACCATCAGTATCGAAGGATTCCACCGCCATCAGCGCACTGAACGTATTCACCCCGTTGTGCAGGGTAATGGTCAGCGTCGATGATGTCGTCACGTTATGCGAATCAACCACCTGATAGGTAAAGGTCGTTGTTGCTGGCAACGAGTTCACTTTCAGGTTAGCTGCCAGGGTGAAGGTGTAATCCCCCGCCGCGTTGACAGCCAGAGAGCCGTACGCATTAGTGATGGTGGTCAGACCAGAGGTTGCAATCGTCGTACCGTTCACCGTGGAGACATGCGTGCCTGTTGGAATTTCACCAGTAGAGGAGCTGGTGTCATTGGCTAACAGGTGGCCTGTCGTACTGGTGCTGTTGGTAAGCACAGTGGTGGTCAGGTCGGTTGCTGCGTTTACGCTCAAGTTGTTCGTGGTGATTGCCGTGACACCTGTGGTGTTCAACGCAACAACATAGGATCCGGCGGTGTTAATGGTAAAGGTGTGAGAACCTGAGGTAGGTGTCAGACCAAGCAGTACCTGGTAGAGTTGACCAGTGGCAACACGGGTTAATGAACCATCGGTGTTAACGTGGTACACATACGCCGAAACGGTTGAAAGAATCTGAGCCCCATTAATACCGCCGGTTACGGTAAAGGTTCGAGACTCATTCGCCCCCACGGTGAACTGCAGATATGGGTTGCTACCCAGAAGGGTAATATTCAGCAGATTCGCCCCAAGACCCACAGTCAGTAATGCAGTCTTGCTGTCCGCACCAATCGCCGTGGACTGTACGCTTCCCGTGTGCGTCAGGAAGTCCACTTCACCGGTATCCGGCGTTGCCGTCACGATGATCGCGGCTTTCACCGACGACGCCGTTGATGGGTTGTTCGCGGCATCCGTCAGCGTAACCGACAGCTGCGTACCATTGGTTTGCGGCGTAGTCAGATTAACGGTAAAGGAACCATTATCTCCAACCTTCACGTTCGCCGGACTGATGGTATTGCCGTTGGCATCTTTCACCGTCACGGTTGAGCCAGGCTCACCGGTACCGGTAATCACCGTACCCGCCGTGTTGATAGACAGTCCGGTTGGAGCATCCGGTGGCGTAGTGTCGTGTGCAGTAACCGGTGCAGTTGGCGATGGGTTGCCCGCTGGATCGGTCTGCTGGACGGTCAGCGCCTGGCCATTGGTCTGCGCGGAAGTCAGGGTTACAGTGAAGTTACCGTCTTCTCCAACGATGGCTCCTGCCACGCTGATCACAGTGCCGGCGGCATTACGTACGGTGATGCTCGCACCTGGCTCGCCAGTACCCGTGATGCTCAGGCCGTTAAGTGCCACGTCCAGATCCCCTACCTGTACCGGAGGCGTGGTATCGCCCGCGTCAACGGTGGTTGGATCGGACGGATTGCCTGCTTCATCGGTCTGAATGACGGAGAGGGTTTCGCCGTTGGTCTGAGGCGTGCTCAGCGTTACGGTGAAGTTGCCGTCTTCGCCCACCACAGTACCCGGGAGGCTGATAATGTTGCCGTCAGCATCACGAACGGTGATGGCTGCACCCGGTTCACCGGTACCCGTAATCGTCAGGCCGTCAGCGGCCACTTCCAGATCGTCTACCTGCGCCGGAGGCGTGGTATCGCCCGCGTCAACGGTGGCCGGATCGGACGGGTTGCCCGCTTCATCGGTTTGAATAACGGAGAGGGTTTCACCGTTGGTCTGTGCCGGGTTCAGGTTCACGACAAAGTTGCCGTCTTCACCTACAACCGCACCAGGGAGGCTGATAATGTTGCCGTCAGCATCACGAACGGTGATGGAGGCACCCGGTTCGCCGGTACCGATAATAGTCAGACCGTCATTGGATACGATCAGATCGTCAACCTGCGCCGGAGGCGTGGTGTCGCCCGCATCAACGGTGGCCGGATCGGACGGGTTGCCCGCTTCGTCGGTCTGGGTAACGGAGAGGGTTTCGCCGTTGGTCTGAGGGGTGCTCAGCGTTACGGTGAAGTTACCATCTTCGCCCACCACGGCACCCGGGAGGCTGATGACGTTGCCGTCAGCATCACGAACGGTGATGGAAGCACCCGGTTCGCCGGTCCCCGTAATGCTCAGGCCGTCAGCGGCCACTTCCAGATCGTCAACCTGTGCC